>JBKDZA010000319.1:0-14418 GCA_046308455.1 Fluviicola sp.
TTAAATAATTTGTTTTGAAAAACTGAGATCCGGAATTTTCACCAAAATTGTCGAACTTGAATTGGTTGTAATTTATTTGGGTGCTAAAGCCATAAAATGAATTTACCATATAACGCGATGTGACGTTTATTGCTGGAAAACAAACTGTATTTGAGTAAAATCCACTTGCAAATGGGTTGATAGGTTTGTTTGCTCCAATACCAACATCAATCGACCAATGGTTACTCACAGGTGCTTGACCGTAATGAATAAATACGATCAAAAATGATAGAATAAATGTATATTTTTTCATGATTGTTCTTTTAAAAGTTAATTTTAAAATCCACGCTTTCGTTGAGAGCATTTGCTTTTGGGTCGTCAATTGGAGCAATTGTTTCAGACATTCCTAATCCCAAAGTCACAATTCGATCCTTATTGATTCCTAAGCTGATTAAATACGCTTTTATTGCTGTTGCACGTTCATTGCTCAATTTTAAACTTGCTAAATTGTCATCTTTCTCAAAAACATAAACTCGAACGTAAAGCTTAACATCAACTTGTTTTAACAATTCGTCACCTAGATTTTTTAGAGTTTGTTTTGCTTCTAAACTAAGCGTGCTACTTTTTGGAGAAAACTTCAATTGATTAGTAGCATCAGTTAAAGCATTTGTAAGTGAAATTGGTATTTCAGGACAACCTTTTTTAGTTGGAATTCCCGCAAGATATGGGCAATTATCAATTTGATCAGGAATGCTGTCGTTGTCATAGTCCGGACAACCTTTTGAAGAGATAGTTCCTTTTTCAAGTGGACATTCATCCGTTTCAGATGGAATTCCATCGCCATCTTCATCCAAAACAGGTTTTTCTACAGTAACGCCATTAGAGTTTACAAATGCGTTTTCTGCACTTTCTTCTTGGTCTAAATAATTTGCAACACCATCGTGATCATCATCTAATTGCCCTTGATACAACGAATCAACTTCTTTTTTTAACAAGGTTTCTTTTAGTTCAAGGTTTTCTCTCACATACCAATCTGCAGGTGTTTTTTTACCAAAAGTATAATTCAAACCAATTGAAGAATTAAACAAATATCCATCTACTCCTCGTTTAATATTAGCATCTGAAAAATCGAATGTGCGGGATTGATAAATATTTCCGATGATAGAAAAATCAATTATAAGTGACAGGCGTTGAGTTAATTTAACGTTTGGTGTTATTCCTAATGTCACACTCAACATTTCATCGGAGCTATAGATCCAGTTTTCTTCCCTCATAATCGAATATCCGACTCCTGTATGAAGCATTAATCCTAATTTTTTATTTGCGTTATGAGTCTGGATTAGATTACCTAAATTAACTATCCCTTCGATATTCGTTCTTAAATAGTTTGTTTTAAAAGGGGAGAAACTACTTCTATTTCGGAACTGATTGTAAGCTGTTGAAAGTCTTAAACCAACGTAGTTATTGAACATATATCTACCGCCAATTGAAAAGCAAAATGGACTAATAGAATTCGCTGCATAATTTGTTGCAAAGGGTTTTATTGGACTTGAAATTCCATAAGATGCTTCAAGTGAAAAAGGTGAAAAACTTTTTTCTTGTGCATGAATTGTTGTATTAAATAACAACATGATTAAAAGTGAATAATTTTTCATAATTCTCGTGTTAGTGAGTGGATTTGTGTTTATTTCAATTAGCGTTTAATGATGACTTAGGTTTTTTAAGTGATTGTAAATCAAATCGGTTGGTGATTTAAATTTGAATAATACATCAGCTGCAATTTGTCTGGTTTTGATTTTGCGATTAGGAACGAGTAACCAATTTTTCAACTTGTCTTTTACTTCCTTTTCCGATCGAAAACCTTTAATTAATCCCAGTTTTTCTTGTTCTTGCAAGGTTCCAGCGTCAAGTGAATTAATGTAAATGGCAGGTGTTCCTAGCATGGCACATTCTGAAGCCATTGTTGCTCCTTCACCAATAAAACAAAAGGCGTGGAACAAAAGGTCGTGCATTTTTTCAGGTGCAATAGTTAATTTATACTTTTTAAATTGTTCTGGAATCTCTGCCTCAGAGGAAATAAACACCTTAAATCCTTGTTCTTCAAGCATCGAAATAAGTTCTGTTTTAAAGGCGTAAGACATTCCTGTTTGTCCGATATCATGACTTGCTTGAAAGGAAACGAAACGCAAAACAACGAAATATTCATTGGGAATTAATTGAAGTTCATTCAAGATGTTATTGTTTGGATGATATACGGATGGATGTAAGTAACACATTTCCATAAATCCATCAAAACGCATGTGTTTGGGACCTAAATCAATGTTGAAAGATTTCGGAGTAAGTACTTTTGTAGTGTATTTCAAGTAAAATTTACGTGCAAAATTTGCATGCTCGGTATCGTCCAAAGCCAAATGGGGAATTCCCAATTGATAGGCTGCTTTTGCAGCATAAGGAGATGCAAAACTTAGGACAATATCCGGTTTAAAATTAAAAGCGATTTTCTTTACAAATCGTGTAGCTTTTAGAAGGTAAATAAACTTTCCAATTATCCCATTCCCACCTTTTCCTCGGTTTTCAAAGGGTATAGCATACGCATTTAACAAGGTGTGACTGACTTCCTTTTCGCGTGCAACAACTTTCACAACTCCCATATTCTGTTCAATTTTTTGAATCAAGAATTTGAAGTAGTGAACATGTGCTGGATGTCCGATATCGATTAATACTCTCATGATTTAAATGTTAAAAAGTGATTCAAACGTTTTTTTTGATAGTTTTTGGTAAACATCCGCAACTCATATGGATATTTGTTCTGAACATTTGAAAAATACCCACGTACCAAACGAATTCCTTGTTTTAGCGAAATGTTTTTTGCAGCTTTCATTCCACGTAACAAAACATAGGGGAAAATGCTGCCGTTTTCTTTCATTGCAATTCCATATCGAAACCAATCAACACCATGTAATGGAGGTCGAGAAGTAAACATTAAAGCTTCATAAACAGTTTTTGTTTTAAAACCATGTGTGTTTGCATAAACAACAGGATAACTTTCCCAACCGTAATAACAATTAGGTAATCGCTCACCAATACTTTTCCAATAAGAATATCTGATTATTCTTCCAGAACCTCTTACTGCAGTCGGATTTGTTCGAAGGCCATCAATCATTCCTGCACACATCACTAAATTGGAATCTGCATCCATTTCAGTGAGTAGAATTTTTAAATAATCGGACTTGAACGTAGTGTCGCTACCTACAACCATTACAAATTCGAAATCAATTCCCAAATTGGAAATGTAATCGAATCCAGCATTGTGTGTATCTGCCAATTCGGGTTTTCCTAAAGCAGAATAACCCCTGTCTTTTAAGCTGATTACATGACAACCTACATCTTTTGCTATTTGTGCAGTCATATCTGAAGATCCATCATCAACGACAACAAGGAACATTTGAACACCTGCTTCTTGACCAATTTCACGAATTCCATGAATAGTATCTAAAATTCGTTTTGCTTCATTTCGAGCAGGAATTACAACTGGAATTTTTGTTCTCATACTCTTTTTATTTATATGTGATTATAGTTAAAAGCAATTTTCTTAAATCCACCCTTTGTGAATCCGTAACATTGAAAAGCCATGAAAAAAGGGTTGATGATAACAGCTGAAGCAAAAAACAAAAAGAAACATGCAATTACCCAAGCCCAAGCTCCTTTTGCATTGAAATAATAGAACAGCCATTTTGACGATAAGGCATAGCTTAACAAAAGGAAAATCATTCCTATAATTCCAAATCGAGACAACCAATCAGCTAATCCATTCACCCAAACCAAGTAAGTATGCTTTCCTTGAATACGCTCAGAATCTTGCATTCCAATTCCAATGAGTGGATGTTTTGGAAATTCTAATAAAGCCAATTGCATACTTCCAAACCTTCCCAATGTGATTGAATTTGCATCCGTTTCCACATCCACATATTTTAAATGGGAACTACGATTGTCAACTTCATTTTCGATTTTATCGTACATGAAATCAAGTGAAAAAACACCAAACGATAAGACAATATAAAGTGGAATAAACAACTTGGAAACTGTCGTTTGTTGATTTCTGAAATACACATAAAAAACGCAAGTAACAACTACAAAAAAGCCAACTGTTGAAAGTGTTGTTGTCAATGCAATCAACAAAATAATCAATGACTTATTTGAACGAAATTGATTGCGCATTAAATTGATTAGAATTGCGAAGACTAGAAAAGTAGCAAAACCCTTAGGTTCCCAAGCAAATCCAGAATTGCGATACATTCCGTTTTCATTCATAGTGAAAAAGAAGGTGTTGACATACCAATCTCCACGGTAATTGAATGCTGGAAAAAGAGATTCAAACCATCCAACAATTTGCTTTAGTGTAGAAAATGAAACTAATTGAATGGCA
Organism: Fluviicola sp.; assembly: GCA_046308455.1. Lineage (GTDB taxonomy): Bacteria > Bacteroidota > Bacteroidia > Flavobacteriales_D > Crocinitomicaceae > Fluviicola. The sequence continues at coordinate 4,406 of JBKDZA010000319.1, forward strand.
TAAAGTGGAAGTGAAATCAAAGCTAATTTCACAACAATTCGTTCAAAGATTAAAAACAAGTCTTCTTGTACCGATTTGATGACTGAATAACCTAGAATTAATTTAAGTAATACACGTGCACTAGAAGTCACATTGATCCAGCCAAATTCCCATAAATAAAGAGCTGTTAGACATATATATCCAATAATGACGAATACAAAAATGCGATCAATTACTAATCTACGTTTAATAAAAACATGAATAGAAACCAATAAAGCGAAAACCAAAGTCACGTCGGAAAGCGCAACAATGCTTCCCTTAGCGCTAATCAATAGAAGAATCAGCACCAAAAACAAATTTGTATTTCGTTTAATTTTACTCATTTTCTGTTGATTTTCGAGCTCTTAATAGTGTTTGAAATTGCTGTTTTAAAAAGCGAATGGAGATATACCCACTTAACTGTAAACCACAGATGTAAAGTATTCCTATGAAAAGAGATGAAGCCGCTTTTAGGTAAATGGGAATGTTCAATTGATAGCAATAGTAAACAACTCCAACAGCTGAAATCATACTGAATATAACTATGATTTCTTTCCAAAAATTACTCGGGTGTTTGTACCAAATTGATGAAATGCTTTTGATAAAAATAAATAAAGCCAAATAAGAAACAAATGTTGACCAGGCTGCTCCTTTCATACCAAAGTGCGGAATGATTAAGAAATTTAAAGCAATTGTAAATGCTCCAACTGATAAGTTGATGATTAAGGATAAAGTCTGTTTGTTTTTGAATAAAAGTGTGGTGTTGTAGTATAAATAAAACCCATAAAACACGTGTGAGAATGCCAAGCAAATAATGATTTCAAATCCGTCCATGTAAGTTGAATCTACTGTCATTAATTTGGCAAGCAATGTGACAATAAAAACTCCAACAAAACAGGTGAACGGGAAAAAAATATAGATCATTCGTTTCATGGAAGCAAAATATACTGGTCCGTCCTCTCGATTAAATATTTTCCATGCAATGGGTGTCCATGCCATTTGAAAAGTGTATACAATAAATGTTGCGATTAGGTCTGCATATTTGTATGTGTATGAATACAAACCCAATTCGTGATCAGTTGTGAATGTTTTTAAAAACCAACGATCTGAAAGTGATAAAAGCAATAAAGAAAAGTTTGCCATCATTACTGGAAAGCCAAACTTCAACATTTTAATAGTTAGTTTCCAATCGTGTTTGTGGGAAAACGATTTTTGTAAATAAGGAAAATAAAGAATTCCGATTAATGTAAAAGAACTCATGTAAGCATAAACGACACCCCAAACTCCACGGTCAAGAATTGCAACAAATAAATAATTAGCTCCGAAAAGAATGAACGTTTGAAGTAGTGAGATTTGCAAGTATTTCTTTGGTTTACGATCTGCTCTAGCTAATAACAAAGCATTTTCACTAATTACTTTTATCGATAATGCTCCAAAATAAACGAGCAATAAAGCTGTTAAAATTGGACGTTGATCAAATGAAAAATAAAATACCAAAAGTCCGATAAGAACAATTAGAGCAAGGTAAATTTGTGAACTCAAAAGTGACAACGAAACACTTGACTGATTTTCCTCAGATTGTGCATTTCTGAATTTCCAAAAAGCAGTATTCATTCCCATTTGTGAAAAACTTCTCAAAAAAGCTCCAATCGACATGACGTATTGTAGGTTTCCAAATTCAGCTGGAAGTAAATAGCTTGTGTAAAGGGGAATCAACAAAAAGCTTATAATTTTTGAAACAATTGGCTCGATCGCATAAAGCGACAGGTCCTTGAAAAAAGAACTGTAAAAACGAGTTTTATGTGTGGAAGTATTGCTCATTTTCTTCTGAAAATTCGTTGAAACCAATTTTGTTTTTCATCACTGATGTAACCATATCCGTAACCATATCCATACCCACTTGAAAGTGAAAAATCAACTCCATTTAAAACCAAAGCCATTGAGCCCAATCTTTTTTCTTGTTTAATTTTTTCAACAATTTCAAGCAAGCGTTTGTCCAAGTGATTCATGCGAACAATGTATAAGAAAACATCCGCTTTATCAGCAATTAGTGCAGTGTCTGTAACCATTCCAATTGGAGCTGTATCTACAATCACATAATCGTAATATTCACTTACTTCGTCTATTAATTGTGTTACACGTTCACTGGTAATTAACTCAGCGGGGTTGGGAGGGATTGGTCCACTTGCAATTACATCAAAATGTTCAAAATCAGGAACACTCGTAATTAAATCTTGCCATTTAATGGTATCATCGATAATATAGTTCGTTACTCCTTTTTCAAAAGAGATTTCCATGTATTCTTTAAATTTTGGTGCACGTAAATCCATTCCTAACAAAAGGACTTTTTTGCCTAACAAAGAATAACTTGCTGCTAAATTCAATGCTGTAACTGATTTGCCTTCATTCGAAATAGTTGAAGTTACAAACACCCTTTTTGCTTTGTTTTTAGACTTGTTTAATAAGAATGTCAAGTTGGTACGTAGTGTACGAAATGCTTCTGTAATTTCAGTTGCTGAATTGTGATGAATAAGTAATTTAGTCTGACTTTTATAAATTGGTAATTCACACAAAATTGGGAGTTGAAGTTTTTCCAAATCCTTTTTACTTCTGACTTTCGTATCAAGTAATAAGCGGAAATAAAAAAATAGAAATGGAACAATTAATCCGATAAAAAAAGCTCCCAATAAAATGATTTTCTTACTTGGTGAAACAATTTTCCCATTGCAATACGCCGCATCTATCACTTTAATATTGGAATCATTTACAGCTAAAGCAATTGCTGTTTCTTCCCTTTTTTGAAGTAAATACAAGTACAACGATTCTTTGATTTGTTGCTGACGTTGCATGTTTCGGAATTCACGTTCAAAGCGTGGAAGTTCACCCAATTTACTTGAAAGTTTTGCATCTTGATTTTTTAAAGAGCGCACTTCAAAACTTAAAACTGTTGTTTGATTTTTTAAACTTTGAACCAAGCTCGATTTTAAACTTGAAAGTTTGTTTGCAAGATTTTGAACAGCAGGATTCTTTTCGCTTGAACTTTTTAAAACTTTGTTGCGCTCCAAGATCAATTCATTGTATGAAAGTGCAAGTTCGTTTATTGAGCCATCTGTAATTCCAACATTTGTCGGAACCAATTCATATTCAGATTCTTGACTTTTAACTGCTTGAAGCATAAATTGAGCTAATTCTAATTGTGTGGATTGATCGATTAATTTTTTTTCATTTTCGGATCCCAATTCAGCAAACATGGATGCATCTGAAAAGACATCAGTCAGTTGGTTTTTAGTTTTAAATTGTTCTACATCGCTTTCAACCGAAGTCAATTCTTTTGTAATGTATTCAATTCGTTCATTAATGAATTGTGCTGTTCCAGAGGCTACTAGATGTTTGTCTGTTAAAGCATCTTCATTGTGAATTTTAATTAAGCGATTTAAAACTTCCTCCGCTTTTTTTGGTATTGAATGTTTCATAGAAATAACCAATACATTCGATTCATCATTTACAGGCTTTACGTCAATTGCTTTTTGGTAAAAATCTACCACAGCGTCGAATGAATTAACGTCTATTTTATTTTCTTTTCCATACCATTTTTTAGAATAATGAAATGTTGGAAGAATAATAATTGAACCTAAACTAGATTGAAAAGGAACTCCAATTCTTTTATTTCCAGAAAACCCGCGTTTTGGATCTTTCCAATGAATTAATTGAGAAGAAATAGTTTTTATTTCAAAGGTTCTTTTTTTTCTGTTTGAGGCTAATTTTTCTTGTTCAACAACAATTTTTAGCGGGTTTTTCTCAAATAATTCCGTTTCTATTGGAGCGTTTTTATCTGAATAGGTAACATTCAACTGCAAAGAAGAAACAACTTGTGCTGTTAATTTTCTCGATTTTAATAATTCGGTCTCATTCTCTAAATTTTTATTTCCACTTCCAATTGCTAATTCATTTAAGTCGGCAAATGCGCTTAATGTATTGGAAGCGTCATTGTTTTTGATTAAAACCGATGTTTTTACTTCGTATTGTGGAAGCGCATAATACAAATAAACAAAAGCAACAGTTAGACATAAAATAATACATAAAAGAAACCACATCCATTTTTGTTTGTAGTAGTCTATGACTTCAACTAATGTATTTGAATCACGTTTACTTTCTTTCTGTGGGAAATTGTATTGAGGAGAATTCATAGATTATCGCGTTAAAATTGAAATGGTTGTGATTACTAAAGAAGAAAAAGCAATAACTATTGAAGTTCCTGGTCCAATAACTGAAGCTTTTCGTTTCGTGCTATTTGGTTCTACATATACAAGATCATTTTGCTCCAAATAGTAAGCTGGATGAGATAATAAATCCTTAGAAGTCAAATCCACTCTGAACTCAGTTTTTAAGCCATTATTTTCACGAATGACCAATACATTTTTTCGTTCACCAGTTATCAATAAATCTCCGGCGGTTCCAATTGCTTCTAAAAGTGAAAGCCTTTCGTTTACCGCTTGAATTTGACCAGGAATTTTTACCTCACCCAGAACAGTAACTTTAAAATTCATAATTCGTATAGAAACGATTGGATCTTTTATATAAGGTGAAAGCTTTTCTTGAACAAGTTGTGTGGCAGCATCTCGACTAAGTCCAGCTATTTTTATAACACCAACAATTGGTAAAGCAATGTTTCCCATTTCGTCCACAAAATATCCTTGCTGTACAGGAGTACCACTTACACGTCCATCAGATTGAGGGTAAGCGACAACAGGTAAATTAAATGGTTTAACAGCTTCTGGATCAGAACCAAAAACAGTTATTGAAAGAAAATCATTTACCTTGTAAACAGGCGTATAAATTTTACTGACTAGTGAATCACTTGAACTCTTCGATTGAAAATACACCAGCTTTTCTTTTGTTTTACAACCTGAATTAAGGAAGATAACAAATAGTAAAAAGTATGTAAAAAACATTCCTTTTTTTAAAAGACCTAATTCTATTCTATTTTTCATGCGCTTCTTTTTCCTTTGATAAGTATGTTGTATATAGCAAAACTGAGAAAAACGAAATCTGTAAATCGGTGCTTTGAGCAGTAGTCGAAATAATCTTTTTCAGCTTCTAAAACTCCTTCTACAGATGGTTTTTTGTTCATTGCTACATAGGGAGGAATACAACCGGGTTTGCTATTTAAGCGTAGTTCCTTTATTTCAGTTGGTAAATCGTTAAAATAAGTTTTACTCACTGGACGAAAACCAACCAATTTCATATCTCCTTTAAGTACATTGATGAGTTGAGGTAATTCATCTATCCAATATTTACGAAGGATTTTACCCCATTTTGTCACTCTGAAATCATTGTTAATTTTCCCAGATTGATTGTAGCCATGTTCTGTTTTTAAATAAGCCTGTAAAAACTCACTATACGGGTACATTGTACGGATTTTATACACGCGAATAATTTTTCCATTTTTACCAATTCGAGGCATGGCATACAGTAGAGTATCACTTACTTTTTGTTCGGGTAATGGATTATTTTTTTTAATTGCTAAAAAACGAACATGTCCATTTTTTCCAGAAATTTTCTTGATTGAAAAACCGCAATAGATCAATCTTCCTAAGACTTCTGCTTTAGAAATATTTTTATTCTTTTTTAAGCTAAATGATGACAGAGTCGCATTTAAATAACTGTTTTTTAATCCTAAATGATTTACAATGTATTTGTTTAAACGAATAAAAATGTTTAGAAAAGGTAATTGAAACGTTCGAATTGTTGCAGGTGAACTTGTATCAATAAACGTTCCTTCGAGTTTTCCATCAATTGCTAAAAGTTCATTGATTGTTCGAAAACAAGAATTGATATCTGCAATATCATTAATGTTACGATCCAATTTAATTGATGTTTCAATGCCTTTAACAAATACATCATCTTTCAATGTAGTCTGTGTTTTTAAGGCGTGTAATGTTTTGTTCCCTCTAGAAATTAGTGCATAGGGGAGCTTGTCGACAAAGTCGAGATTAAGTGTTTTCATTTTAGTGATTTAAAGATTTTATAGTTGCTAGTGAAGCAGTTCTGCAGTAGTCGTCTAAAAAAGTAATTTATCCAAAAGTGGTAATAACAAAGTGGTAAAAGGACAATTGTCTTTTTTATCAATTAACTATTTCATACAAGGGTACTGTAATCAAAAAGTTAAAAAGGAAAAATGTAAAAGATTAAATATTTAATCTAATGGGGGATTGTTTAAGGGCAAAATCATAAGCAGTTTATTTTTTTTGTTGATAGTATATAAGCGTATTCAAATTTATAATTATATTTCAAAAAAACAAACAATTTAGTGTTAAAAATTTAAATAAAATTTAAATAAAATTTAAATAAAATTTAAATAAAATTTAAATAATTATAAATCAGGTATTTATATCGCTTGAAGATGTTCATTTTTTCATTGAAATTTAAGTTGTAAATTGATTTTTTGTATTTTTTTAAGTTTTTAAAATTCAAATCTGTACTTAAAATACAAGTAAATTAAAAGTTTTATTCTTATTGATAAACAAATAATTAGGTTACATTGAAAATTAAGCGTACATTTGACCTAATTCAATAGAAGATTGTTATCTCAATCAGACTGTAAAGTCATTTTACATTCCAATTAATTTAAAGATTTTCCGTAAAAATGCCGTTCGAAGTACGAACGGAAAAGAATTAATAATACACCGCTCCAACGATTAGTGGGGCATAAATGAAAGATTATGAATAATGGAACAGTAAAATTCTTCAATGAAGCGAAAGGATTCGGATTTATTAAAGGAGAAGATGGACAAGACATTTTTGTTCACGCAACAGGTTTGAATGATGAAATCCGTGAAAACGACAATGTAACTTACGAAACTGAAAATGGTAGAAACGGTTTAAACGCTGTTAATGTATCTGTAGTTAAATAAGCATACACATACTCATTTTAAAAAGCCGTCTATTTATTTAGACGGCTTTTTTTATGCCCAAAATTGAAAATAAACTTATCTTTAGCCTAAGAATGAATTAAAAGAACTCTCATGATTTTGATTACAGGAGCCACCGGATTTGTAGGAGGAAGAATGCTCGAATATTTTTCAGCAATCTATGGAAAAAATCAAGTCCTCGGCCTTGGAAGAAACCAAGAAGTCATCACAAAAAGAAAAAATGAAGGGTATTTAATCGAAGCTTGTGACTTAACTAAAATTGAAGAAATCACTGCTTTTTTTAATTTTCATTCCATTAAAACGGTTGTTCACGTAGCAGCTAAAAGTTCACCGTGGGGTACATACGATGAATTCTATAAAGACAATGTTCTCGCAACTGAAAATGTACTTCAAAATTTAACGAAACATCCATCCATCAAGTTTATCTATATCTCAACTCCAAGTATTTATTTCAATTTCACCCATCGTTTTCAAGTAAAAGAATCGGATCCAATCGATTATTCTTTCGTAAACGCATACACCAAAACAAAATTCGAAGCTGAAAATAAAGTTGTTGAATTTGCACAATCAAACAATCGTTTTGCGGTAGTTTTTCGTCCGAGAGCAATCCTTGGAAGAGGGGACACGGTCATTATTCCACGTGTTTTAAAGGCTTTTAACGAAGGAAAACTGCGCGTAATAGGCGATAAGAAAACTCAGGCTGATTTTACTTCTGTTGAAAATTTATGTACAGCTGTAAATCTTGCAATGAAAACGGAACTAGATCTAACGGGTGAAATTTTCAATGTAACCGACGACCAACCTGAAAATTTGTGGGAATTTGTTGAATTCATGCTCGAAAAAATGGATTTGAATAAAGAACTCAAAAAAGTTCCTTACCAACTTGCATTTCAAGTTGCAGCGATGCAAGAGCGTTATCACCGTCTTTTTAAACCTAGTATTGAACCAACCTTAACACGTTATGGAATCGGAATTTTAAATTACTCGCTTACAATGGATATCTCGAAACTGAAAAATATCTTGGGCTATCAACCCGTGATAAGTTCTCGTGAAAGTGTCATTGAATACATCGAATCAATTCAAAAAAAATCATGAAAGTCCATTTCTTTTCTGCTGGCTTTTGCTCTGCAGATAATTCACACACCTATAAAAACGCGCCAAAAGGAAAAACTGTTTTCCCAGCTTTTTGCGCATTAATCCAACATCCTGAATTAGGAAACATTGTTTTTGATACAGGTTATTCGGAACATTTTTTTAACGCAACAAAAAATTTCCCGAATCGAATTTACAGATGGGTTGCTCCAGTAACGTTTACAAAAGGAGATAGTGCAAAAGATCAGTTAGAATCGAAAATGGGAATTTCTGGAGAATACATTGATTATGTCATTGTGTCTCATTTTCATGGCGACCACATCGGCGGTTTGAAAGATTTTCCGAATGCACGATTCATCTGTTCGAAAAAAGCATTTATACATTTTAAAAATTATCCTCGAGCAATCGCTTTTTCAAAAGGATATTTAAAAGCTTTACTTCCAGTTGATTTCGAAGAACGTTGTCTGTTTTTAGAAGATTCCTTTCAAGAAGAAAAAGATGCGTTTTTCACTAAAGCGTGGAATTGGAAAGAAATCGGAATTCGATTTATTGATCTTCCTGGACATGCACGCGGACAAGTAGGGATTCAGTTTCAAGCAAATTATGAAGGTCAGAATACTGATTTCTTTTTCGTAACGGATGCTGCTTGGTGTTACCAAAATATTCAAGAAAATATTCCGCCTCCACCGTTGGTTAAATTGTTTATAGACGACTACAAAGCGCTGAAAAACACCTTACAAAGTTTGCACAACTATTCCAAGCAAGAAGTAACTACCAAATTCATTATTTCGCATTGCAAAGAAAGTTTGAAAGAATATTTTGAGACAACAAACAAGGAATTAGATGTTTAAACTACAAATACTTCTTGAATTAATAAAAGCTTCTTTTCGTCCAAGATTTAAGAATCGAGAGGAGTTGCAAGCATTCCAACAAAAAAAAATCAAAAAGCACATTCGTTGGGTAAAAGCACATTCTGAATTTTACAAAAATCGAGCGGAGAACAATCTTCAAGATTTTCCTTTGATGAACAAGGAACAAATGATGTTGCATTTCGATCAATTAAATACCGAAGGAGTGAAAAAAGCAGATGCCTTTCGAATTGCCAATCATGCGGAAGAATCACGTGACTTTTCAGAATCTCTTAAAAAAGGATTAACTGTCGGACTTTCTAGCGGAACGAGTGGAAACAAAGGGATTTTTCTGGCAACTCAAAGTGAACGCGCGCAATGGGTAGCAGAAGTTTTACGTAGGGTTTTACCCATCAAATTGTTTCAAAAACACCACATTGCTTTTTTTCTTCGTTCCAATTCAACCTTATATGAATCAATTAAATCGTCCGTATTTGCTTTTCACTATTTTGATTTGAAACGAACTATTGCAGATTTATATAAAGATTTAGTGGAATTGAATCCTTCTATTTTAATTGCACCTCCATCCGTTTTGTTGGCGCTTTCTGAGTTAAAAGAAAAGAATAAACAAAGCTTTAATTTTTCGAAAATCATTTCTGTTGCAGAAGTGTTGGAATCGGATGTGAAAATAACTCTTGAACGAAGGTTTGGGATGCAAATATCACAAGTTTATCAAGCGACTGAAGGGTTTTTGGGTTCAACATGTCGTGAAGGAGTTCTTCATTTACACGAGGATTTAATTCATGTCGATTGCAAGTTTTTAGACGAAGAAAAAACAAAATTCCATCCAATTATTTCGGATTTCAACCGCAAGACACAACCTATGTTGCGCTATGAATTGAATGATATTTTACATCTCAAAAAAGAGCCGTGTACATGTGGAAGTGTTTTGATGGCGATTGACCACATTGAAGGTAGAAGCGATGATGTATTGGAGTTTGGGAAACAAAAAATATTTCCAGATTTCTTTCGACATGCAATCATTTTAGCGAGTGATTCGATTCAGAATTTCCGTTTATCTCAAATAAATAATTCTAAAATTTTAGTCGAACTTGCATTAGAT
>JBKDZA010000320.1:0-11577 GCA_046308455.1 Fluviicola sp.
GAAGGAATAAACTCGAAAATACAATTAGCTAAGAAAAGAGCTAGAGGATATCGAAATACACAAAACTTCATCAATATGATTTACTTCATTGCTGGAAAACTAAAGTTCAATTACCCACAGTATTCCATATAGAGCCAAAAAAATTGAAAAGTTAACACTAGCTTCAAAAGGATATGTTGTTGAAACTGGAAGTGAACGTATTGTGATTCGAGTTCCAAACAACAATTACCAAGAAGCATTAATTGCTATTCGTCCTCTAGGAAAAGTTACCTATGAAAACACGCAAGCACAAGATGTTACAGAAGAATTCACTGACAATGAATTACGTTTGGACAATGCGGAAAAATCAAGAAATCGTTATTTAGAAATCCTGAAAGAAGCTAAAACAGTTGAAGAAATACTATTAGTTGAAAAAGAATTGGAACGATTAAATATCTTGATTGAGAGTTTAAAAGGTCGACAAAATAGGCTAAATGAATTAACAAAATACGCTACCATAACAATAACTGTTAAGCAGAAGAAAAAGCTTGGTCCGCTTGGATTTGTCTTCAAAGGACTTTACAAAGGGATAGAATGGTTGTTTGTTAGAGGTTAAATCGATAGAAGACTAGATATCTAGTCCAAGATACACTTTCAATCTTGAAAAAAAATGTGATTTTATTGGATATAAATAAAAAAACACTACTTTTGTACTCCCAAAAGGAAAGCCACGGCTTATTTTAAAAATGAAATCAATAGTGACCCTTTGGTGTATATATATGCGTTCCGATAGTAATCGGAAGTGGTGATCCCGATAGCAATCGGGATGGTAGACACACTAGAAAGTTGAACGAAACTTTCAAAAATTGAAATAAATATTGAACCTTTGGTTTATATATATGCGGATGTGGTGAAATTGGTAGACACGCTAGACTTAGGATCTAGTGCCGAGAGGTGTGTGGGTTCGAGTCCCTCCATCCGCACTTCAGATGGTCTCGTTGTTTTCAATGAAGGCCATTTTTTGTTTTTAACAACTGTAATTAAAGTTTAGACGGAATGAACGTAACGCGTCAAGAAGTAAATGCAGAAACAGCGAAATTAACTGTTTCAGTTTCTCAAGCAGATTACCAAACTAATGTATCTGCATCATTAGAAAAATATCGCAAACAAGCGAAAGTTCCTGGTTTTAGACCTGGAAAAGTGCCAATGGGCTTGATCCAAAAACAATATGGTAAAGCTGTTTTAGCTGAAGAAATTAATAAGTTGGTTTCAGAAGCTTTGTACAAATACATTGCAGAAAACAAATTGGATATTTTAGGAAATCCAATTCCAACTGAAGGTTCAGAAGTTAAAGGTGATTTTAATAATCCATCTGATTTTGAATTCGAATACGAAATCGGATATTCTCCAGCAATTAATCTAGATTTATCAAACAAGTCAAAATACGATTACGTTAAAGTAAAAGTAGATGCTGAATTGATTACAAAACAAATTGATGACCTACGTCGTCGTTATGGAAAATTAGTTTCTTCAGATATAGTTGGTGAAAAAGATATGATTTTAGCTCAATTTGTTGAGTTAGATGAAACTGGTGAAATCAAAGCTGGAGGAATTATGCATTCATCAACTACTTCAATGGAGTTTGTTGAAGATAAAGCTGCTAAAAAAGCATTGATCGGTAAAAAAATCGGTGATAAAGTAACTATTTCAGCCACAGCAATAACTCGTGGTGAAGCTGACAAAGCTGCTCTTCTTGGAGTTAAAATTGAAGACTTAGCTTCACATGGTGATTCTTACCAAATGACAATCAACGATGTTAAAGTAATGGAATTAGCTGACTTAAACGAAGAGTTATTCGCTCGTTTATTCCCTGATAATTCTGTGAAGTCTGAAGCTGATTTAAAAGAAAAAATCAAAGAAGATTTATCTGGAATGTTCTCAAATGATTCAGATCGATTGTTGACACGTGAAATTTACCGTGATTTAGTTGATAAAACAGACGTAAAACTTCCTAATGATTTCTTAAAACGTTGGATTCAATTATCAAATGATAAACCAATTTCAAAAGAACAAATTGAAGCTGATTACGACAATTATTCGAAAGATTTGAAATGGCAATTGATTCAAGGTCATATTTTCAAAGCAAATGAAATTAAAGTTGATTCAAAAGACGCTTTAGAATTCACAAAGGGAATGATTGTAAATCAATATGCTCAATATGGAATTCCTGCTCCTGAAGATGCTCAATTAACTTCACAAGCACAACAAGCATTATCTGATCGCAATGAAGCAAATAGAATTTATGACATGTTAGCAGAGGCGAAATTGACTGAGTTCTTTAAGAAAACAGTTAAATTAAACGAAAAAGAAATTTCTTATGATGCATTTGTTGAGTTAGCAAACGCATAAGAAATAAAATCTATATTTTAGGGAGCAGTTTCTGTTCCCTTTTTTTTTGAATACGAATGAAAATATTTTACACATCTATATTACTACTTAGTGTTCTTTTAATTGCATGTAATCAAACAGATTCATTAGCTAAAAACAAAACTAAAAAAGCGAAAGAAAACAATGAAATTGATTATTCCGTTAAGTTCAATGAAATCAATTTAAAAAACCACCAACTTTTCCAAGACAGTATAAAATCATATTACTATTCTCAACTATCAGATGAAAACTTCAGTGGACAGTTTTTAGTTGCTAAAAATGGAAAAATACTATTTCAAGCTTATAAAGGTTATCAAAATCGTGAAGCTGGAAATAAAATGACTTATGAAACACCTATTCATGTTGCTTCGATTTCTAAAACTATAACAGCAATAGCATTAATGCGACTTGTTGATCAAAATAAAATCGGATTAGATGATTCTGTTCAGAAATACATAAAAGATTTTCCATTTCACGGAATCACGATTCGTATGTTATTGAATCATCGAAGTGGAATTCCATACTATGGCTATTTACCAACTGATATTTTACCTTCTACTAAATTCATTAAAAACAAAGATTTAATTTCATTATTCAAAAACGACTCCATACAATTATACTTCCCTCCTAACACACAATTTTCTTACTGTAATACGAATTATGCTTTTTTAGCTTTAATCATCGAGAAAGTAACTAAAACGCCATTTCCAAAATACATAAAAAAAGATATCATCGAACCATTAAAGATGAAAAACTCTTTTGTGTTTGAAGGAGACACAAGTCAATTTAAATCTATTGGACAATCCTATAATTCTAAATTAGAGAATCAAGGTTTGAGTAATCTAGATTTGATTTATGGGGACAAGAATTTTTATACAACTGCAATCGATTTGTATAAATTAGATAAAGCAACGTATTCGAATAATTTCTTAAGTAAAAAAGCGAGAAAAGAAATTTTCAAAGGATACTCATACGAAAATCCAGGTAAAAGTAATTATGGTTTAGGTTTTCGCCTAAGAGAAGAAAAGGGAAAGAAAACAATCTTTTTTCATACAGGTTGGTGGCATGGTAATACTGGGTGTTATGCAACGTTAAGAAAAGACACAGTTTGTATGATAGTTTTATCGAATCATTATACTAAAAAAGTTTTTAGTATTAACTCTTTGTCGCTCATTTTTGGTGATTATTGTGTCTCTCCACTAATTGATCAAAAAGAAAACTTTATAGATCCAAAAACAGCTAAAGATAAATTAAGCAAGAGACATTAAACTTTTCAAGATAGATTTAAATTCATTTTTTAAATCCCTCTATATTTAACTCATCAAGAACTTTCAAGTTAATTGAATCCCGTTTATTTTGATTTATTGCATCATTCGCCATACATATCTTTCGATAGTATTAAATGTTGATCAAATAAATCAGTAAGGAATAGTGAGTCAAATTGTATTTTGAATTTTCGTCTTACGGTAATTTTCAGCATACATTTAATTTCAATAATAGTATTCATATTGAAAAAACTGAACATAAAAAAAGGTCAACCTAAGTTGACCTTTCCTTAAACAGAATAGTTTAATTATTTTTTAACAACCAATTTCTTAGTTACTGTAGTGTTGTTAGCTGTAAAGCTTACAGAGTATACACCTGCAGATAAGTTAGAAGTATTGATTGAAACTGCGTTAGATCCAGCAGCAGCTTCTTGAGAAGCAACAACTTTACCAGTCATATCAATTACGTTAACAGTTGCTGCAGCAGCACCATTCAAGTTGAAAGAAACTTTCACTTCGTCAGATGCAGGATTAGGATAAACAGATACACCAAAAGAATTTACACTCTCATCAATTGAAGCAGTTTGAAAAGTCAAATCAACCATTGGAGTTGTAGTCATGTAGAACCATGTATCAGTTTCATCACGTAAGAAAGTTGTTTGCTCTTCAGAAACACCATTTGCTCCTAAAACGATATCATTTCCAACACCTCCTGAACCTGGAGTGTTTACAGCAACTAAATAAGAGTTACCTGCAGTTAATGGAATTGATGAAGGGAAGTATAAAGTTACAACAGTACCTAAATCAGCAGCAGTAACTTCATACAAATCTGTTTCAGCACCAGAAAGTAAAACGAAATCTCCAGCAGCATCAATTTCGTAAATACGGTAAGACATTAATGAACCTGCTACAGATGTAGATGCGATAAACGCTTTAACACCAGTTGCATCATCACTAGCGATGATATCATAAATATTACCCATTACATATTTGTTACCTTGATTGAATAATCCACTTGTAGCAGTTGCTGTCGTACGTGAATAATCATTAGCAACAACTGCAAAGTTAATAGCTGGTAAAGTATTATCAGCAGGATTTGCATCAGTACCATTAGTAACAGTTCCAGTGAATGCAAATGCACCAACAGCAGTTGGAGCGAAAGCAACACTTAAATCAAATGTATCTGAAGCAGACACAGGTAATAATGCTGGAGTAGATGCAGAAGCATATGCTGGAGTTGGAATTGCTCCACCAAAAGTTACTGTTTGATCAGCTGAACCATTGTTTTTAGCAACACCTGAGAAAATTACATCAGAAACTTGATTTAAAGGAGTTTTGTAATAAGGTAAACGAGGTCCCCAAGAACCTACTGTTCCCCAGTAAATAGAGTTTAATGATACATCATTAGCTTCTAATTCAGCCATTTCAACATCATCAACTGCCCAAAACCAGTCAAATGTACCAACATAACGGAAACCAATACGAACATTTGCTTGTCCACCAGCAACTGAAGTAATGTTTACTTGAGTTGAGCGAGGATTTGCTGTATTAGTGTTTACTGGTAAATCAGTATTTACTGGGAATTCTGTCCAAGTTGCACCTCCATCATTTGAAACGATTACGAAGTAAGTTTCTTGGTAATGACGAGTTGATTGCTTGAAAATTAAGTTTACAGTTGGGTGAGTTGAACAGTTAATGTTAGCAGTAGTTCTAAAATCTGCATTTTGAACTTCACCATTACCAGCAGCATCTGAATTGATTAATGCATAACCATTTGCAGCAGTAGGATGTGCCGCAGGAGCTAAAGCTGTTACTGGAATCTCATTAACATCTGTTGAAATTGCCCAATCACCACTAGTATGAGTTGCATTTGCAACATGTGTCCAATCTGTAGGAACTGAAAAGTTGTTCGTATAGAAAGGAATTGCTTTTGATTCGCTAAAAGATACTTTAGGAGCTTTTTCTCCAATTGTATTCATTTTTTTAGCTTCGTAATTTTTTTGAATTTGCCCGTTAACCGCAGAAATAGCAACTAAAGACAAACCGAATAAATAGATTTTTTTCATAATTTAAAACGATTTTGCGTAAAAATACAAAAACTTTTTCTGCATCTCAAACTAATGTAGCAAAAAATGAGCTTTACTTTTACTAATTTATACTTTTTCTATGATTCATTAATCTTAGAAAAGTTGGAAATTAACATTAAAAAAATATTAAGTTTTCAATTTTTAGTTATCAAGTTTATTTTGCTTCATTTAAAAAGATAATTTTGTCGTAAGTTGACAAAATGTTTTAAAACCAATAAATGAACGGATTATTAAACCAATTTTCAAAAGAATTCGACAAACTTATCAGTGAGTTTGAATTTCCGCTTGAAAATAAAATCTTAGTATTTTCTTTACTTCTGTTCATTATTTTACTTTCACCTGTAATTTTAAAACGCTTTCGTATTCCTTCTTTAATCGGACTAATTATTGCTGGAATTGTTATAGGTCCTAACGGATTTGGTTTAATTTCCGAAGGAAACATGAAAGACGGATATGTTGGAATGTTCTCCACTTTCGGTCTTTTGTATATCATGTTTATGGCTGGTCTTGAATTAGATATGCAACAATTCAAACGATTCAGAAATAAATCCTTGGTTTTTGGACTTTTGACTTTTGCAATCCCACTAGCTTTAGGTTATCCCTTATGTAGACACATACTTGGATTAAATGAAATGGCGAGTTTATTGACAGCTTCTATGTTTTCAACTCACACACTTGTTGCCTACCCCATCGTTTCAAAATATGGAATTTCAAAAACCGAAGCAGTTGCCGTTGCTATTGGTGGAACAATTTTAACAGATACAGCAGTTTTGATTATACTTTCTGTGATTTCTGGTTCAGAAGGAGGAAGCATCAATACAAATGTTCTCATTCACTTATTGGTAACACTAACAATCTTCAGTTTAGTTATGTTTTGGTTAGTCCCAATCATTTCACGTTGGTTTTTTAGAAAGCTAGAATCTGAGAAAAATTCACACTATATCTATGTAATGTCAGTTCTTTTCTTTTCGGCCTTTCTTGCAGAAGCAGCTGGAATTGAAGCAATCATTGGTGCGTTTGTAGCTGGACTTGTAATGAATCGCTTAATTCCACATACCTCTTCGTTAATGAATCGAATTGAGTTTATTGGAAATTCATTGTTTATTCCATTTTTCTTGATTTTCATTGGGATGGTTGTGAAAGTTGATGCATTAACAAAACACCCTTGGGGTTGGGCTGTAGCTGGAATTTTAACAGCATTTGCCATCTTTAGTAAATTTCTAGCTGCACTCTTTACACAATTAATTTTCAAAATGCGTGCAAGCGAACGAAAAGTGATTTTTGGACTTTCTACCGCTCATGCTGCAGCAACTTTAGCCATAATCAATGTTGGTTACAAAATGGAAATAATTGATATTGATATTGTTAATGGTACAATTATTTTAATTCTAATCACAAGTATGACCGCATCATTTGTGACTGAAAACGCAGGAAAAAAACTATTGATTGACCAAAGTAAGGATGAGAAAATTGAAGGTCCAGCTCTTCGAACGCAACATATTATGGTTGCTGCCAACGAATTAAAAGGAAATGAAAAAGTACTTGATTTCTCTATTTTAATAACCGATTTAAAAGTCAAAAATCCAATTTCAGTAGTTAGTGTACTTGAAAATGATGACAAAGCAGAAGCAAATATTCGTAGATCCCGGAAACACATGGATGATTTCATTACACATTATTCAGGTGGAGAAATTTCGGTAAATGCTATGGCTACAATAGATCATAATATTTCTAGTGGAATTGGCCGTATGTCTAAAGAGCTTGCTGCAGATATTGT
Source organism: Fluviicola sp. (assembly GCA_046308455.1). Classification (GTDB taxonomy): domain Bacteria; phylum Bacteroidota; class Bacteroidia; order Flavobacteriales_D; family Crocinitomicaceae; genus Fluviicola. The sequence goes on from JBKDZA010000320.1 coordinate 7,536, forward strand.
TTTAATCAACGATGATTCAAGATCAAATATGTTTAAACGAATCATTGGCGATGAACGTGATCAATTAATTGATTCTTGTGAAAAAACAATCTTTTTTTGTAATTTGAACAAGCCAATAAATGGATATCGAAGAGTTGCAGTAGCCTGTCCAATTCATGCTGAATTAGAACCTGGATGTAATCAATGGCTTGAACGAGTTATGCGCATTGCAAAAGAACTAAATTTAGATTTAGATGTTTATAGCACTAGAGAAACGTTTGAGAAATTTAAAGCTTATAGAACAGATCGCAAATTTGGAGTTGATTTAATACATATTGATATTCAAGAAGCTGAAGAAATCCTTGAAAAAACAAATCTTATTAAAAAAGACACGCTTTTTATTCAGATACTTGCTAGAAAAGGATCTATTTCTGCATTTTCTGGATTGGATTTATTAGCAGTTCGTCTAGACAAGGAATTAAATGGTGACCATATTTATGTATACCCATCTCAAACAGCTGCAGATACAGCATTTTCGGCTTATGAGGATATGAATGCTTCGCCATTAACAAAAGGTGTTGAAACCTTGAAAACAATCACAAAAGAAGTCGGTGAAATTTTCAAAAAATCTGACAAATAAAAAAGGCGAATAATATCTTATCCGCCTTCTACTTTTTTTGAATTTATTTATGCATTCCACCTGGCTTACAACAAGCTGGTAATTCTTCAAATGCTTTTGGATCTGCTGGAACTTCATCCGCTGAATAACCCAAAGAACTAATTTTCGTTTTAATTGTGGCTAAATCAATAGTCTTAGTTTTGTACTTAACTTTCAATTTCATTGAAACCATATCTAATTCCGCGAATTTTATTCCTTTCGTGAAATTTAAACCACTTTCTAAACGCTCTTCACATTGTTCACATTCAGCACTTGTTTGTATTACTAAAGTTGTATACTTTGGAGCTTTTTGACCAAAAACCACACCTGAAAGGAATAAAATTCCTACTACTAATAAATTTTTCATTTTTCTTCTTTTTTTCTTGTTAATTCTAATCTAAAACCTGTATATACAATTATTCCAGTAATCGGTGCGTAAATTCTAGTTGCATCAAAGCTCGATGAAAAAGGATTTTCAGCATCAATTATTGGGTTTTCTTGTTTTACATTGAATAGGTTTTCTGCTCCAATGTAAAAATTGATTCGTTTCAAACTATAAGTGATTTGAGTTAATCCCATTGGAATCCATGGGCTAAACTCTAAGTTTTGTGAAACATTTCCTAAATGACCACCATACATTCTCATTGGACTAATCATTGAGACAGTTGCATCAAAATCCCATTTTTTATTTCGTGATTGATATGCAACATTAACTAAAATCCTGTTTTTTGGTTGCATTGCTTGTTGTTGAATGATACCGTTGTATCTTGCACGAACAGCCAAATATTTATACGCCAAACGCAAAGTCAACACTTTTGATGGCATCACACTCAATTCGGTTTGTAACACACTTGTTGTACCTGTGTTTTTTTGGTATTCAAAATAAATTGAATGTATATCTCGATCTCTATCAATTACTAATTGATTTATAAAGAATGTTTGGTAAAAATCTGTTGTCCAAGATGCTGCTCTATTCCATAATTTAAATGAATTAGAGACTGATACTCCGCTATTCCACATTATTTCTTGCTCGTCTTTTACTGGAATATTCCACGTTCGACCAGTTGCCATTAAAGAAACATTGTCTTGGAAAATCGTAGGTAGTCGCCACGCTTTTCCGATTGTGAATCGTAAATCAGTTTTCTCAGTCACTTTATATTTATAGTGTAATCTTGGTGAAAAGATATGTTTAAATTGATCAACTAAGTCGAAACGAGCACCAACAACTAAAATGGAACGCATTCCAGAATAAGTGAATTCACCAAAAAGACCAACCGTTCGAAGATCTCTTTTCAACTTTATTGATCCAAAATTTTGCTCTAAATCGTGAGCAATTCCATTCACCCCTATACGATATTTGTAGATTGTTTTCTTGATGATTCCATCATAAATAACATTTACGTATCCCCTATTTTCTTTACCTGAATTCGAATTCAACCCAAATACGCCAAATTGTTCGTGGTGTTTAAGTTGATAGATAATCCCTAGAGAATGACCTTGTTTTTTGAATATAAAACCAGTTTTTGCAAACGCTTCAATATGTCTGTTCGAGTTATTGGCTTTGTATTTTACTATTGAATCAACAGTAGAAAGCTGTCCACCTATTCTATCATCTGCATAAGCTAAAACCCCAAAACGCGTTTCAAAACGTTTCCCATCATATTGCCAACGATTCATAAACGCAGCCGAATTAAACAAAGGCAAATCACGAAATTGATCTTTATTTTGGTCTATTTCAAATGGTAATGTGGATCCATGAGCAAACGATGCGGTACTCCATTTTTCATTAATAATTTGACCACCATGTACATTTAATTCAGTTCTACCGAAAGAATTTAAATACGAATTAACAAATAAGCGATGAGTTGTTGTTGGCTTTCGCATTTCAATATTAATCAAACCTGCCATGGATTCGTAGCCATTAACTACAGAACCAGTTCCTTTTGTTATTTGAATAGATTCCACCCAAGTTCCAGGAATTGAGTTCATCCCGAAACTACTTTCAAGACCACTTAAAAAGGGAATGTTCTCCATTTGAAATTGCGTATAAATTCCATCGAGACCAAGTAATTGAATTTTTTTTGCTCCAGAAACAGCATCAGTTATATTCACATCAACAGTAGCATTCGTTTCGAAGGACTCAGATAAGTTGCAACAAGCAGCTTTACGAAATTCATCTTCACCTAAATTTTCCAATAAATGTGGTGATAAGCGATTTACACCTTTTGAATCTCGTTTAAATTCGACGATAACTTCTTCTAATTCGTTTTCCTTGAAAAGATAAATTTCAAGACCGATATAGCGATCATCTTTTGTAACGACTATTTTTTCAGTTACACAGCCAGGATAACTTATGTATAACGTATCTGGTAATGTTTTTGGGAGGATTATTTCAAATTCTCCAGTTTCCGAGGAAAACACAGTTGTCTTTTGGATATTCACCTTTGCTTTTTGCATTGGTTTCGACATTCCGTTTTCAATTCCGAAAATTTTTCCTTTTAATTGTGCATTACTGTGTAAAATGGAACCCATAAAAAACAGTATGACTATAAAATGTTTCATGTATAAAAATTTAGTTAAACAATCAAGTAATTGATGTTTATTCTAAATTCTCCAGATACAATTTTTTCGTAAGAAATTGAGTGTCGATAAAGGAGGTGGTGAAGAATCACTAAAGTGAACTACTTCTTCTTTTTTGAATGAAAACGATAAATATTTAAAGATGGATAACTCTTCAACTTGAGCAGCAATGAAATAGTGAAGTTGAAATTTTTGAAAAATATCGAATGAAAATTTCAATTCAGAAACTTCATCAGTACAACAATCTTCTTTTTCTACAGTTTGAATTTTAGAACAACAAGAAAATTCTTTCTTATCAACTTTTTCAACACAATGATTAGAAGGAATAAGAAGTGAATGTTCGGTAATGTTTTCTGTTGAACATGTATGCTTAAAAACAGGAATGCCGATTGCACCAACAGAAATGAAGGCTACAAAAAACAGAATTATTCCTTTTTTAAATTTCAAACTATACAATTTTACTGATTCAAATTTAAGTGATAATTTTCAAATAGAATTAACTTTTTTCTGTTGATTCTCGTAATTCTATGATTTGGATTCAATGTAATTTGAATTAAGCCTTTTATCTAGACTTTTCGTAGTTTAGCTGAATTACTTCACACAAATTCTTTTAATTTTATGTGAAGTACAAGTGGGATAGCTATCGCCTTTTACCGTTACGTGAGGTAATTTAGCTGAATTGCGAAACGTCGCGCCTTTTACCGTTACATAAGGTAATAAAGCTGGATTGGGAAACGTCACGCCTTTTACCGTTACACAAGGTAATTCAGCTGGATTGGGAAACGTCACGCCTTTTACCGTTACACAAGGTAATTCAGCTGGATT
>JBKDZA010000321.1:0-2750 GCA_046308455.1 Fluviicola sp.
AAAAAAGTGTTTTCACCTATAAAATCTCATCTTTTTCGTTAAAAACATTCGAATTGGCTCGCCAATCCATCATGTTTTCGCCTCAAATCTGAGCATTTATAGGCGATCTGATAAGAATTTATAATCGAACTGAGGTTATTAGTTCTTTTGATTGGATTAATTTCACCAAATAACTTTGTATTTATTGAATATGGAATTTATATCTACGGGGGTTTGTGTTTGATGATCTTAATTTATGAAATAAAGAAAATGTACAAATGAATCAAGAAAACAATTCAAAGATATTCTTACCTAGTTCTTTATTTAATTGATTTTCATGCACAACTGATACATAAGCCATTTTATACTTATGATTTTGGATTTTTAGTTCACCATTAATCTCGTGTTTTTCTTTAAGGTGATAGACATCTTTATCCTCAAAATCAATAAATCCGAGGTTAGAAAACTGGCCTGGATACACTAAAATCAACTTTTCGTTTCAAAACATGAATCAGGAACCGCCGTTAAAAAAAATGTTTATTATTTTTACATTTGAAGAAAATCAAATCAATGGAAGTTTTACGCCTCAAAGAATTAATGAAGTTGAAAAATGTTAGCCGAAAAAACCTGTCAAAACAAGTGGAAGCTAATACCTCATCAATTTTGGCTTAAATCATTTACAACGAATTTATTACAATATGTCAGATAAAAAATTAGATTTAGCAACACTTGAATCATGGCTTTGGGATTCAGCAAATATATTACGTGGAAGTATTGACTCTTCTGACTTCAAAAATTACATCTTCGGTTTACTGTTCTTGAAACGTTCTAACGATGTGTTTGAAGAAGAAGTGGAGGCGATCATGAATCGTGAGAATTGTTCGCGGGAAGATGCTGAAGATGAAACTTATTTTCAAATGCCACTTGAATCTCGTTGGGAAACAATCAAGAAAGAAACGGAGAACATTGGTATTGCTTTGGATAAAGCTTTTTCTAGAATTGAAAATGAAAACACTTCTTTGGAAGGAGTTATGACTGCTACCAAATTTGGTGACAAAGAAAAACTTTCAGACGAACTACTGCAACGCCTTTTAAGACACTTCAACCAACATTCATTGAGAAATGAACACTTAGAATCGAATGATTTGCTAGGAGATGCGTATGAGTATCTGATTAAGATGTTCGCTGATGATGCTGGTAAAAAAGGAGGTGAATTCTACACTCCTAGAGGTGTAGTTCAACTAATTGTTCAATTGATTAAGCCAGAACCAAAACAAAAAGTATATGACCCAACTTGCGGTTCGGGTGGTATGTTGATTGAATCTGCTCGCTACATTGCCGAACAACCCAATGGAAAAGTTGGAAACAATGTTAACGTTTCTTTGTACGGACAAGAAAAAAACTTGGGTACTTGGGCAATTGGTAAATTGAATATGTTACTGCACAACTTCATGGATGCTGATATTCGTAAAGGAGACACTTTAATTACACCCCAACATAAGAACGACAACAACGAATTAACGCTTTTTGATAGAGTAATTGCAAACCCTCCTTTCTCGATGGATGGATGGTGGACACCAGCAGAAACCTCTATTGAAGTGAAGTTGGATAAAGATGGTAAAGAAAAGAAAGTTACACCCAACTATGCCAAACAAGTTAGTGATCCTTATGGACGTTTTCAATTTGGAATACCACCAAGAGGATATGCTGATTTAGCTTTTTTACAACACATGGTTGCTGTTTTGAAACAAGATGGAAAAGCGGGTGTGGTGTTGCCTCATGGTACCTTGTTTAGAAGCGGAACAGAAGGAACAATTAGACAAGGATTATTAGAAGCGGATTTGGTTGAAGGAATTGTTGGTCTACCAAGTGCTTTGTTCTACAATACGGGAATACCCGCTTCTATCTGGATTATCAATAAAAATAAAACGGAAAACCAAAAAGGAAAAGTTGCAATTATTGATGCAAGTAGCGATTACAAAGAAGGTAAAAACCAAAATGAATTATTACCAGAACACGTTTCTAAAATTGTTGAGGCATACTCTTCCCTCCTTGAGGGATTGAGAGAAGTGACAACAGTAAGCCCTAAATACGGTAGAATTGTAACGCTTGCTGAATTGGCTGAAAACGATTACAACTTAAATATCTCACGTTTTATTGATACTTCGGAAGCGGAAGTGGAAGTAGATATCAAAGCGGTACACCAAAAATTAGCTGAATTGGAACAACGTGAAGCGGAAATTGATGAAAAATTGGCTGGATTTTTAAAGGAGATGGGGATATGAGTGTTGAATATAAAGAATCTCCTTTAGGAATGATTCCAAGTGATTGGGAAATTGTTAAGTCAAGTTCTGTATTTGAATTAATTCATGGTTATCAATTTCGAGACTTCGACTTCACTGAAACTGGTCTTCCAATAGTTAAAATAGGTCAGATAAATAGAAATGGTGAAATCGACATGAATGGATGTTCATTCTTTTCATCTGATAGGGCTGAAGAATTTGCTGATAAGAGAATTTTCAATGGAGATGTATTAATGGCTTTAACAGGTGCAACACTTGGTAAAAGTTGTTGGGTTTCAGGTTTAGAAAACCCAGTATATCAAAACTACCGTGTGGGTAAATTTGTACCACATGATGAAAAAGTATTATCAAAACAATTTTTATATTTTTTGGTCGGTTCACCACTTGCACTTGACCAAATTATGGCTAAAATTAATTCTGGGGCTCAAGGTAATGTCGGTAAATCAGATTTTGAAAAATTAAAAATAC
>JBKDZA010000322.1:0-3850 GCA_046308455.1 Fluviicola sp.
AATTTGGCTGAGCTAGTACAGTATTGCCTAAAAGTTATCTTCTCAAAAATTTTAAACTTTCGACAAAAAATATTTTTTAGCTACAAATTTTCAAATCTAAGTCAAATTTGAGTCTGACTTTTTCAGCAGACCCTAATTACATTTATGGATATATAGAAGATTTTCTTTACTATAATTTGCCTAATAAGGAAAATTTATACTCACCATTCATTCAAGGAATGTCGGCATATTATGGTGGTTATGGCTTGAGTTATGACAGTGTCAATGAATTAAAACAACAGTTTCGTGACGAACTGAAAAAAAGACCCAACATTAACTTTTTAGAAGAATTTAAAAAGGAAAGAAAATCGACGGTAAACAATTATTTTTCTTTCTATGTAATGAGTGCTTTTCTATATCAAGAAGCATTAGAAAAGAAAGGGTTTGACAAAGCATTAAAATTGGCTTATTCAGGAGAAAAAGGAGAACAGTTCTTTAACAATTTAAAGGAAGTACTTGACATTGACGAAGCTGAATTTCACAAAACCATCGTAAAACTAATTAACAAATAAAAAGCCAGCAGGTAACAGCAGTTTGGCAAAATGGCGGATTCAGTGCTAAATTGAACATTTGGCTTTCAAATAAACATTTGTGCTAAATTGAAAGTTAGTGCTTTTAAATCCGCCACTTCGCCAAGCTGCAAACCGATGTGGCTTGCACCGCCCGATGAGCTCGTCGCTGCGCTGACTTCGCACATCAGGCGATTTTACTAAACTACTTCGAAAAATGAAATTTTTCTCGTAGCTTCGTAAAGCCGCCGGCACGTTATAGGCAATGTTAATGCAGACTTAAAGAATCTAAACAATTTTAATCAAAAAATGAAAAACATTTTATACCTTTTAATATTTGTACTTTTTATACCAGCAGAAATTTTTGCTTGTAGTATGTTTAAAATTACAAAAGACGGAAAAACAATTGTAGGAAACAATGAAGACTGGTGGAGTCCAATGACACAAATGTGGTTTGAACCTAAACAAAATGCCAAGTATGGATATATGGCTGTTGGATTTCACGATAATTTTGCACAAGGTGCAGTAAATAAGGGTGGATTAAATGTTTGATGGCTTTGCAATGCCTTTTAAACCTACAATAGATACTTCAAATAAGGAATATATCGAAATAAGTAAGCTAATTTCAACAATTATGCACAACTATTCTTCGGTGGAAGATGTAAAAAAATATTTAGAAAAGATTAATTTGAAGGATTTGACAAATTCAATGTTGGTATTTATTGACAAAGATGGAAAATATTTAAGAGTAGAAAGTGATGAGCTATTTATTGGAAATGAAGAACAGCAGTCATTCTCAACTTTCTATCACACAATTGGAAAAAATTGAATCCTTGGAACAATTGCGTTGGTTGTACAATGGATATTCGATTCACGTTGTTGAAACGGAAATTGAAACACCAAATATTGATTCACCAGAAGATGTGGAGACAGTTTTACAGTATTTGTAAATTATTTAGCTAATTCGCTGACTTCTTTTCCGAATCGTTCCACATTTGCGAGCCATGCAGATGCGTTTTTTATGTAGCGATCCGTTCCAGCATTGTCCCAATTCACACACAAGCGCGTAAATCCTCCATCAATAATCAAGCGTTTTCCATACATTTCGTATACCGCAGCAACAATGTTTCCGTCTGATGAATACATGATTGGTGTAAACTGTTGATTTTGGTCGGGTGAAATTGTTGAAACTGTAATTCCTTCGTATACAGATTCCAAACCAGTTGTGATTAGATGATTAGGCACCATTCCATAATTCAATGAATCGGTTTTAAAACGGATTACTTGATTGGCGTAATAGTCTCCCGACATAGTGATTCCGAACAAGCGTTCAGTGATGACGTTTCCATCCGCATGATACGGTGTATTGTCGTTCCAAATGTAAACTCCTCTACCTGAATTGAAATAGTCAACAATCACATCTACATGTTCCTTTGTAAGCATAACGCTTGCACCTGAAAGCAACCAAAATTGACACGATTTACTTAAGTACTCTTTCAACTCTGCAACAGTTGGAACACCATTTCTAGCTTCGACCATGGAGAAACCTTTTGAAGCAACAGCTGTTTTTGCGTATTCCATCGTATTTCCACAGATGTTTAACACAAAAATTGTTTGACCTTTGAAAGCACCATCGATTGCTAGGTCGTATTTGCTTCCTTTTAAGTTTCCATGAGCATCTTGCACTGCGGTTTGCGGCAATTGTTTGACTTCTTCGCGTTTAACTTCGCCCGTTTTTTCGTCTTTTACTTCTTTGATTACTGTTTCACGGACTTCGCTTTTCCCTGCACATGCGTTGTATTGTCCAAAGCTGAAATTGAAGGCAAAAAATAAATAGGCTGCGAGAATTAATTTTTTCATAACGGATTGTTTTTAGGGGTTTACATCGGAGTTTGGAAAAGGTTCAAACAATTTTCGATGTGATGAATCACATCGATACGATTAAACCTTTAGAGTTCGTCTAAGGGACTTTGAACTTTTGAGAGTAAGCGCGTTGAGACTTTAGCATAGATTTCAGTTGTTTTTATGTTGCTGTGTCCCAGTAATTTTTGAATAAAAACCATATCGGTTCCAGCTTCAACTAAATGTGTTGCAAAAGAATGTCTCAAGCCATGAATTCCGACTGTTTTTTGGATTTCTGCTTTTTTCATTGCGTTTTAAAGACTGCTTGCGCACTTCTGGTGGTGTATTTTTCTTGAAATTGACCTTCAAAAAGGTAGTTTTTGGGTTGATATTCTTTTAAGTAATCATTTAGAAGAGGAATTATTGAAATAGGAAGATTTACATAGCGATCTTTTTTGCCTTTACTACAAACAATATGAACGATATTTCGATTTTGGTCGATATTTTTAACCATCAACTCGATTAGTTCACTCACACGAAGTCCCATTCCATAAGCCATTTTGAGAAGAAGTAGGTGTTTTGTGTTATTAGTAGATGCAATGATTTTTTTTATTTCCTCTTTACTTAAAACCGTTGGAAGCGATTTTCTGGCTTTCGGGCGGATTACTTGATCAAAAACCTGTTCTTTGTTAAGTACTAATTTGAAATAAGCTTTGATTGCGTTCATTCTAGAATAGACTTGATTTTCAGAATGTCCTAGTTTTTTGATACAATAGAGAAAATAAGCGTTTAAGCGTTCAGTATTTAATTCATAGACGGGATGTTTTTTGAGCGTAATTATGAGCTGAGCGAATTCATTGAGATATACTTTTAACGTATTTTGAGAGAATGCTTTTTGAGTAAGGGCATTTCTAAACTTTATAAATTCAATTTGATTTACGCTAAAAAATTGATTGAGGAATTGATCACCGATTTCTGGGTTTGGAATGTTTAATCTATTTCTATAAAGGGTATTATTTGGAAGGTACCATGATTTTAGGGTTCTGGACCATTTTGCAGAGGGGAATTCTTTTTTAAACTGTTGAATGAAGTTTGGATCGTAATTGAATTTACAAAGAATAACTTTTTGGTTTCTGTGTTCAGAAAACTCAAATTTAATAGCATTTATATCCAAATTACTTTTCATCATATACGAATATAGTGTGAATTTTTGAATAGCACAAATACGTATTGATATCTTTCCCATAAGTCAATAAAATCAGTGTTTTACGTAGGAGTTTGTTTTTGTGAGAAATTTGATTAACTTCGTCAATAAACAAGTTGTGGTGCAATTTACACAGCCAAAAGTCTGTAGGAAGATAGGTTTGAAAAACCTGTTTAAACGCGCGAAAGATTTCGCTGAAAGAACTCACGTTATTTCGTAGCTAAAGCAACAAGCGTTTAAGTAAAGTTACTTGATT
>JBKDZA010000323.1:0-14925 GCA_046308455.1 Fluviicola sp.
TTGAAGCAACAAAAAAATGGACTATGCCAATCAGAGATTGGGGTGTTGTTTTAAATCAATTTACCCTTATTTTTGATGAAAGATTAAAACTTTAAAAAATCAGTTTACACACTTAACGGGATAGTGTCACAACCCCAGACTTTACTGAGCTTTCAAGGCTTTTTTATCAACAATTTACCACTCAAAAGCATCCTCATTCATCCACTTTCCTTGAACCCGCATTATCTGTTCAACAATATCCCGCACACAACCTCTTCCACCATTAACTGGAGATTGATAATGAACCATTTGCTTCACTTCAATTGCTGCATCTTGTGGACAAGCGCTAAATCCAACTTCTTTCAAAACCGGAATATCAGGAATGTCATCACCCATATAAGCAACTTCATCATCTGAAATCGAATACTTTTCTTTTAACTTCTTGTAAACCTCACTTTTTCTAGAAGACCCCAAAAACACTTCACTTGCACCAAGCCACTCTAAACTATCTTTAATTTGCTGTGATGAACCTCCTGTAATTACGAAAAAATTAAATCCTTTTTTAACGGCATATTGTAACGCATAACCGTCTTTTGAAAATAACGCTCGCATGACATCACCATTTGTGAAATAAACCTCCCCGCTTGTTAAAACTCCGTCTACATCTAAAATAATTGTGGTAATTTTCTTTAATCGCTCTTTGTAACTAGTCATTGTTTTGAAATCTGTTTTTAATACTTTTTGTAACTATTTGATATATTTCTTTTAAATTCTCTGGCAACAATTCCAAATGTTTATCAATTGTTTGTTGATCATTTCTTTTCGCTGGTCCTGTTTGAAGTTCTTTCGGACTTTTTGCCCCTAATTGATTGACTGATTGTTTGATTAATGGAATTAACCAGTTAAAATCCAACTCATTCTCTTTAGAATATTGATCAGAGATATCGAAAAAATGATTACTGAAATTATTGGCAAATACCGCTGAAACATGAAGTTTCTGTCTCTTTTCAGCACTTAAAAAATGTATATTCGGAGATAATAACTTCGCTAAATAAATTAATTTCTCTTTGTTTAAATCATTAACTTCTAAGAATAATGGAATAAACTCAAAATCTACCGAACTTAACTTATTAAATGTTTGTAATGGATATAAAGTTGATACATTTTCGTTATCTAAATCATTGACATTAAAAGTTCCTGAAGTACTTACACAAAAATAATGTTTCGAATAAAAACTCAAAACCTCTTTCATAGCAGTATCAGAAACAGCACAAATTAAAATGTCTAAATCTGGAAAACTATTTCCTTCAATTACTTCTAATTGCTTGAATTCCTTCGAGAATAATCCTGCTTTTTCTTTATCCGGATGAAATACAAATAAAACTGGATGAGTTGAATTCTCTAGCTTTTTAACTAGATGAAAGGCCAGATTCCCACAACCAACAATTCCAATTTTAAAATTCATAATTCAAATGTACAAAAAACAAAAGGATTCAAATTAATTGAATCCTTTCACTTTTCATATGTAGTAGAAGTAGTGGTTACTTATTTATTGATGACAAATCGTTGATTGGATAATTTAACACCATCTGTTACTTTGATGAAATACATTCCGTCTTTCATTTCAGTTAAATCGACAAATGATTGCAATGTATTCTCAACTGTAATAGTTTTGATTACTTCACCTTGAATATCAATCAATTCTATTTGGTTGAATTCAAATGGAGCAATTACATTCAATTGATTTTTAGCTGGATTTGGATAAATTGTCATGTTGTTTTCCAAATAATCACTTACAACAATTGAAGAAGAAGTTGTTGATTTACCATCGAAATCAAATTGTTTAATTCTATAATAAACATTTGTGTTTTTCGCATTTCTATCTTCTAAATTGTAAAGTTTTGGAGAAGAATTACCAGCTCCATCAACATAGTCAACAACCGACCAAATTTCACCATCATAAGAACGCTCAACAATAAAATAATCATTGTTACTTTCTGACATTGTTACCCATGATAATTCAACTAATCCATTTGTTCTTGTAGCTGTAAAAGTTGATAAATTAATCGATAAAGGGACAATTGAACAGTCAGTTGTTGCTGTATTTGCTACTGCATCATTGATGTCAATCGTTTGAACAACAGCAGCGAAATTTGTTACTAGTAAAACATATGTTTGTCCAGCTAAAACTGGAATATTAACTTGTTCAGTTGGTGATGGAGAATAACTACAATCTGTTGGAACCCCATATGAATTACAATTAGCAATAGCATTCGCAACACTTGGGAAAGGCCCCCAAATTGCATAATCAACGTCAGATCCAGCAGTAATATCTACTACTAAACTCCCTCCAACAGCGATTTGTAAATAATACCAAGAAGGATTTGGCGATGTAAACAAACAACCATAATTATTGCCCGGATTAACAGTTGAAGCTGCTGTTCCATTTGCTTGAGCTGTAAAATTTATTGGACTTCCTGAACAAATTGGGTTTGGAATCGAGCAATTCACATTTGTTGGAGGTGGAGGTGGTGTTTGTAAACAAATACTAAATGTTCCAGTTCCAGATGAAAACTGCCATACTCTAATAAAATAAGTAACTCCGGGAGTAAGTCCTGTAGCATTAATTTGTGACATTAACCCAGCACCACCATCATCATCACACGAAATTTGTGTAGGAGACCCACATGGACCATTATATAACCCCATTCCTGAATCTGTAATTGTTCCTGCAGTTAATTGAATATTTACCGATCCACCAGCTGGTGCAACAAATTGATACCAAACATCTGGAGCTCCAGGAGATGCACATGTCGGATTTCCTCCATTCGCTGCATTACTTTGAAAAGTTGCACCAACAGTTGTTCCTGCTGTATTTGTACAAGATGCACCTGTAGCTAAAACTGGAGCACCACAAGGAGTGTTCGACTGACCGAAATATGTTGACTGCAAACATATTGCAATAAACAATAGTATAGATTTATATTTAGTGCTCATTTTCGTAGTTTTTTAAGTCTTGCATAGTAATTATTTCACCGTCCAAAATCAAAGCATCGATTGATCTATAGAACTCAATTTGATCATTGCTGAAATTAGCAACTGCTGATTTAGTGAGAACTTTGATATCTGTGTGAGTTGAAAACCAGTTTTTTACAAACTGTGCCTCCTCAGTACGAACACTAAAACCATCAAATTGATAATAATCTTTTTTTAATGAGTTTTGATTTGTGAAATTTAAAATATCCGATTCTTGAACATCATTATTGAAAATGATATACTTGATTCCTTTTGAGTCTAATTTTTCAATTAATTCATTTGAAGCATCATTTTTTTCAATAAAAACAACATCTGAATTGTTCTTCTGCCATTCTGAAACTGATAATTCTTCTTGCGCTCTAAGTAGAAAACTTGAATAGAATAAAAAAATAAATAGTAGTAGCTTTTTCATGGTATTATGTTTTAGTATACTTAATAGACGCACAAAAAATAGTACAGTCAGCGAAAATGAATATTCCTCATTTATGTCTGAATATTTTTAGGATTCCAATTAACAATAAAAAAAGTCGCTCTTAAAAAGAACGACTTTAACTATTATATTAAATCAACTAAGATTAACTACCGTGACATTGTTTGTATTTCTTACCACTTCCACAAGGACAAGGGTCATTACGTCCAATTTTTTGCTCTACTGTAACTGGTTGTTGTTTAGGTCTATCTTGCCTAGAATTCTGTACAGCTTGTGAATATCCTTGACTTCCTTCAAATTCTGGAACTTGAGTTGAAGAAGTGTTTGAATGAACTTGAGCTTTTTCATATTGGTTTTCAATCTCTGATCTATTCGTAGATTGAATCTGTTGATCTGGTTCTTCTCTTGGCAATTCTGCACGAACTAGGAATTCAATAGTTTCCACGCTCAGTCTTCCCATCATTGTTTTAAATAATTCAAACGACTCTAACTTATAAATCAATAATGGATCTTTTTGTTCGTATTGCGCATTGTGAACTGCTGAACGTAATTCATCCATCTCACGTAAATGCTCTTTCCACTCATTATCAATCATTCCCAAAACAATGTTTCTTTCCATAGAACGAATCAAAGAACGACCATCTGTTTCTTGCATTTCAGCTAAATTAGTAACTAAACCAATCATTTTTCTACCATCTGAAACTGGGAATTGAATATTTTGAAATTGATTATTAACTTGAGAAAGAATATGGTCAACTTGCGGCATAATCGTGTTGATCATTCGTTGATTCTTATTGTTATAATGTGCAAGAACTGAATCGTATAAATCATTTACTAACTCATCAAAAGTTAACGTTCTGAATTTCTCTTCTGTTACTGGAGATTGAATCCCCAATACACGCATTAATTCTAAATCAAACTCTTCGAATGTTGCGTTTTTGAAATTCGTAACGATACTTTCAATCACATCAAAGAACATATTTGATACATCAACATCTAATTTATCTCCATAAAGGGCATTTTTACGTTTTGCATAAATTGCCTTACGTTGAGAATTCATTACATCATCGTATTCCAATAAACGTTTACGCATACCAAAGTTGTTTTCCTCCACTTTTTTCTGTGAACGTTCAATTGATTTTGATACCATTGAATGTTGAATCACCTCCCCTTCTTTCAACCCTAAGCGGTCCATGATTTTTGCAATTCGCTCAGAACCAAATTTACGCATCAAATCATCTTCTAAAGAAACAAAGAATTGAGATGAACCTGGATCTCCTTGACGTCCAGCACGACCTCTCAACTGTCTGTCAACTCGACGTGAATCATGTCTTTCTGTACCTACAATTGCTAAACCTCCAGATTCTTTAACCCCAGCTTGAAGTTTGATATCCGTTCCACGACCAGCCATGTTTGTTGCAATTGTAACCGCTCCAGCTTTACCTGCATCCGCTACAATTTCTGCTTCTCGTTGGTGATATTTCGCATTCAATACTTGATGTTGAATGTTTTTCATTTTCAACATACGACTCAATAACTCAGAAATCTCAACTGTTGTTGTACCAACTAAAACTGGTCTACCTGCTGCAACTAAACGTTCAACTTCAGAAATTACAGCTGTATATTTTTCACGAGCTGTTTTGTAAACTAAATCATTTTCATCTTTACGTGAAATCGGACGATTCGTAGGAATTACAACAACATCCAATTTATAAATATCCCAGAATTCTTTTGCTTCAGTTTCAGCTGTACCTGTCATACCCGCTAACTTATGGTACATTCTGAAGTAATTCTGTAATGTTACTGTTGCATATGTTTGAGTAGCAGCCTCAACTGTTACATTCTCTTTTGCTTCAATCGCTTGATGTAAACCGTCAGAATAACGTCGTCCTTCCATGATACGACCTGTTGATTCATCAACGATTTTGATTTTTCCATCCATAATTACATACTCAACTTCTTTTTCAAAAAGTGAATATGCTTTCAATAATTGAGTAACAGAATGAATACGCTCAGATTTAACGCTGTAATCACGAATCAATTCATCTTTTTTAACTGCAAAATCCTCAGTACTCAAATTTTGCTTTTGTAATTCTGCGATACTTGTTGATATATCTGGAATGATAAAAAAGTTACGGTCATCATTTCCTGAAACTAAATCAATTCCTTTTTCTGTAAGTTCAACTGAATTTTTCTTTTCATCAATAACGAAGAATAATTCTTTGTCGATTTTCTTCATATGACGATTATTTTCCGCCATGTATTGATTTTCGACTTTTTGTAAATGAGCTTTGATTCCTGGTTCAGATAAGAATTTAATTAAAGCTTTATTTTTAGGCAAACCTCTAAACGCACGTAATAATGCGATTCCTCCTTCTTCCAATGCAGTTTTTTGATCAACTCCAGCGTCACCACCTTGAATTACAACTAATAATTTTTTAGCAGTAATCAAACATTCATTTGCAAATTTTCTTTGTGCCTCAACAACTGTTTCAATTCTTGGTTTCAATTCATAAAACTCATGCTGATCTCCTTTTGGTGTAGGTCCAGAAATAATTAATGGAGTTCTTGCATCATCAATTAAAACTGAATCGACTTCATCGACAATTGCGAAGTGATGTTTACGTTGAACTAAATCTTCAACTGCACTTGCCATGTTATCACGTAAATAATCGAAACCAAATTCGTTATTTGTTCCAAAAGTAATATCAGCTAAATATGCTTCACGTCTTGAAGATGAATTCGGTTGGTGTTTATCGATACAATCAACAGTTAAACCGTGGAATTGGTACAAAGGTCCCATCCATTCAGAGTCACGTTTTGCTAAGTAATCATTTACTGTTACAACGTGAACACCTTTTCCTGCAAGCGCATTTAAATAAACTGGTAAAGTTGCAACTAATGTTTTTCCTTCCCCAGTTTGCATTTCAGCAATATTTCCTCGGTGAAGAACAGCTCCACCCATTAATTGAACATCGTAATGAACCATTGCCCATTCAACAGCAGCACCAGCAGCAGTCCATTTGTTGTGCCAAATAGCTTTATCTCCAACGATTTCAATTCCGTCTTTTTGTTTAACTAATTGTAAATCTAAATCAGTTGCAATAACTTCTAGTTTTCCATTATTTGCCCAACGACTTGCCGTTTCTTTAACAACTGCAAATGCTTCAGGTAAGATTTTTTCTAATTCAGTTTCAATTAGTGTATTTACTTCTTTTTCTTTCGCCTCAACTTCTAAATACAACTTTTCCTTCTCATATAAAGGTAAATTGATATCAGAAGCTTGCTCTTTTAATTGAACAATTTGTGCTTCAGTTGTCTCAATTGCTGCTTGAATTTGAATTTGAAACTTTTTAGTGCGCGCTCTTAATTGATCATCTGAATCCGATTTAACCTGATTTTCAAAGGTTTTAACTTGATCTATGACCGGTTGGTATTTCTTTCTATCTGTTGTCGACTTATCGCCTAAAATCTTCTTTAGTATTCCAGTTATCATAACTTTTTAATAATTGAATAGCAAAAATAATGAAATATCGTTTTGCTTTATAATTTATTCGGGCAAACAGTCATAAATTATTCCAGTTTTTAATTTACGCCAAAGTGTCAGAAAAATTCATGTTCAACTGTCATTTTGTACTAAGCTTACGCAAAATTGCCTTTAAACAATCAATGGTTCAAAATATATTCGATTTCAATTCAATTACTCAATCGATATTGTTTAATTTTGCAAGATGCAAGAAATGATATTGATTTTAGATTTCGGTTCGCAATACACTCAATTAATTGCTAGAAGAGTTCGCGAATTAAATGTTTACTGTGAAATCCATCCATGGAACAAAGTACCTGAACTTGGAACACATATTAAAGGTGTGATTTTATCTGGAAGTCCGTTTTCAACGCGTGACCCAGAATCACCAAAACCTGATTTATCTGCTATAAAAGGTAAATTTCCTTTATTAGGCGTTTGTTTTGGTGCACAATATTTAGCTCAAAATTTTGGTGGTGAAGTACTTCCATCTACAATTCGTGAATATGGTAGAGCAAATCTTTCTTCAGTTGACACTTCAAATGAATTGACTACAGGAATGTCAGTTGGTTCTCAAGTATGGATGTCACATGGAGATACTATTAAAAATGTTCCTTCAAATTATAAAATTATCGCAAGTACAAAAGATGTACATGTTGCAGGATATAAAATCGAAGGAGAAACAACTTATGGAATTCAATTTCATCCAGAAGTATACCATTCGCTTGAAGGTGCAATTTTATTAAAAAACTTTATTGTTTCAATCTGTGGTTGTAATCAATCATGGACACCCGACTCATTCGTAGAAACAACAGTTAATGAATTAAGAGCAAAACTTGGAAGTGATAAAGTTATTTTAGGACTTTCAGGAGGTGTTGATTCTTCAGTTGCTGCATTTTTATTACACAAAGCAATTGGTTCAAACTTACATTGCATCTTTGTTGATAATGGATTGTTGCGTAAAAATGAATTTTCGTCCGTTTTAGAAAGTTATAAAGGATTAGGATTAAACGTTAAAGGTGTTGATGCTTCTAAAGAATTTTACGCTGCTTTAAAAGGTTTAACTGATCCTGAATTAAAACGCAAAGCAATCGGTAAAGTATTTGTTGATGTCTTTGACGCTGAATCTAAATTGGTTGAAAACGCTAAATGGTTAGGTCAAGGTACAATTTACCCAGATGTTATTGAATCAGTTTCAGTAAACGGTGGACCTTCTCAAACAATCAAATCACATCACAATGTTGGTGGACTTCCAGATTACATGAAGCTTTCAGTTGTTGAGCCATTGCGATTATTATTTAAAGATGAAGTTCGTCGTGTTGGAAAATCAATGGACTTACCTGAAAACATCTTAAATCGTCATCCTTTCCCTGGTCCTGGACTTGGAATTCGTATTCTTGGTGAAGTTACAGCTGAAAAAGTTCAAATTCTACAAGAAGTTGACGCTATTTTCATCGACGGATTAAAAGAACATGGTTTATACAATGATGTTTGGCAAGCTGGAGCAATCTTCTTACCAATACAATCTGTAGGTGTTATGGGCGATGAAAGAACATATGAAAACGCAGTGGCATTAAGGGCTGTAAGTTCAACGGATGGTATGACCGCAGATTGGTGTCACCTACCTTATGAATTTTTGGCACTAATTTCGAATAAGATTATAAATCATGTGAAAGGTATTAATCGAGTGACGTATGATATTTCCTCGAAACCACCTGCAACAATTGAATGGGAATAGCTTAATAATTAGAAAATTGGAAGATTAGAAGGTTGGAAGGTTGGAAGATTTAGAATAAGCAGGACTTTCGATCGAAAATTGAATTAATAATAGTTGTACAAATGAAAAAAGGTTTATTGTTTTTGTTCTTATTTTTAACTGTGTTCAGTTTTGGACAACAAGTTGAAGATATTACCTATTTTTATTCAAAAGGTAAACGATATTTGATTCATTATGCTCAAGATGGAAACACTTTATACGGAATCAAGACGCAATATAAAGTCCTTGAAAAAGATTTAATTGCAGCAAATCCTGGAATTGAAAAAGGTGTTAAAGAAGGCGCGCGTTATCTAATTCCTGCCGGAGATGCTGATATTAAAGTTACAGATGGGTCAATGGTTTTACATCATAGTATTTTAAAAGGTGAAACTGCTTATTCTCTTTGTAAAAAATATGGTATTACAATTGAACAATTCAATTCGCTTAATCCAGAAGCACAAAAAGGACTCAAATTAGGACAAATTGTTAAAGTTTTATTGCCAAATACTCCAGCAAACAATAACTCTACAACAACATCTACTTCAACAACACAAAAAGAAGTTGAAACTCCAAAAATCATTTATTCAGACTCAACGATTTCATACACTGTAAAAGCAAAGGAAACAATCTACACCATTGCAAAACGTTTTATGGTTCCAGCTGCAGACTTACAAAAGTTCAATAATTTAAAATCGACAAAAATTAAAGAGGGAGATGTTTTACAAATTCCACTTAAAAAAGAAAAAGTTGAAAAAGTTGAAATTAGAGAAGTGAAGCCAATTGATAAAGTTGTAGAACCTAAAGTTGATCAAACACTTTTATTTCAAAAGAAAGAAAAATATCAAATTGCATTGTTGTTACCTTTTGGATTAAGTGACCCAAGTTCACCTGTAAAAACACTTTCAACTGAGTTTTATATGGGAGCAAAATTAGCTTTAGATTCTTTGGAAAGAAAAGGTTTAGATGCAAATGTACAAGTCTTTGATTTCAAGCAAGATACAAGTGAAATGAAAGCTTTTATGGATGCGAAATTGAAAGGAATGGATTTAATTATTGGTCCATTGATTCCAAGTTCAACTGAAGTAGTTGCGAAATGGTGCATGAAAAATAAAATCCGAATGGTTTGTCCTGCAACTGTGAAACCAAGTGTTTTGGTAGGAAATCAATTCGTTTATGCCGCAGTTCCATCCGATGAAATGCAACAAAAAGCACTTGCAAAATACACTGTAAGAACTCAAAAACAAAAAACAATCGTTCTAATAAATACAGGGGTTGCAAAATCTAAATATTTATACGATGCTTATCGCGATGCATTTATTGAAGAATCTAAAAAAGGTTCGAACATCAAATTAATTGAAGCAAAACTTTCAGATTATTCTGCTTTTATCAAGAAAAACGGTAATACTGTTTTAGTTTTCCCATCTGATGACAAAGCTGTTACAATGAAATTTTTAAATGAAGTTTTCAAAATTAAAAACAAAGCTGGTAGTGGAACAATTACTGTTTTAGGAACAAAGGATTGGTCTAATTTTGATGACATCACTGGTAATATGAAAAATGAATTGAACATCACTTGGGCAAGTAGTTCAGATTTAAATTACAAAAGAGAAGAAACGAAAAACTTACTTCGTACATATCGTCGAGAATATAAAGCAGATTTGAATAAATATGGCGCACATGGATATGATATCGTTTCTTATTTCATTTCCTATATTTTAATGGATGAAGTGACTACTTATTCTTGTATGAATAATTTCCACATTGAACAAATTGAGCCAGGATCTGGTTTTGAGAATAAAGGTGTTATTATTTTACAAAATAAGGATTATGAATTAATTCGTGTCGCTGAAATAGATGAATAAAATGATTTCAAACGAAGAGATAGTTCAACAATTTCGTGAATTACAATTGTTTATTTGTAATGAGTTGGAACTTGTTGATGGTCAAGCCAAATTTTCTGAAGATAAATGGGATCGAAAAGAAGGCGGTGGAGGTTTTACTCGAACAATTAAAGATGGTAATTTAATTGAAAAAGGTGGCGTTGCATTTTCTTCTGTTCACGGACCCGTTAGTGAAATCATGAGAAAACAATTGAATTTAGAAGGTGAAGTTTTCTCTGCGACAGGAGTTTCAATCGTTTTACATCCAAAAAATCCACATGTTCCTATTATCCACATGAATGTTCGTTACTTTGAATTGGACAATGGTAAAACGTATTGGTTTGGGGGTGGAATTGATTTAACACCTCACTATATCATAAGAGATCACGCAGCTATTTTTCATCAAGATTTAAAAACGATTTGCGATAAATACAATTCTGATTTTTACGACAGATTTAAACCATGGGCAGATAAGTATTTTTTTATTCCACATAGAAATGAATCGAGAGGAATAGGTGGAATCTTTTTCGACCATTTAGATCAGAATAATTCTTCTATTTCAAAAGATGAAATTTTCCAGTTTTGTCTAGATCTAGGAAAGAACTTCCCTTTTATCTACGAGAAGCAAGCAAATTTCGGGAGATTAAAGTCATTTACTGAGCAAGAATTGTTGTGGAGGAATATTAGAAGAGGACGTTATGTTGAATTTAATTTAGTACACGATAAAGGGACTAAGTTTGGATTGCTATCTGGAGGAAGAACCGAGTCGATTTTAATGAGCTTACCAAATGAAGCCCAATGGGAATATTGTTTTGATGTGATATCTGGTTCAAAAGAAGAAGAAACACTTCAGATTTTATCCACTGAAACTAAATGGATTAACTAATTTGTTTTAGTTTTAACCAATTAAATCTAATTTCAACCATTTATACATTTTCTCAATCTTTTCCAACAAAATAAGCAACCTTAGTTCTAAAATTTCGTTAAGTTTGAAATTCTAAAACTATACTATGCGAAAACTATTTCTCATCATTGGAGCTCTTGGGTGCCTGCAAATTTCTTTCTCTCAAGATGCAGTTAAACCAACTAGAAAGACTTCAATTGAAAAACCAAAGTCAATTAGTACAACTCCATCAAAAGTAGCATTGCCTGATACTATGAAAGGCGAGACAATAGAACATTGTGATGCTATGATTCAAGCAATTGATTATAAAGTTACATTGATTCAAGGGAATGAAGAACTAGCTAAAAAAGCACAAAGTGAAGATTGGTTTGATCAAATGGCACATAACAGAGCTGTTTTTGTTTCTAGAAAAGAATATTTAATAAAAATTCAATCAAAAAACTAGGATCATGAAGAAACAAATACTCCTTTCTATTGCTTCTTTTTGTATAGCGCTTCAATCCTTATCTCAAGGAGCATCTTGTGCAACTGCAGATCCTTTTTGTACAGAAAATGGTGCTGCATTTCCTGCATCGACAAATACAACAGCTGAAGTTGGTCCTGAATACGATTGTTTAGGTTCTCAGCCAAATCCCGCTTGGTATTTCATGCAAATTGCAACCAGTGGAAATATTGATATTGATTTAAGTAATTCAGCAAATGTTGACATCGATTTCGCATGTTGGGGTCCATTTGCTAATTTAGCTTCTGCATGTGGAAATTTAACAGAAGATCCTTTTGGATGTGGTCTACCATTCTTCCCTCCTTGTAATGGAACAATTGTAGATTGTAGTTTCTCAACATCTGCAACAGAACAAATTAACATTCCAAATGCCCAAGCTGGTGAGTTTTACATGGTTTTGATCACGAACTTCTCTGGCTTAGCAACTGATATTTTTGCAAATTCAACAGCTGCATCTACAGGATCAACAGATTGTTCAATTGTTCCTCCAGCTGGATGTTTTGTAAGTTCACTTACAGCAAATATTGGTGCTTGTGAACCTGGCTCTGTATACACATTGGATGGAACTTTCGAATATACAGGTGCTGCAGCTAGTGGTTCTGTAATTGTAGAAGTAGACAATGGAACAACAACATTTACTCAAACATTCCCAGCTCCGTTTACGATAAATCAAACATTTAACTATTCAATTGGAAATATTCCTGCAGATGGAGCTGCTTCAACAGTGACAGTCTTCTTCTCTGCTGATCCTGCATGTAATTTATCAATGAACTATACCGCGACTGCTGGTTGTAGTTGTAATGCTGACATTGGAACTTTTACAGTTAATTATAATGGAACAACAATTACTCCAGCTTCTGGACAAGTAATTACATTGTGTGAAAACGAAACTTTAACAATTACTCCAAATGGAAATTTCACACCAGCTGATGAGCAATTCGCTCCTCCTGGACCAGCGTATGATCCTGGAATTGGATGGTTGATGTATTCATGTCCTCCGACATTAGGTTTTATTCCTACAGCAACAGAAGAAGTTGGAGATGACCCCTGTCTTTTAGGTGTAATCGGAAATGGAACATTAAGTGAAATCAATGATTTATTTTGGATCAATTCATTTCCAGCTGGAACTTTTACAAATAACATTGTTTATTTTGTCCCGATTACAATGTATAGCTCCGTTTCGAATATTTATTCATATGTAAATACAACTGTTCCTTGTTATGAACTTGGCCCAGTTTATCCGGTTCAATATTTACCTCCATTTACAACTTCAAACACTCAAGACTGTGCAACTGAAGAAGTAACTGCATCTTTTGTTGGTGGTTTCCCAGCTATAAATGGTTCAAACTATACAGTAGTTGCAGGAACACTTACCCCAGCATCTGCAGTTTTTGTCAACACAACTTGTGGTCCTGGTGGAACTATTGTTTTAGGTAACGTTCAAGTTGGAGATAATTATTCATTTGATGTTGAAGATGACAATGGTTGTACAGTAACTGTTTCAGGAACGATGTTAGGTTCTGGAGCAGTAGATTTAAGTTACCCAAAACACAATTACTGTAAAGACGAAACAAATCCTACTGCGACTATAGTAGGTGCAGCTGGAGGGACTTTCTCTTCTTTACCTGCAGGTTTATCTTTAAATCCAGCAACTGGTGCAATTACTTTAAGTTCTTCTACAGCAGGCTCGTATATTGCTACATATCAAGCTCCTGGAGCTGCATGTCCACCAATTGATACGTTTTCTATTAATGTTTTTGATTTACCAATTGTAAATGCTGGAGTTGATCAAGGAGTTTGTCAAGGCACACCTGTCACTTTAACTGGTGCTGGTGCTCCAACTCTTTCTTGGAATAATGGCATTTTAAATGGTGTTCCGTTTAGTCCAAATACAACAACAACTTACACATTAACTGGAATCAATGCTGCAGGATGTACAGATACTGATGATGTTACTGTTACCGTTGAAAGCAATCCAACACCTTCATTCACCGCTGATGTGACAAATGGATGTGTACCTTTAACTATTACTTTAACAAATACTAGTGGTGGAACAAATTGTGTTTGGACATTAGGTGATGGAACTGTAATCAATGGATGTGGACCAATTGTTCATACATTCAACACTGTTGGTTGCTACGATGTAACATTAGAAAATGAATCAGCACTTGGATGTGTTGGTTCAACTACAATTCAAGATTACATTTGTGCATCTCCAGATCCAGTAGCTAATTTTGCTCCAACTCCTCCAACAGTTTCTGAGTTAAATCCAGTTTCTGTAATGAACAACACGAGTACAAATGCAGTATCTTATCAATGGAGTTTTGAAGATGGTGGAACTTCTACACAAGTTTCTCCAGAGCACACCTTCCCTATTACTCCAGGTGCATATGAAATTTTGTTAGTAGCAACTTCACAATTTGGATGTGTGGATTCAATTACTCAAATTGTAACTGTATTGGAAGAGTTGATTTTCTATGTACCAAATACATTTACTCCTGATGGTGATGAATTCAATCAGTCATTCAAGCCAGTTTTCACTTCAGGTTTTGATCCAATGGACTACAATCTAACAATCTTTGACCGTTGGGGAGAAATTCTTTTTGAATCAAATAATCATTTAATTGGTTGGGATGGAACTTATTCAGATGAACTTGTAAAAGATGGAGTTTATGTCTGGAAAATTGAATTTAAAACTTCACGTAACGATGCTCGTAGAGTTGAAGTTGGACATGTTACCATTTTAAAATAAATAAATTTAAATCAAAAAAAAGCTTCATCAAATTGATGAAGCTTTTTTTTATTAAAGTTTTTTGAATATACTCATACATACCACCTACCTAATATTTACTTGCCTGTTGGCAAAATATTAGTCTTCGAAAGTTACACTTTCTCTTTATCATTGCCACAAA
>JBKDZA010000324.1:0-16001 GCA_046308455.1 Fluviicola sp.
CGGCTTTACCGCTTATTTTTAGAACAATCGAACGCAATTCATCGTTTAAAATAACTTCTCTTTTATTTAGAATTGTTACAATTTCATTGATTGTAATTTTGATTCTAGTACAAGCTGGTGAAACAGTCGCTTATTCGGAATGGAACCACAAATTGACATCTCGTGTTTTTATGCATTTGTCGAATCCAGATGAAGTTACTCGAACTGCAAATTATGGAATGATCTTTTGGTTTATCCTACATGCCGTAATTCGCTTATTTCTATTTATTTGGATCTTTAAAAAACTCTTCAAAAGAGAACCGAATTCAGTTTCAATAAAAGGTATTCTTCTAAAATTTATACAAGTTCCAATTCTTGCATTTACACTTTCATTATTTTTCTTACTCATGCGTGGAGGATGGCAACCAATTCCTTTAAACATTGATTCCGCTTCGTTTTCAAATAAATCTGCGGTGAATGACTTGTCGATAAACTCATTGTATTACATTGGAAAAAGTTATTTATTGTATAACCGCTCTGAAATTGATGCATATATTCCAAAAGTAAACGAAAAGAAAGCGCGAAAAGAAGTAGAGAAGTGGTTTGCGTACGATAAAAAACACAACAATTATTTTCTGGAAAACAACCGACCAAATGTAGTGTTTATTGTTCTTGAAGGTTGGTCTGCAGAAGCAATTAGTGCTTATGGTTCTGTAAAAGGTTCAACACCTAACTTTGATAAATTGGTAAATGAAGGTTATTTGTTTAACAACATTTATGCAACTGCAACGACTTCTGAAATAGGAAATTCAAGTATTTTTAGTGGAAATCCATCTATTCCAGAAGTATCAATTTCAATGCAACCAGAAAAACATCGAAAATTACATTGTTTGAATGAAGACATGGAAAATTGGGGCTACCACTCGAGTTACATTTTCTCAGGTGATTTAAAATATGGAAACATTGGAAGTTATTTCATGGAACACAATTTTAAAGTTGTCAAAGATGAATTAGATTTTCCATCCGATTTACCTCGAGGAAAATTGAATTATTATGATAGAGATTTGTATAAGTTTTTGTTGAAAGAAATTAACTCAAATAAAAAACCATTCTTACAATGTGCTTTCACTGGAAGTACACATTCGCCTTACGATCAGCCAACTGCGAAACGAGGACGACCTTTCAATGGGGAAGAAGCAGACTACATGAATTCGGTAGTTTATGCGGATGAATGTATTGGTGAATTCATCAAAAAATGTAAAAAATACGATTGGTATAAAAACACATTATTTGTTTTTGTTGCAGATCACGGTCACGCAACGCCAACGAATGTGGATCCAGGAAGTGGCAAATTTTATCACATCCCACTTTTGTTTTACGGTGAGCCAATTAAAAAAGCATTCCGTGGAAAGAAAAATCCAAAAGTTGGTTCACAAAGTGATATTGCTGCAACTTTGATTTACCAAATGAAAGGCGACATTTCTCGTTATCCTTATTCCAAAGACTTAATGAATCCGAAATCTCCTGAATTTGCTTTTCATTCAATTATTCGTGGTTATGGTTGGGCTACAAAAAAAGGAAACTTCACGTATTACATGGAGCAAAAAAGCTTTGGTGATAATACATACGATGAAAAGACTTTAAAGAAAGAACAGCAAAACTGTGCTTATTTCTTATCCACTGTTTACCAAGATTATAAAAAACTCTGATGGCTGAAAAATTGATCAATATTCGAAACCTCAATTTGGAAGAAATCAAAGCTCAAATTGTAGCTTGGAAAGAACCCGCTTTTCGTGCGAAACAAGTCTATGAATGGCTGTGGAAACATCAAGCGAAGTCTTTTGACCAGATGAATAACATCGGGAAAAGTTTACAAGAAAAGTTAACTGAAACGTATTACATTGATTCAATTACTGTTGAAGATCAGCAAGTATCCGTTGACAAAACAGTAAAATGTGCGTTTGGTGTAGATGGACAAAATCAAGTAGTTGAAGGAGTTTTAATTCCAACAACTTCACGAATGACGGCTTGTATCTCCTCACAAGTTGGTTGTAGTTTAGCTTGTGAGTTTTGTGCAACTGGACGTTTGAAAATGATGCGTAACTTGAGTGCAGGTGAAATTGTAGATCAAGTAATGTACTTGAAAAATTTAGCAACTGAAAAATACGCAACCAATCTGAGTAACATTGTTTACATGGGAATGGGTGAACCTTTGTTGAATTATAAAAATGTTGTTCGAAGTGTTGAGATTTTATCAGATCCGAATGGAATTGGAATGTCGCCAAAACGAATTACGGTTTCAACGGCTGGAATTGCTAAAATGATTATGAAATTAGGTGATGATGATGTGAAATTTAATTTAGCATTGTCACTTCACGCAGCAAATGATGTTAAGCGTACTAAAATCATGGAAATCAACGATTCTAATAATTTAGAAGCCCTATCAGAAGCATTGGTTTATTTCCATGAAAAAACAGGTTCACGCGTAACTTTTGAATACATTATTTTCAAAAACTTCAACGACGGTTTGGAAGATGCACGTGAATTAGCAAATTTCGCAAGAGCAGTTCCTTGTAAAATCAATATCATTGAGTACAATCCAATTGATGATGGAATTTACCAACAAGCAGATCGCGAAAAAGTGGATGCTTTTGCTCAATTCCTCGAAGAAAAATGCAATCTAATTGTCAATGTGCGCAGAAGTCGTGGAAAAGACATTGATGCTGCTTGTGGTCAATTGGCGAATAAAAACAAAATGATCGATAAGCGAATTTTGAAAAAATGATTCTATTAAATATTCTTTTTTGAATATTAATAAACCCCAAAATCTTTCAATAAAACTAAATGTAGTTTTTCATTTTTTTGACAGGACTTTAATCGAAAGTTTTACTTTCTCTCTTTTGGGGCGATGCCAAAAGTAAAAATGAAAAAATATTAATAATTATATTGAACATTTAAATCTACTTAATTGTTATTTTTGTACATATCAATGACAGTAAAAGAAATCATAGCTCCGATAGAAACTGAAATGAAAGACTTCGAAAAGCGCTTTCATAAAAGTATGGAGTCTCATGTGCCACTTTTAGATCGAATTACTCATTACATCGTACGTAGAAAAGGGAAGCAAATGCGTCCTATGTTTTTGTTTCTTACAGCTAAAATGTTAGGTGAAATCAACGATCGAACCTATGAAAGTGCAACTCTAGTTGAATTGTTGCACACAGCAACTTTGGTTCACGATGATGTGGTGGATGATGCAAATGAACGACGTGGGTTCTTTTCTGTGAATGCTTTGTGGAAAAACAAAATCGCAGTTCTTGTTGGAGATTACATGCTTTCACGAATTTTAATCAATTCAATCGAAAGTAAAAATATCCGTGCTCTAGAAATTGTTGCGCGTTCTGTTCGTGAAATGTCAGAAGGTGAATTGTTACAAATCGAAAAAGCACGAAAATTAAATATCACAGAAGAAGTTTATTTTGATGTAATCCGACAAAAAACAGCGAGTTTGATTTCTTCGGTTTGTGAAGCAGCTGCAGCATCAGTAGATCGCGAAGATGTCGCTCCCACAATGCGTAAATTCGGTGAATTGGTCGGGATGGCCTTTCAAATTAAAGACGATATTTTTGATTTTGGTGAACCTGGGAATATTGGTAAACCAACTGGAAACGATATTCGTGAACGTAAAATGACTTTGCCAATTATTTATGCAATCAATCATTCTGATCGAAAAGTAAGTCGTGAATTAATGTCGATTGTGAAACGCAAAAACGAAGATCGTGCTTCAATAAAACGTGCAATTGAATTGGTAATAGCTTCAGGAGGAATTGAATATGCACATGCACGTATGTTAGAATTCAAAAATGAAGCACTTGATTTATTGAAAGATATTCCCGATTCAGAATCAAAACGTTCGTTGGTTGGATTGTTTGAATACACCGTAAGTCGATTGAAATAATCGCAATCATTTATCTCAAACCAAACGTTTTCAAGCTCATTTACGTTTTAGAAATTTGTTCATAGATTTCAAAATCTCTCGTTTAACGTAAAAAACTAATTCTTAAATTTGTCTTATGAGAAAAATAGTCGTTTTTATTCTATTTGTGACCCTAGTTGTCACGTTTTCTTTTCAATTACAAAGTTGTTCTGAAGAAAAGAAACCTGTAAAAAAAGAGAAAAAAGAAGAAAACTTAATTGAAATTAAAGACGGAATCTACACAGAATATTATCCTGGTAGAAAAGCTGTAAAAATGCAAGGTCCACAAGACGACAAAGGAATTCGTAATGGGCGTTGGAAATTCTTTGCCGAAAATGGCGTTGAAATGTCGATGACTGAATACAAAGATGGATTGAAAGAAGGATTTACTTTCGTGCGTTTTCCTAATGGATCAATGCGTTACAATGGTGAATACCACGAAGATAAGCAATCTGGAATTTGGAGGTATTACGACGAACAAGGTAAAGTTGTTCAAGAAATTGATTACTCAAAACTAGCGAAATAGGTGGCGAAAATTCCACCACATATCATTGATGAAATCATGCAAACTGCCCGTATCGAAGAGGTAATCGGGGAGTTTGTGAATTTAAAGCGTGCTGGAAGTAACTTAAAAGGACTTTCTCCATTTGTGGATGAAAAATCGCCATCATTCATGGTTTCCCCTGCAAAGCAAATTTTCAAGTGTTTTTCTTCTGGAAAAGGTGGTTCTGTTGTGACTTTTTTGATGGAAAAGGAACATTACAGTTACCCAGAAGCTTTGAAATGGCTAGCAAGTCGTTACAATATTTTAATTCCTGAAGAACGCGAACAAACACCTGAAGAACAAGCAGCAATTTCTGAACGTGAAAGTTTATATATCATCAACGATTTTGCACGTAAATATTTCATGGAAACAATGCACGAACATCAAGAAGGACAAGCAATTGGACTTTCTTATTTCGAAGA
The DNA here is from genome assembly GCA_046308455.1 of Fluviicola sp. Taxonomy (GTDB): domain Bacteria; phylum Bacteroidota; class Bacteroidia; order Flavobacteriales_D; family Crocinitomicaceae; genus Fluviicola. Next base: position 4,922 of record JBKDZA010000324.1, read on the forward strand.
GCGGGGTTTCAGAATGGATATTATCAAAAAGTTCGAATTGGGTTATTGTTTGAATAGTGGAACTGCATTCACGCAAGAAGCAATTCAAAAAGGATACAATCTCGAATATTTAAAAAATGTTGGTTTAGTAAAATCAAAAGACGATCGTAACTTTGACTTTTTTAGAGGACGTGTAATGTTTCCAATTCATTCCGTTTCAGGTCGTGTGCTAGGATTTGGAGGTAGAACATTAATTACTGATAATAAGAAAGTAGCCAAATATTTCAACTCACCAGAAAGTATTATTTACAATAAAAGTGAAATACTTTATGGGTTGTTTTTTGCAAAAGGCGATATTATAAAATACGACAATTGCTTTTTATGCGAAGGTTATACAGATGTTATTTCTATGCATCAAGCAGGTGTTTGTAATTCCGTTTCATCTTCTGGAACGTCATTGACAAAAGAGCAAATTCGCTTAATAAAACGCTATACAAATAACATTACGATTCTTTTTGATGGTGATGCAGCTGGAATAAAAGCTTCATTCCGTGGAATTGATTTGATATTGGAAGAAGGATTAAACGTAAAAGTGGTTCTTTTTCCTGATGGTGATGACCCCGATTCCTATTCAAAAAAGGTTTCAACTACTGAATTAATGGATTTCATAAAGTCGCATACACAGGATTTTGTGCGCTTTAAAACATCGATGTTGTTGGCTGAAGATGGAAACGATCCATTGAAACGAGCTGCGTTGATTCGCAATATTGTTCAATCAATTTCTTTAATTCCCGATTCAATTACACGGATGGTGTATGCGAAAGAAATTGCGAAAGATTTTGAGATTGAAGAATCATTAATCATTGAAGAACTCAATAAATCGAAACGGGTTCAAATTTCAAATGAACTGAAAGAACCAGCTATTGCTGAAAATCCTTCATTAACAGATTCAGAACCTCAAGTTCAACCTCAATTTCAAACAGCTTCTCAAAGAGAAGATTTGTATACGCGAGAAGAATATGAGTTAATTCGTGTACTTGTAAAATATGGAGCATATGCGGTGAATGTAGATCACATTTCAGAAAGTGGGGAAATTCAAAAAGTTACTGTTAGTGCAGCAGAATGGATTGTTCATGAATTAGAAAAAGATGAATTAGAACCGCGTTATCCCTTGTTCAAACAGATTTACAATGAAACGCGAGAAGCTTTGAAAACAGGTACTCTTTTTTACACTTCAGCTTGGTTAAAGCATACAAATATGGAAGTTGTAAAGTTCGTTTCTGAAATAGAATCTGAAGAACATACCTTGAGTCCAAGATGGTTTTCAGTACATCGGATTTCAGTATTTACAGAAATTGATAAGTTGTATAAATTGGTTGAAGAGGCCATCAATGGATTGAAATTAAGAACGATTTTGTGGTACATCGATGATATCCATAAAGAATTAAAAACAATCGAAGATTCAGATGTAAAAACACAAGATGGATTGATGATGGAGTTGGTTTATAGGGAAAAAGTTAAATTAGTTATTGCAGATAAATTAGGACGATCAATATTATAAATTTGATTTAAAGTATGTTAGGAAAATTATTCGAATTCGGACCGTATGAAGTTTGTGCTTTAAACATTATCATCATTGCAATTATAGTTTTAGTTGCTATGGTGTTGCGAAGAATTATCCATCGTTCTTTGAAAAGTTATTTGAACTCAGCAAATATTCGAATTGAAGGGAAAAGAGTTACTTACCTTAAATTATTTAGTCAAAGTGTTTATGCAATTGCTGCTGTACTTGCAATTTATTCGTTTAGTATCAATAATAACGATGTGACATTTAAGCAATTTCTTGAACACGAGTTTATTAAGACTTCTAAATTCGTAATAACTTTTGAAAATTTAATCAGTGTTTTAATCATCATTTTCGGATCTAGAATTGCTTTAAATCTAGTTCGTTTATTTCTTGCAAGAAGGTTTAGAAAAGATAAAACCTACGATCGAGGTAGAGAATATGTCTACATGCAAGTAGCAAAATACATTATTTATACGATCGCCTTTTTCCTGATTTTAAACGCGTTAAATGTTCAGCCAACTTTATTTTTGGGAGGTTCGGCGGCGATTTTAGTTGGACTTGGACTAGGAATTCAAGATGTGTTCAAAGATATGTTCTCTGGACTAGTTTTACTTTTTGAAGGAAGTATTCGTGTAGGAGATGTGATCCAATTACACGATGGGAAATCAAAAGAATCGATTGTAGCTAAAATCCTACGTGTGAATGTTCGAACGACCCAAATTGAAACGAGAGATGGAAATATTTTGATTGTTCCAAATGCGAAATTGACACAAGAATACATTGAAAACTGGACACATGGAGCAACATCATCGCGTTTTAGAATAAGTGTTACCGTTGAATATGGTTCTAATGTAAAATTGGTTGAAGAAATTTTGGTCCAATCAGCTATGGCTCATCCGAAGGTCAATAAAAATGAACAAATTCTTGTTCGGTTATATGAGTTTGGTGAAAATGGTTTACAATTAGAATTGATTTTCTGGGCGGATCAAAGTTGGGACATTAACAATTATAAAAGTGAAATTCGTTTCGAAATAGATCGCTTATTTAGACATTATGGAATTACGATTCCATTTGCTCAACGTGTCGTTCATGTCAGCGAAAAGTAATTATATCTGAGATAAATAATCGAAGAAATCAGTAGATGTCGACATTTTCTTTAATTTTCGATAATGTTGTTTTCCGTCTTCAACACCTTCAGAAAAATATTCCCAATACGATTTGATTTTTTGTAAAGCATATCCTTTTTGTCCTTTGCTTTTTAAGCAACTTTCATAAAGTAGTTCAGTAAATTTTACAATTCGTTCAGAATGATTTCCAGTTTCAATTCCTAGGATCTCTTCAAAAATCCACGGTTTCGAAATAGCTGCTCTCCCAATCATAACTTTTTTTAATGTTGGGAAAAGTGCTTTTACATTTTCGTATTCTTCTATTGAATCAACATCACCATTGTAACAAAGAGGGTGTTTTGAAATTTTTAAGCATTCTTCAAATCGATTTTTATCTGGTTTTCCAGTATACAATTGTTTTGCAAATCGACCATGAATAATTACTTCAGTTAATGGGAAATCATTTAGAATTGGTAAAATTGAAAGAATCTCTTCAGTTGATTCGAGTCCCATTCGCATTTTTATTCCAAGTTTCAACTTAGATTTTGAACAAATTTCATCCAGATTTCTTTTTAAATCATCCGGTTTGTTAAGAATTCCAGCACCCCAATTTTTATTTGTAACCATTGGATAGGGACAGCCCATGTTCCAATTTACTTCGTCGTAACCTTGACTAAGTATATAATCTTCGATTAAAAGAAATTCCGATGGAGAACAAGCCATTAATTGAGGAGTTACTTTTTGAAAAGGATTATTTTTCGGAAGAATATCAATTTTCGTATTCTCTTTTATTGTAGAATCGTTATTAAGTTTAAGGTATGGCGCATAGAATTTATCAACGCCACTAAAAACTTGTTGGAAACAATTCCGAAAATGAAAATCTGTGTAAGTCTGAAGTGGAGCTAAGGAAAGTTCCATTAAGGATTTGTTAGTGAAACTGGAATTATTTTTCCTTTCAAATAATTGTGCGCATTTTGAGTGAAATCAGCAATATATTTTGCCACTTCAACTGGATTTAAAGGAGCTTGATAGCCTGGGAAAGCTTTTTCCAACATTTCAGTTTGAACTGCGCCGAGACACAAGCAATTGAATGCAATTCCAGATTCTTTGTATTCTTCGGCCAATAATTCAGTTAAAGAAGCAACAGCAGCTTTTGAAGTTGAATAAGCACTTAACCCAGCGAATTTCATTGAACCTTGAAAACCACCCATACTCGAAATAGAAACGACGTGACTTTTTGAGTGCAATTTTGGTAAACAAGCTTGAATACATTGCATCACGGCAATTACATTTACTTGATAACACGTCAAGATTTCTTGGTGACTGAGTTCTGTAAATGGCTTCACTACAATTGCACCAGCATTATTGATTAAATAATCAATTTGTGGAATAGATTCAATTGATTTTTTGAACGATTCAATAAAATTTGGATCTTCTAAATCAATTTTAGCGAAATGAATATTCTCTTCAGAATGATTTTCAAAAGAACGTGCAAAAGAGTAAACTGTGAAATCGTTAGAAGAGAATTCGTTGATTAATTCCTTTCCAATGCCTTTACTTGCTCCAATAATCACAACAGTTTTAGGCATCAAAATCCAATTTTAAAACCTCACTTGTTGGATGAGATTGACACGTTAAAATGTAACCTTGACTAACTTCTTCATCTGTTAACGCATAATTAATTTTCATATTCGCTGTCCCTTCAGTAATTTTCGCTTTACATGTACAACAAACACCACCTTTACATGAATATGGAACATCCATTCCTGCTGAATCTAAAGCATCTAAAATTGTTTTGCCATTGTGAGCTAAATCCACTTGAACAACTTCACCATCCAGAATTGCAGTAACTTTACTAACGCCTTCAAATTTCGATGAACTATTTCCAGTAGATTCAGATTTCATTAAAACAGGCGTAGTAAATAATTCAAAATGAATTTTACTTTTTTCTACTCCAAATCCGATTAAAACTTCTTGTGTATTCAATATTAATTCTTCAGGTCCACAAAGGTAAAATCCATCAGCACGCAATAAATTTAAATTTGATTTTATAATTTCTGACACCGCATTTTTATCAAAACGTCCAGATCCAGCTCCTTCAACTAATTCACGGGAATAATAAAAATTAGTTTTAGTTGAAGTTAGTTGATTCAATTCATCGACAAAAAGTGCATCTGCTTGAGTTGAATTGGAATAATAAAGCGTAAGGTTTTTAGAGCTTCCTTCGATTGATTTCGCAATTGACATGATTGGAGTAATTCCACTTCCAGCAACAAAAGCAACGATATTAGATTCAGAATTTACCGTGAAATTTCCTTCAGGAAAATCTACTTCAATTGTATCACCAACAGTAACATCATTTACTACGTAATTAGAAACTTTTCCATTTTCAATAGCTTTAATTCCAATTGCCAAAGGTTCATTTGGACCAGAGCAAATAGAATAGGAGCGTCGAAGAGTTTCTCCTTTTACAGAGACATGTAAACTTAAATATTGACCGGGTTTGAAGTTAAATTTTTCCTTCAAATCAGCTGGAACAGAAAAAACAATTTTTACAGCTTTATTCGTTAAAGTTTGTTTGCTGTCAACAGTTAAGTTAGCAGAACGTGAAGAAGTTTTCTCAGACTTCTTTGATTTTGAAAATAATCCCATAATATTTTTTTAATCGTCGAATGAAACGACAAGTTTTTCAGAAGTTGGATGAGCCTGACATGTTAAAATATAACCAGCTTCAACTTCATCTTTTTCAAGTGAATAGTTTAAATCCATACTAGCTGTTCCTTCTAAAATCTTAGCTTTACAAGTACAACAAACTCCACCTTTGCAAGCATATGGAAGATCAGCACCAGCATCAAAACCAGCTTCCAAAATATTTTTTCCAGATGAATCTAAATCTAAATCAATGTGATCTCCATCTAGTATAATGGTAACTTTAGATTTCACATTATCTGCGTCATTCTCCGTTTTCGTTTCAGATTTTTTGACAGGACTAACACCAAATAATTCGAAATGAATATTTTTTTCATCTACACCACATTCAGCCAAAGCTTCTTTACTAGAAAGAATCATGCTTTCAGGTCCACAGATATATACTGCTGAAAGGTTTTCGTTTGCAAGAAGAGACTTATGAATTTTAGTGACTTTTTCTTTGTCGATTCTTCCTTTTTGGAGTTGATTCCCAAGGCTTTCTCTACTTAAGACGTGAATTACGCGAAATTTATCTAAGAATTTATTTTTTAGACCTTCGATTTCTTCTCGAAAAATGATAGAACTGAAGCCTTTGTTACCATATATTAAGTTAACAAATGAGTTTGGTTCGTTTAATAGAATGGTTTTTGCAATTGACATAACAGGAGTGATTCCACTTCCAGCTGCAATTAGCAAGTATGAATTTGAATTAGAAGGATTTGGTTCAAAAGTGAAATGTCCTGTTGGAGTCATTACTTCGAGTTCCATTTTTTCCTTTAATGATTCAAATGCCCAATTAGAAAAAAGTCCGTTTTCTACTTTTTTAATAGCAACTCTTAGTTCATTTTCAGAAGGCGATTTACATATCGAATACGAGCGTCTAACATCTTGACCGTTAATTATAGCTTTTAAAGTAAGGTATTGACCAGCTTTAAAAGTGTAATCAGATTTTAAATCTTCTGGAATTGCAAAAGAAACAGAGATTGTATCTTCAGTTTCTAGATGAATATTTTCTATTGTAAGAGTATGAAACTTTGGAGTCATTTACTTTTGTATTATAGTGCAAATTTATCAATTAAATCACGATAGAAAATGCAATTAGGTGGAATAATTTCAAAAAACTTGAATTAAAAAGAAAGTTAATTTTATAGTTGATTATTTGTTTTAGTGAAACACTTTCATTAATTTGCTTGAAATTTCGATTTTGAAGACGGAAAATACGATAACTGAAGGAGTTTTAGTTCGAGTTAGAACAACATTTAGAGAGGATATTTCTCAAGTGAATGAAAATGCATTTTTCTTTAATTATCACATTGAAATCGAAAATCACAATAGTTTTACAGTTCAATTATTACATCGTGATTGGTTTATTCGTGATTCATTAAGTAGTATGATTCACGTTGGGGGAGAAGGAGTTGTAGGTCAACAACCGATTCTAGGTCCAGGTGACTGTTATCAATATACTTCGGGATGTGAATTGAATTCCGAAATTGGATCTATGTATGGATTTTATACATTTTTGAACTTAGAAAACAATGATGAATTCAGAGTAGACATCCCTAACTTTCAGATGATTTTTCCGGGGCGTTTAAATTAGTTTTTCTTTTTCTTAAGCTCAAAAAAACAACAAAAACCCCTAAAATTGAAATCAAAATCCATTCAAGAATTGGTTTGTATTGATTAGATTTATTAAAAATTTCTTCATTATTTTCTGAAATAATTATTTGACGATTAATTTCTGCCCAATCGTCATCTATTTTTGATTTCAAGTCAATTTGTTTTTTCTGAGCAATTAAAATTTCGTCAAATAATAAACATGCTTCTTCATAATCTTTGGTTGACTTTGAAATTTGAGTTAACGCTTGTAAAGCATCGATTTGTTCTGTAATTAAATTTTTCTCTCTTGAAAATTCTTCAGATTTCAAGTACCATTTTCTAGCATTTTCAAGATCATCTTGATAGAAATAAAAATCTCCCAAATTGTAGTAGCTTTCAGAGATTGCTTTAGAATAATTTGATTTAATCCTTAAATCAAGAGCTTTTAGGAATTTTTCTTTTGCTTCTTTATAGTTTCCTTTTTCAAAATCTATGATTGCTAGATTGTTTAAAGAGTGTGATAGAGGTAAAGAAAGTTTTAGTTTAACAGATATAGTATTTGCTTTTTTAAAATAAATCTCGGATTTTTTTAAGTTGTTTGAACTTAAATAATATTTCCCTAAAATTTGATATACTATTTCTAATCGTCTATTTTTATTGTTATTTGTATAATATTTTATTAAACGATTAAAAATAGTTATCGCTTTTTTTTCTTCATTCAATATTAAAAGCGATTCAGCTGTTAGTATTTCCACTTTTGAAATCAAGTATTTATCTTTTTGATTTTTTAAATAAAAATGAGCTTTTTTTGACCACATTAAAGCAGATTTACCATCATTTAGGAATATAAATATTTGTGAAATATTTCTACAAATTCTTGATGATTGAATATTGTCATTTCTTTTTTCAGTTTTTTTGAGTACAGATTTTAAGATTTGCAATGATTCAATATACTTTTGATCAAACATCATTGAAACAGACAAAATTATTTTTGACTCTTCAAGACAAGAGTAGCTATTATTGTCAATAGCAAAATTGAATAATTTTTCACCAATTAATTTTATAGAATCAATATTTTCTCCTGAATAGTAGTCATGTAAAACCCCAGCGCTTTTAATTCGCTCTTCAGGACTACCTGTTTCTAATAGGTTCCAGTTTTTATTGATTTCTCTACGTGATTGAGAAAATCCAATAATTGGAACTATAAAAAAGAGAAATAAAACTGTTTTAGAAATTCTAGGCATACACAAACTTTGTAACCAAAGATACATTATCCAAAATACTTATTGCTATCTTTGTTCAACAAAATATTTTTATGAGTAACGCTATTTTTAAAGTTCCAATTCCAATTAATGAGCCAGTTAAGCCCTATGCTCCTGGTACATCTGAACATTCAAATCTAATTGAAACATACAAAAGTATGTACAGCCAAGAAGCGATTGAAATCCCAATGTATATCGGTGGAGAAAAGGTTTTCACAGAACATAAAAAAACAATGTCGCCACCTCATGAACATGCAAAAAGTTTAGGGACTTATTCATATGGTGATAAAACTCATGTTCAAAAAGCAATTGATGCTGCTTTAAATGCGCGTAATGAATGGGCGAATTTGCCTTGGGAACAACGTGCTTCTATTTTCTTGAAAGCTGCTGATTTATTAGCTGGACCTTTCAGAAATAGAATGAACGCAGCTACTATGCTCGCTCAATCTAAAAACGTAATGCAAGCAGAAATCGATGCGGCTTGTGAATTAATCGACTTTTTTAGATTCAATGTTCAATACATTACTCAAATTTATAAAGATCAACCAGAATCTCTTCCTGGAATGTGGAATAGATTAGAATACCGTCCTCTTGAAGGTTTTGTGTTCGCAGTTACTCCATTTAATTTCACATCTATTGCAGCAAATCTTTGCGCTGCTCCTGCTATGATGGGGAATGTTGTTGTTTGGAAACCAGCTGAATCTCAAATGTACTCCGCTCAAGTGATTATGGAGTTATTCGAAGCAGCTGGATTACCTGCAGGTGTTATTAATATGGTTTGTGTTGATGGCCCTGTAGCTGGAGATGTAGTGTTTAATCACAAAGATTTTGCAGGTCTACATTTTACTGGTTCAACTGCTGTATTCAGAAGTCTTTGGAAAACGATTGGAAACAATATTGAAAACTACAGAACTTACCCTCGAATTGTTGGTGAAACTGGAGGGAAAGATTTCGTAATGGTTCATAAATCAGCTAATCCTGCTGAAGTAGCAACTGCACTTTCACGTGGTGCTTTTGAATTCCAAGGACAAAAATGTTCTGCTGCATCAAGAGCTTATGTTCCCTCAAATATCTGGAATGAAGTGAAAGCAATTCTTGTGCAACAAGTTTCTTCATTTAAAATGGGTTCACCTGTAGATACTTCAAATTTCGTTAATGCAGTTATTGATGAAAGAGCTTTTGATAAAATTGCTTCATTTATTGATTACGTTAAATCTCAAAACGACGCAGAAATAATTGTTGGTGGTAATTATGATAAATCTGTCGGTTATTTCATTGAACCAACGGTTGTAGTTACAACAAATCCAAAATTTAGAACTTTGTGTGAGGAAATCTTTGGTCCTGTTTTGACAATTTATGTTTATCCTGAAAATCAATTCGAAGAAACTTTGAAATTATTAGATGAAACTTCAGAATACGCATTAACAGGTTCAATTATTTCAAATGACCGTTACGCTATTCAAACAGCTACAAAAGCTCTTGAAAACGCTGCTGGAAATTTCTATATCAATGACAAACCCACAGGTGCTGTCGTTGGACAACAACCTTTCGGAGGAGCACGTGGATCGGGTACAAATGACAAAGCTGGAGCATCAATGAATCTTTTACGTTGGGTTTCTGCTAGAACAATTAAAGAGACTTTTGTTCCACCAACAGACTATAAATATCCTTTTTTAGGATAAAATAATTTTTATCTTTGAAGCCTTGTTAGTTTAGCAAGGCTTTTTTTTATATCATATGGCCATTCAAAAAAAATATGTAAATCCCTTAGATTCTTCTGAATATTTAATTGTAATTTGGGAAAAAGGATTCAATCAAGTTGAAGTATTATTGAATGACAAAGAAGTTTATTTCGCGCAATCATTGAATGATCTTCGAGCAAATAATAGCTTTGTTCTTACTGAAGGAAGTCGATCGAATATTCAACTAAAAGTTTCTTACAATCCAGCTTCAATTGAAGTTTTTTTCAATGGATTCCAATCTGAAAATAATTCAAAGCACCCGAAAAAAGAGTTGAAAAACATCGGATATATCTTTTGGTTATTAGCCATTTCTGTAATTATTGTTGCAGGGATTGAGTATTTTTATCTACAAAATGTTCCAGAACTTTTAGTTATTACTTTGGGTTTTGATTTATTAGCATTAATTGCATATGTCACCGCTGGAATTTTAATCAATAAAGGTAAATCCTTAGGTTTTTGGATTGGTTATATCATGTTTTGTTTGAGAACTCTAATTTGGCTTTTATTAAAGTTTATTGTACCTGATGGAATATTAATAGGTGGATTATTTAGAGCTACAGCAATCGCACATTTATCAAGAAATATAACTGTAGTTAATGACTTAAAACGTCACGAAAAACTCATAAATAAAAGTAATTCAGACGATCGTATTTTAGATTCAAATTTTTAACTATGAAAATCATTTTTATTTTTTTACTTCTAGTAAATTCAATTTTGTTCACATCTTGTATTTCGAAATATGACTTCGATATTGCTCAAGATTTACCCGCTAAAAACTACCAGTATATTGACTTAGTTTCAGTTAAATCAAAGAAATGGAGTTTAATCTTTTTTGATTTGCAAAAAAAGAACATTGCTCTTTCTACAAAAAAGGATTTGGAACTTTTATTTCCACTAGAACAAGATGAGAATTTCATAAATCTTCTATCAGAACATAAAACTACCTTTGTTTTAGGAATCTTTAAAAAGCAAGAAGTAACACTTACTGTTGATAAAATAAACTAACTACATGACAAAAATTTAAACACATTTATATTTGATTGATTCTGAGGGTTTAAAAGTATGCTTGCCACATAATCTAGACCATATTTAAAGATACTTTTTGCTCTATACCCATGCTTTTTGACTTTTATTTTTTGT
>JBKDZA010000325.1:0-4948 GCA_046308455.1 Fluviicola sp.
CAATTTGGCTGAGCTAGTACAGTATTGCCTAAAAGTTATCTTCTCAAAAATTTTAAACTTTCGACAAAAAATATTTTTTAGCTACAAATTTTCAAATCTAAGTCAAATTTGAGTCTGACTTTTTCAGCAGACCCTATTTAAAAGAGCAAAAATTGTTAGGAAGTGCGAAGAGAGTTTTTGATGAACTAAATACATCAGGTCAATATTCAAATAAATTCATCACCGATCTGACAATGAAAAGAGCCTATTTTAACGAACTGAAGATTAACGAATAAAAGCCGAACAAGTATGCTCATAAGCGTTCTTTGCATAACTTTAAAATACAAACAACATTAAAGCAAACTCCTTCATTTATTTTTTCTTCTTCTTCGTCTGGTGATCGTAACTCAAACTGCGCAACAATTTCCATTCTCCGTTTTCTAGAATCCAAAGATGCGTGAATTGTGCCTTGCTTGCAAATCGCTCTGGTTTCCCAGAAATGTTTTCATAAAAAGAATGTACGCCAATTTGAATCGCCCCATACAACACAGAGTCTTTGTATAAGGGATAAATTTCGGTTTTCTTATTGTCTAGCTCTCTTCTCGATTGATAAGTAGTAGGAGAGGCGCACAATCCATTTTTGATGTCGTTTAAAAACTTAGCTTTTTGAGAAATACTGTCCGTATCGTGGAAAAACTCAAAATCTTCGCTCAATAAGCGTTCGAATTGCGTGATATCGCAGGTGTTGAAACCAACAACGAAGAGTAAACTGTCTTTTTGTAAAATAGTTTTGTACAATTCCGTTTTCTTATCAACTTGAGCAAAGCTTGTGAGAATGAAAAATAGGAAGATGATTGAAAGTGAAGTTTTCATTAATTGAATCCGTTTTCGTGTAAAAATAGTCATTTATAACCCCTCTTGTTTTTTTAGGGGCTATCTATACTTTGTGCCCTTCGTGGTTAATTCTTTCATTACATTGTGTTTCAAAAGAGATTGTTGTATGGTTTTGAATCTTTCTTCAGACTCTTAGCGCCACAGCGACTTTGCGGTTCATAAACTTTAGTTTACCCTTGCTTTTTCGTTAATATCACCCCGATGGGGTTCGATTCATCCATTTACTTTTAGGTTATTATCATTCCATCCCTACGGGATTCCATTTATTAAAAGTTGAAAGGAATCTTTATGTATAAAAAAAGCGACTTGTTTCCAAATCTCATTTTACGGGATTCTATTTACAGAGTTATTAAAGATTTTTTATAATTTATTCATTCATAATTCCTTTGTGCTCTTCTTGTCTTCGTGGTTAATTCTTTCATATCAATGTGTTTCAAAAGAGATCGTTGTAAGGTTTTGAATCTTACCTTAGACTCTTGGCGTCACTGGGTCTTTGCGGTTCATAAACTTTAGTTTACCAAAGTTATTCAGTTAAAATCACCTCCCTCAATCCCTCCTCAAGGATGGAAGCGGATCTTTCTATAATTTGAGACCTTTGTGTATAAAAAAAAGCGACTTGTTTCCAAATCGCTTTTTTTAATATTTTGAGGTGACTCAAAAGTGATGTAATGCAAGGCGTTAAGAATGAAGCTTTAGGAGTTTACAAGAGTAAATGACTAAAGTTGAAATTCGAAAACAACGCAGCAGAACGTTACTTTTTAATCACCGTCTTATTCTACGGTAACTGATTTTGCAAGGTTACGCGGCTGATCCACATTACATCCACGCATCACAGCAATATGATAACTCAATAACTGGAATGGAATCGTTGCCAATAATGGAACCAAGTGCTCATCTGTATCTGGAATTTCAATCACGTGATCCGCCATTGATTTCACTTCTTTGTCACCTTCCGTTACAACAGCAATGATTTTTCCTTTACGTGCTTTTACTTCCTGAATATTACTCACCACTTTTTCATATGATGTTCCTTGCGTAGCAATTACAAAAACGGGCATTTCTTCGTCGATCAAAGCGATTGGTCCGTGTTTCATCTCTGCAGCTGGATAACCTTCCGCATGGATGTACGAAATCTCTTTCAATTTCAATGCACCTTCCAATGCAACTGGGAATGAACTTCCACGTCCTAAATACAAAGCGTTTTGTGCTCCTTGATAAATTCCAGCAATTTGTTCAATCTCTGCGTTTTTATCCAATATTTTTTGAACTTTCTCAGGAATCAATTCCAATTCAGACAACATTGTTCTAAATTTCGATTCGCTGATTGTTCCTTTTTTATGCGCTAATGACAAAGCCATCAATGTCAAAACAGTCACTTGAGCTGTAAATGCTTTTGTTGATGCAACTCCAATTTCAGGTCCCGCATGCGTGTATGAGCCTGCATCTGTAATACGTGAGATAGATGAACCAACCACATTACAAACCCCTAGAATTGTAGCGCCTTTTGATTTTGCTAATTCCAATGCAGCTAAAGTATCAGCCGTTTCTCCTGATTGTGAAACCGCAATTACAATGTCATTTTCATTGATGATTGGATTTCTGTAGCGGAATTCAGAAGCGTATTCCACTTCCACATTGATGCGCGCCAAGTCTTCGAATAAGTATTCTCCAACCAAACATGCGTGCCATGAAGTTCCACAAGCAACCATTACGATACGCTGTGCTGCAATCATTTTCTGTTCGTAATCTTTCACTCCACCAAGAGAAACCCAGCCTTCTTCAGCATTTAAACGTCCACGGAAACAATCTTTGATTGAACGCGGTTGTTCGTGAATTTCTTTCAACATGAAATGCTCGTATCCACCTTTTTCCAAAGCTTCTAAGTGCATTTCTAATTCTTGAATGTATGGAGTTTGAACTTGATTACGTAAGTTCGTTATTTTTAATCCTTCGTTTAAATCAACAACCGCAATTTCTTCGTCGTCTAAGTAAACAACTTGATTCGTGTATTCGATAATTGGTGTCGCGTCAGATGCTAAATAGAAATCGTTTTCTTTTCCAATTCCAACAACCAAAGGTGAACTTTTACGTGCAGCAATCAATTGATTTGGATTGTCTTTAGAAATCACTACAATCGCATAAGCACCAATTACTGAAAGTAGAGCTAAACGAACAGCTTCGTCTAAAGCAACGTTTTCTTTCTTTTTAATATCAGAAATCAAGTGAACCAAAACTTCCGTATCTGTTTGACTTTTAAACGTATAGCCACGTGTGATTAATTCTTCTTTCAGGACATTGTAATTTTCAATGATACCGTTGTGGATCAATGCAATTGAACCATCTTCTGAACTATGTGGATGTGCGTTTACGTCGTTTGGTGGACCATGTGTCGCCCAACGTGTATGTCCAATTCCTGAAGTTGCAGTTTTTAACTTATCTGCAGCATATTCTTCTAAATTGGCTACTTTACCTTGACGTTTGTAAACAGCAATTTCATCTCCGTTCAACAATGCAATACCTGCACTATCGTAACCGCGATATTCTAAGCGTTTCAATCCTTTAATTAAAACAGGATACGCTTCTTTTTTTCCTATATAAGCAACAATTCCACACATATTAACCTAAGTTTGGTTTAGAATTCAGTGTATTTAATAACTAAACGAGGTTTTAATTTGTTAGTTGAGTTAGGTCCGTTGAACACCATTCGATCAGCGGAAGAACTAAAATAAAAAGACGTACTAACTAAAATCTCTTTGTTTTCTCTCTTTCCAGCAACAATATCTTGTAAATATTCACGGATATTAATGGTATATGACATTCGTGAAGAATTGTAACCAGCTACTCCAAGTAAAACATTTTCTCCATCTTCATTTACATAAATTGCGTTAACCGCCAAACTTGGGTAGTATTTTGAAAGTGGGTGATGTTGAACTGGAAGTTCCAACAATGCATTTTGAATCACAGTAGATTTTTTCAAGTTGCTAACTCCTGGGAATTTAATTGCAGCTCGAGATTTAAATGCTTGTGCATAAAACTCTGTTTGTCCAATGCTTGGCGTACTCAAAATTTGATTGGGTTTGTATCCTGTATTGTTGATTTCTACGTGATTGAAATCATAACAATTGTCTTCCACTTGGAACGATAATTCAAATTGATCATTGTTCGAATCGTGGTAGTAAACCGTTAATTTTGTATTGTTTTTGTTTAAGTCCAAGTATAAAATTCCACCGTCTCCAACACTAGGATTGCTTTGTTGTACACTTACTTTCAATCCTTTAAAATAAGTTTTGAATTCAGCATCCGAAGTGAAGGCTATATTTCCTGCAACTGCATCAGTAATAAAATCAGTTCCTAAAGAATTCGATAAGCGAATACGTAATTGGGCATCTAAGGTATCTTGACCAACAACTACATCTGCAGTTGTATTTGGTGTTTGAGTAGAATAACTTGGATCCGCTAAATCAGAACTTAAATTCGTGATTTCATCGTATTTGAAATAATCTTTGTCTTCAATATCACTAAGCAAACGTTCCACTTTAAACGTTAATGGATCTAATTGCCCGAAAGAACCTGCATAATCCAATGCTAGTACAACTGAATCAACAGTGAATGTTTCACCACTTTCAAAAGTTGTTGTTCCAACTAAACCAAACTGTGTATAGAAATTTGCATTGAACACACCCATGATTGGATCGTGGCATGAACCTAAAACCGCATAACTTTGATTGTCAGTTGGTAATGAATCTTCAGCAACGGTGTAAGTTACCAAGCTAAATGTATCAACTCCACCTGCTGCAATCAAATTATCAGCATTTAAAATACCAATTCCTAAATCACTAGTTGATTTTTTACAAGAGGTAAAAACGCAAGCTATAGAGACAAAACAAGCGGAAAGAAATAATCCACTCCGCTTTAAAATTCGAACATTTTGGTTCATCATTTTCTTTAAATCATTACTGTTTCTTCAATCACTTTATCAAAAAAGTCTGACAGTGCTTTAGGTAACGTTTCTTCTGGAAGGTAATCCAATTTCGCGCAACTTGCATCGTCAAAAACTGATTGTAAACCAGCAGGA
>JBKDZA010000326.1:0-6001 GCA_046308455.1 Fluviicola sp.
CCCGATCATTTTCTTTCCAAGTAAGCAAGCCACTTGGGTCTACAATCAAATGATTTGCTGGTTGTTCTTTTTTTTTTGCTCCACGGTGGAAAATCAACTGAATATTTTTTGGTGGAAGAACTTTTAGTGTAATGCAATCTTGTTCGTTGAAAGAGTAATTTGGAGCATTCCATTTTACATTCTCAGAAAGTTTGTCTGAACAAGAAAGGATTAATTTTCGAAGAATTTGAATTTCCTCAATTAATGGATGGTTTAATTGGTTTAGAAATGTATCTACGTCTTTATTTAATTGTGAGTTGTTCATTTTTTTAATTTTTAAATCCCTTCACAATAATCATGTTATAAAGCTTTGATGATCAAATTTTTATTTAAATAGCAGTGCAATTCTAGGAATAAAAGACAAGTTTTAGTTATTGAGTAAAATTCTGTAAACGCCGTCCCATAATTGAATACGTTTTTTAAGAGCATTTATAGTAGCATGTTCAACTTCACTCCAAATTTCCGGGTCATTACCACACAGATTTTGGGTCATTTGAAGAGCAAGCTGACTGTGGTGATCTCCGTCCA
Source organism: Fluviicola sp. (assembly GCA_046308455.1). Taxonomy (GTDB): domain Bacteria; phylum Bacteroidota; class Bacteroidia; order Flavobacteriales_D; family Crocinitomicaceae; genus Fluviicola. The sequence goes on from JBKDZA010000326.1 coordinate 568, forward strand.
CTTCGATATGTCTTTCCAAATAATACTTGAACTCAGATACACTTTCTGGGAAGTTTTTGTGAATGTCATTTACCAAAGTGTAAAACATATTTGGAATTAAGTCTTCTCTACCAAAAGTGAAAACAGCAGCTTGTAAATAACTCTTTTTTGAATGAATTGTTTCGAAGGTAAAATTCACAAATTCTTGTGCTTCAATTGGTGTATTTGCATCCGAAAAAGCTTTGTTGAAATTGGATGTTTGTTGTAACGTTGAAACGAAAGTTTTAATTTCATCTGTTGAAGCTCCACTTTGTTCCATAGCACTTAAGTACAATTCAAAATGGCTTTTTCGGACACCGTTCATGTCAATATCAGCTTCTTCGCCAACAACAATTTCATTGATTAAAAAACGCGTATCAGCATCTCCAACTGGAAACCAAGGACTTGTTGTACATGTTAAATTTGTTTGCAGTGCTTTCAAAAGCGACATGAAATCCCATACAGCGTATACATGAAATTGCATAAAAACTTTTAAATCGTCAGCCGTTCGAATCAGGTCATAAACTTTGTGGTGAATAATTTCTTGTCTTAAAGGATCACTATTTTTTTTAATACGTTCAATTGCAGGACTCATAAGATCTTGTTTGCGAATTTTTGCCTAAAATTAGCTTTGAATCGTGGATTAACATTAAACTTTTTCATTTATTTTTCAATTAAAGACGATAAAATAAATTACAACTCGAAAAAGAATCCAAGTAGCGCTTAATTTCCAGGTCCATTTATTGTTTTTCACTCTTCGTTTGTGTTCAAAAAACATCAACATAAAGACCATTCCATAGAAAACACTACCAAGTAATTCAGTATTCTGATCGAAGTAAGTAAACAGATTCAAAACAAGTTGACCGCCAGCTAGTCCAAGTGCGCCAAGAAATGAAACAAAGCAAACATGAGCTAAATAATCGTAGGCATTTTCTTGTTTGAATGATTTAAATGCAATAAATTGAACAATCAATTGAGCGAGTAGGAGGTAGCCGTCTTTTACTTGATTGTTAATTAAAAAATTACTCAAGTTTTGGTGAAAATAAGCTGTAACGATGAAATGAGTTAAGAAAGAGAAAATAACGATAAAAGAAATTCTATATGTCCAAGAACGGCTAGGCTCACAATTACAAGCAATTTCTTGTTTTGGAGTAGAAGCAAATATTTTACGATTAAAGCTGATGAAATTATAAAGAATATCGAGTAAGAAGTGAATGACTTTCCAAGATCCAATTTTTTGTATGATTGGAAAACGTTGACCTAAAATAGTCAGTAAACTATCGATTCCATAAACAACTTGTCCATTTTCTTGATTGATACAAGCGATTTTGTTTTTAGCCAATTCCAGGTCTACATTTGGATAGTTTTCACTATTAATTGTTTGATAGGCTTTACGTCCTTTTTCATTGAGCATTCCAGTTTTAAGGAATAAACCAGTGTACCAAGCGCATAGTGGACAATGTTCATCGTACAAGAGTGTGTAATGTGCTTTCATATTTGAATATATTTAAAATCAATATTTTCAGTATAAATTGAAAGTAAACTTGAAAACGAGAGTGAAAATAACTTATTTAACCTTTGTTTAATTAATGTTTAAATTTGATTCACTCATTTTAAATCCTATTTATAAAAGAAAAACTCAAGTAAACTTTCTGATTTTAAATATATACAATATTTTCAATATAAATTGAAAATTGATAATATTTTTTTAAAAAAAATGTAAAAGAAATTAAGATTCGATCAAAGAAATATGTTTGTGAGAACCGTTTAAGGAAACATCATTTAAAGGTAGAATTGGAAATTTTTCATATTTTTCTATGATTAATCGTGCCATTAAGTAACTAATAGTAGACTCAGCTCCTTGATTTAAATTGACATCCGATTTTTCTAAACCATCATAACAACCACCTGTTTTTGGATTATAAACAATTTGATGCAATTGATTTTCACCTAAAAACCAGTTAAACGCTTCAATCATTTTAGTTTTGTATGATTCGAGTTTGAATACAGTATAAAAACGATCTAAAGCAATGATTGTATAAGCCACATCAATTGCTTGTTCACCACCTTTTTTCTGTTTTATTTTTTGCTTTGTTTTGTTGAGCCATCCATTATTTGAAATGACACTTATTTGATGGTTATTAAATAGTTTATCTAATAAAAAATCAAAACTTTCTTTAGAAATAGATTTATAAACCTCATTACCAGTTTGTTGATAAGCGCACAACAATGCTTCTGGAATTACACTGTTTCCGTAAGTTAAATAAGTTTCAAACCAACACCAATGTGAACGGTTTTCGTGTAAATACATTTGAACCAATCGATCAGCAAAAATTTGTATAAGTTCAGTGTGTTTTGAATCATTCTGAAGGCAAAGTCCTTTTAAAATAAAGGCCATTGAACGCGTTGAGTTAATTGTATGAATTTCTGGTAAATCTTTAGAAAGAATTGATTTTGCTTGTTTTATGATTGAAGCTGGAACTTTTTCTTTCAGTGAAATAAGCATTCCTAATGACCAAATTGCTCTACCGTTACTATCTTCCAAATTTTCACAGTAGTTCTGTTTGGTAAACTCTTTTTCAGTATCGACATAATTCAAAAAGCGACCGTTTTCCTGTAAGCAAAATTCAATAAAATCGAGGTGAAGTTTTATTTTAGGAATATCCTCTTTTTTACCAAAAAGATTAATTTGTTGACAAAGAGCAATCATTGCTCGTGCATTGTCGTCTAAAGTATAGCCCGATTTATAATCTGGTTGTGAGATTTTTGAAAATTGTATAAAGCCAAAATCGGTTGTCATTTTTTCAATATGATTCAAGTTGATTTTTGGTAATTGGTAATTTAAAACATGAGGTTTGTTAGTGATTTTGTGAAATAATTGCATATGAAGTATTGCAACATTTTCCCATGCTGTTGGAGCCATTTTTGTCAAACCTTTGAGGTGTAAAAGCAACAATTGTTTTTTGTCTTTTAGTAAAGAGTTTACTTTTTTTGTCATTTGATCAGAATTTCCAAAATCAAAGAAAATCCCAGCTTCATCTTTTAAAACTTCTAGAGCGTGAGGAATTGGTGTAGAAACAATAGGACAGCCAACACTCAAAGCGTAGGAAAAAGTGCCACTGACTGCTTGATTTGGATCTTTTGAAGTAAATAAATAAACGTCTGTTAATTGTAGATATTCCAACAATTTTGGCAAGGGTAAATATTCATTAACAAATGTGACATGTTCTTGTAAATGAAGTGATTCAACAATACTTTCTAATTTTTCGCGGTAGATTTCACCTTCGTTTTTCTTTACGATTGGATGTGTTTTTCCCAGTATTAAAAACAAAACAGTAGGATTTTCTTCAATTATTTTGGGCAATGCATTTAAAGTCACCTCGATGTCTTTACATGAACTAAGTAATCCAAAAGTTGATAAAATAATTCTATTTTCAAGTAAATATTTTGTTTTCAAACTTTCTTTAGATTGAAAGTCGATTAAATGTGTTCCATGAGGGATAATGGTCAGTTTATGATTTGGAATTTTATACTCTTTTTGAAGAATTTTTTGAGCATTTTTAGTCATCACACAAATAAAATTCACCTCATTACTGATGTTATTGACGAGTGATTTGATTTTATCATTGGGTTTTGCTAATACAGTATGAAAAACAACTAATATTGGTTGATTGATTTGTTTTAAAAATCTCAAAAAATTAGCTTCGTTTTTAGCAAAAAAGCCAAATTCATGTTGAATGACAATTAGACTTAAATTTTTATTCTGACTGATTTTATCAGCTACTTCTAAATATGATTCTGTTGATTCGGTATTTAGAATGTATTTTGGTTCAGTTTGATAAACGGGATGTTCTAAATTTGATTCTAGAGCGCAAACTGACCACTTGAAACTTCTTGGAAATTTTTCAGTTAAAATAGCAATTAAATCTGCTGAGTAAGTTGCAATTCCACATTCTCTTTCTGGAAATGAAGTTACAAATAGAATTTCAGGTAATTCTGTACTTTTGACCAATCCATTAGTATGGAAACTAGTTGTTTCAATGTTTATTCTGGACAAATCATTTAAGTGTTTTAAGGTAATATTATCAATTGTCATAGTGTGGATTTAAACGTATATATTTCCTTCAAACCTACGATTGAAATAGACTTTTTTCCTTACATTATTTAGAGATTAACTTGTAAGTTTACACAATCAAATTGTTGGATTTAATTTTAATTCAGCTAACAATTCTTTTAGTGAAATCATAGCAACTGCAATCCGTTCATCAGCAGCTCCGTAGTAAATATATAAATTGTCGTTATCTAAAATTGTTCCCGTTGGAAAACAGACATTGTTGACTTCGCCTTTCAATTCCCATATTTCAACTGGAGAAAATAAAGGATACGGCAAACGCGAAATTTCTTTTTTTGGATTTTCTAAATCGAGAAGTGCTGCACAAGCAGAGTAAACATAACCTTCAGTTGAATCTGACACTCCATGATAAATGAGTACCCAACCTTCCGCTGTTTCAATTGGTGGACATCCGCTACCGATGTAACTCATTTCATGGAAGAATTTTGGAGACATGATAACGAATTTTTTAAAATCCTTGAAATAATGGTGCCAAAACTCTTCCGTTAAATCTTTCAAATCATTGATTTCAACAACAATTTGAATATCAGGTTTTATGCGATGTAAAAAGTAGAATTTGTTATTAATTTTTCTAGGAAATAGAATTAGATTCTTGTCCCAAATAAATAAATTATCTTCATTTGATTCGAATGTTTTTCTGTAAAGATTGAAATTAATGTATTTTTCAGAGAGTTTACTATTTGATTTTGAATAATGTTTGAATTCTTCATATGTTATTTGAGGAACAATAATCCCTTTTTTTTCCCAGTTAATTAAATCTGTTGATGTTGCCAGGGCTCCAAGTGCATTTACACCATCAAAAGCTGTGTAAGACATATAATAAACCCCTTCAATTTCAACGATTCGGGGATCTTCCATTCCTTTCAATTCGTATTCATATTCTGGAAAAAGAAGGGGGGAGTCTTTTCTAAAATCAATTACCAGTGGACTAGACATCTTACAATATCCAATACTTGAGTGATTTCCTTCAGAAACAGCACGATAGAAAAGATGAATTGTATCGTTAACTTTTATAACAGCAGGATTTAAAACACCTTCGTTTTCAAATTTATTATTCGTTTTTGAGAGTACAATTCCCAATTTATTTACTTTAATCACTAGTGTTGAATTAAAAGTTGAATTGTAAGCGTTCTAATCTGATGTAAAATGATTCAAAAAATCAATCTTCTTCGTAACCACTTTTTATCACAGTTGTCAACATTTTAAATTGTTCTTTTGCGTTGAAACTGTGTTTAGAGTGGGCTGGAATAATCATTCCTTCACCTAATTTTAAGGTGATTTTCT
>JBKDZA010000327.1:0-2650 GCA_046308455.1 Fluviicola sp.
AAACAACCAACAAAAACAACACACAAAACCAAACAACAAACCCAACAAACATTTTTTTCAACCGAATTACCACGATCACATTATCAGAAATCATTTTGCGTATCAACGAATTAAAAATTACATTATTAAAAATCCTATGAAATGGGATAAGGAAAGAAATAACAAAAGCGTTTAAATCAAACTTTTTATTGTTCGTTCACTCTTGTAAATTGAAATTATAACTAATTTGGTTATAAAAAACTATAAACATGAAATTATTAGTTGTATTTGGATTATTTTTTTTGTTTGCTTGTAATAGTAATTCTAACTTGAATAAAAAAGAAGAAATCGATTTAGATTACGTTAAAAGTTCTAAAAAAATTCAGACTATTTTGTCAAGATATGAAGAGAAATCACAGTTTTTTTCAGTTCAAATTTCAAAACCTTCAGAAATTGTAGGTAAGAATGGGACAGTTATTAAAATAAATCCTAATGATTTAGTTTGTGAAGATGGTTCAAAATTGGGGAATAATATTCAAGTTGAATTAAAAGAGTTAATGAATCAAAAACAGTTGTTGTTTTCATCGGCTCAAACTATTTCTGATGGTAAACTTCTCGAATCTGGCGGAGCTTATTTCATCAATTTGACATCAGATAATAAGCAATTAAAATTAAAAGAAAGTAAAACTTTAGCGGTTAATTTTCCAATTATAAATTCAAAAAAAATGGAACTTTTTTATGGAGAAAAAGACTCTTTGAATAATATGAATTGGAATAAAACTGGAGAAAACTTTACTAAGAATTCAAAGGATATTGTAAGTAATAAAAAACAAGTTGTAGATAAACTAGAAAGTGATCAAACAAATAATCAAAATGATATAGATGCCATGTTTGACTATGTTGATAATCAAAAATTTGAGGATTTAACTGTGGAGGAGCAAAAAGAAATTACACAAAAAAATAAGAATGATGAATTAACAGACAAAACATACAAATCAATTGAGTTGAAAAAGTTTGGATGGATAAATTGTGATTATTTTCTTGATTCTGATAATAAGGGGTTAATTTCATTAAATTTCAAACCTAAAAAAAACAATGAATTTTTAAATGTATATATTTTATTTTCTGATATAAATTGTGTTTTAACTGATTATCATTGCATTCAAAAGAATAAAAATTCAATGTATAAAAATGATAAAATACCATTTGGTAAAACATTTACAGTTATTGTTTTAGGTTATGTTGAAAATAAACTACTAGCTTTCAAAAAAAAGCTAAAATTTGATAAAAACATTACAGTGAATGTAGATTTAAATGAAATCAACGAATCTAAATTACAAGATCTATTTAACCAAGATTAATGGTGCATTCAATACTACTAAAATTACAAGAAATCCTTTCAGGGTTCTTCCTATACTCTGTTCTGTTCATTTGTTTGTTGTTGGCTTTTAAATCGAAGAGAGATCGGATAATCCAATTTGATCATGCTACAAAAAAAACAGTAGCTATTCTGGGCTTGATTTATATTTTGCTTTTCCCAATTTATTATTTCGTAGAAATTGGAAATTTAATTTCAAGAAATCCAGTCATTTATAAATATTTTCAATTAACACCGTTTGTATTAATCCTTTTTACACAACTATTTTGGTTTAAAAAACTTAATAAGAATTGGATTGTAAGAATTTTTTTGATGGTAGTACTTTCCTTTTCAATAGAGAAATATGTGATTTTTGTGACATCTCTCCACCGTGACTACTTACCTGCAACTTGGAGTATGCATCATTACCAAGATATTCTTTATCCTACATTATTTAAGCTTTTTCAATTTCTAGTTTGTTCATTAATTTTAGTTGGAATTGAAAAATTTTTTAAAAATTATATCCTAAAAAGTAAATAGTTTCTACTTCCATATTAGTTATCTCTAAATCATGCAATTCAACCCCAGAATTGTGTAATACTTTTCCTGCTTGATTGAGTGACCTTTGTGGGCACTGAAAATGTATTCATTGCTTAATATCTGTAAAAAATGAAAAAATCAATTCGAATAAGTTCAATCTCTTTTGTCCTTTTAACTTTATTATTAGCAGCGTGTTCATCACCAGCAGAAAAAGTGAATGACGCTGAAGATAATGTCAAAGATGCAAAAGAAGAATTAAAAGTTACTAACGAAGAATATAAATTGGATATGGAAGCATACAAAGAAAGAACAAACAAAGAAATAGCAGAAAACGAAAAAAGTATCAAAGAATTCAATGCGCGTATCGCAGATCAAAAAAGCGAAGCTAAAGCTGAATATGAAGAGAAAATTGATGAATTAGACGCTAAAAATACAGACATGAAAAAAAGAATGGCTGATTTTAAAACGGATAGTAAATCTGGATGGGAAAATTTCAAAGCTGAATTTGGTCGCGATATGCTTGAATTGGGAACTGCATTAAGAGATTTTACAATTAAAGATAATTCAAAAGATAAAAAATGAGTTCGAGAAGAGGTTTACTTGCACTAAGTAATATTCTTAGTACAGTAACAATGGTAGTATCTCATAAAGTGTGTAAACCTATTAAAAGTTATTCTGAGTAATTCCCTGGACCTCCCCATCGGGGATTGAGGTCAAAGGGAAATTAGTCGGAAATAACTTTTTTAGTAATTTTAAAACACATAATTATGAAAA
>JBKDZA010000328.1:0-3519 GCA_046308455.1 Fluviicola sp.
GTATCAACCAAAATGTTAGCTGTATCAGGATATTCAAAAACAGTAACTGTAAAAGAACAAGTTGAGCTATTTCCAGAAGAATCGATTACCATGTATGATTGAGTTGTAACTCCAATTGGAAAAATGTCGCCATCTGTAAATCCTGAATTATCTGTTTGAACCAATTGATATAAGCAATTGTCTTGAGCATCAGGAGAAATGTAATCGACCAAAGGGTTACAAACTTGTAAATCAGCTGAACATTGAATTGTTGGAGATACAAATTCAGTTACATCGTAAATAAATTGACATGAAGCTTGATTTCCAGCTACATCTGTTACCGTTAGTGTAATTAAGTTGTCACCAGAATTGATGATGCTACCAGCTGTGGGAGTTTGAGTAGTTGAAAATGAAGTACAATTATCAGTTACAACAGCTAATGGAGTGAAGTTAGGAGTTGTTGTCGTACATTGAATTCCAATATCAAGACTTTGCGTTCCAGGACATGTAATTGTTGGAATTACATTATCGTTTGGAATAATAAATGTTTGGCAAGTTCCTGTATTTCCCAGTTCATCTTCGTAAGTAACCGTAACAAATGTTGGATTTGCAACTAAAGTTCCAGCTACTGGACTTTGACTAAAAGTTAAATTGCTAATTGAAGAACAATTATCGATTGCACTGTGACTTCCAACTAAATTAGGAATCGTAATTTGGCAAGGTGCTGACATGGCTACAATAGTATCTGTAATACAAGTAACTACTGGTCCTTGCTGATCAACAGGGATTACATTAAACGTACAAGATCCTGAATTTCCATTTAAGTCAACTCCAGTAATTGTAACTAAAGTTGTATCAGCAAAAGAAAACCCTAAAGCTGGATTTTGCGAAATTGTAATTAAGTTGTTTGAAGTACAATTGTCAAATGCAGTTACCAAAGAAGTGTAATCTTGTAACGTGCCTTCACAAGAAGCATTTGCGGGTTCAGTTAAATTTCCGGGACAAATAATTGTTGGAGGAGTGTTTTCAACAATGTTAGCAGTAAATGTACACGAAGAAGCATTTCCAGATTCGTCTTGTCCAGTTAATGTTATGGTGTATGAACCAGCAGAAATAGTTGATCCGATTAATGGATTTTGACTTAGAGTAAACGTAATTGAACAATCGTCTGTAATCGTTGCTAATCCTGTAAAATCATCTAAAATGTGATTACAGCCATCATTACTTGAAACAGTTTGAGTTGGGGGACAAATAATAGTAGGCGCTATAGTATCAATGATTCCAACATGAGTGAAACAAGAGTTTGTATTTCCATCTTCATCCGTTGAAAACACGAAAACGTTTGTTGCAGCAGTAATAAAAACTCCTGGAGCAGGAACTTGAGTGAAAACTAAATTTGAAAATGAGGTACAGTTGTCGCTTGAACTTACAGTTGGAATTAAATCTGGTACAATTCCTTTACATGATATATCAGCATATACATTTGAAGTTGGAATACAGGTGATAGTCGGTCTTGTTGTATCTATTAAAGATAAAGTAAATGAACAATTCGCTGAATTACCTGACCAATCTGTTGAAGTTATGGTAATAAGTGTATTTGAGTTTATTGTAGTGTTTGGAGCTGGAGATTGTTGTAAGATTAGACCAAAGCAATTATCAGCTGAAGTTGCTAAAGAAGTATAATCAGAAAGGTTAAAATCACAATTTGTACTTACAGCTTGATTCGAGTTTGAGGGACATGTAATCGTTGGGTTTGTAATATCTGAACTGAAACCTTTTAGAACAAAGTTATCGACTGAAGGAGCAGCAGCTCCGATGACAGAGTTGTTAACTGTAAAACGAAAACCTACATAAAATGTAGTTCCATCTAGAATAGCTGGTAAATTTTGAGTTTGCAAAGTATAGCTTGGAACATTTGATAGTGGACTTCCAATTGGTGTCCATGTAAATCCGTTATTTGTGGAGTATACAAATTCAAATTCATCAGCTCCCAATTGGCCTTGGATTTTCACTTGCGCTTCAATTGACATTGATGCGAAGCAACTGGCATTAATTTCTTTCGCTAAAATCACTTGTTGACTTGCTCCGGCGGAATTTGTATATCCATAGTGTTCAATCCCAGAAGGTGTACAATCATTTGTTGTTCCTCCAGAACTTATGTAAGCCGATTTGCTCCCTGAAAAACTAGTACAATTTGAAATCACCCATGAATTAGGAGTTACAAGTCCAAAACTGGTCCAACCTGTACTTGATTCAAAATTTTCTGAATACAATGTAATTTGGGAATTACTATTAAAACAAAAGAGTAAAAAAAGTAGTCCTAAAAGTAGTTTGTGGAAATTTGTCATTCGTGTAATTATAAGGACTCAAAGTTAACAATTATTCGTTTTTTGAGTGAGAGATTTGTCAACATTATCTCTTAAGTTAACAACAATTTAGGGTCAAAATCGATAAAATTAAGAATTGTAAGTTGGTAGCTTTGAAGTGTGTACTTCATCAATTATTTTAACTTTGCAAGAAAAAAGCGATGGTAGGAATAATTATGGGTAGTACTTCTGACATGCCAATCATGCAAGAAGCTGCTGCAATTTTAAAAGAATTTGGTGTTCCATTTGAAATGACAGTTGTTTCAGCACATCGTACACCAGAACGCATGATGGAATATGCAAAGGAAGCAGTTGGTCGAGGAATTAAAGTAATTATTGCAGGTGCAGGTGGAGCCGCACATTTACCAGGAATGACTGCTTCATTAACTCCACTTCCAGTAATTGGTGTTCCTATCAAGAGTTCAAATTCCATTGATGGTTGGGATTCATTGTTATCGATTGTACAAATGCCAAATGGAATTCCAGTTGCTACAGTAGCATTGAATGCAGCAAAGAATGCGGGTATTTTAGCAACAAAAATATTAGCTACAAGTAATGAAGAATTACTTAAAAAATGTCAGACTTACATGGATGACATGAAGAATACAGTTTTGGAAAATGCGAGTAAGGCTACTGAGCGTTATCATCCTTAAATTACTGATTCGTTTTTGTAGAAACATAATCGAGTAAATTCTCCATAGTTTCTATGTTTAGGTTGAGAAGGTAAGTATTTGCATAAAATGTTTTTGTGATGACATTGGCTGTAGCTAGTTTGTTGATATGATGACTAACAGTTGAATGTTTCAGCTTTAAGTGATGAGTTAACTTTTCTTGAGTGACAGATTTGTTTTTATGGATGTAATTTATAATTTCAATTCTCCAGTGAGATGCAAATGCATCTGAGATTTTTGCTAGTCTTTCATTTTCTTTGTTGAAGATATTTGGCTTTTGAGCTCCCATGTTCTTTTTGTATTATATGTATTATCAAATTTAATAAATGGTTTTTAAATAATCAATATTTGATTAAAAAATAATATGCTTGTCGGGAACTTTACCACAAAAACATTAGAACGTAAATAAATTACGTAGTTCAGGTCGTAAATTCGCCTCAAAATATAGAAAATATGAGGTTGCTAGAGTTTTATAATTCATTTCCAACAGAAGAATCTTGTAA
>JBKDZA010000329.1:0-4150 GCA_046308455.1 Fluviicola sp.
GTTTTGAATCAACGTATCATACAAACAAATGTGATACGAATCCAACGATTAGATGCAGCGAAAATTTGTTTTTACATACACGGTTACCGCAAAAGTTTTCATGAAATCCCGAATGGAGTTAGTTCACCAAAGGAAGCAGAAAATTTACGCGGGTTTATACTTGAATCAGAGAAAACGACTCCAATGGTTGCTTTGTATTGGGATGGATTGTATGATTGTTGTTTTTCATTAAAGAGTAAAAAAAAACAAACAATTGTTTCGATTATTCGAAGCTTCATATAATCAATCAATTGAAGTAGGGAAGGGAATGGCTCAATTTTTTGAACGTGTTCAACAAAAGGAATTGATGGTGATCACTCACAGTTTGGGTTCTCGAACGTATCTATCTTGTTTAGAGAATATGAAAGGAACGATTTTTTTTGTAAACCATTCATTGAAAAGTCTGTTGATTGCTCCAGCTACTTCTGATATGCAATTTTTGGAAGTTGTACATTCGCTTTCATCGAGTATGAATTTTTTGAACACAAAATGGAAAATTGTCTATAATGAAAACGACTTTGCGTTAAAGAAGAAAGATTCAAAGTTGGGGGTTTTTGGACCTGGATATAAGAAATATGGTTTGACCAATTTGGGATGTAATAAGAAAAATGCATTAAAGAAAATGGATGATAAATTGAAGGCTGAAATTCCTGAGTTTTCGATTCAATTGATTGATGCGAGTGAGATTGGGAAGAAGCATTCACTGTATTTTTATACCGATTTTTTACGGCGTAAATTATGACAGATGTCTAGATATCTAGACATCTATTTTTTTGTTAAAAAAACGAATCTTTTCATACATTCAAATTGGAGCTAAACATATTATTTGTTTCTTTGTTCTTCAAATAAAAACACAAATTATGGCAACAACAAAATTGGGTGAAAACACCGTACATACAAATGGAGATTTCGCAACTGAAGCATTTGACTTTAAATTAGTAGATCCATCATTACACGAAAAATCATTAGCTGATTATACTGGAAAACGTTTGATTTTAAATATTTTCCCATCAATTGACACATCTACTTGTGCAACTTCAGTTCGCGTATTCAACAAACGTGCTTCAGAGTTAGAAAACACGAAAGTATTGTGTATTTCACGTGATTTACCTTTTGCTCAAAAACGTTTTTGTGGAGCTGAGGGGATTGATAATGTAGAGACGTTATCTGATTTCAGAGATGGTTCATTTGGACAAAACTATGGAGTTGAATTGATTGACGGAGCCTTGAAAGGCTTGCATGCACGTGCGATTGTTGTATTGGATGAAAACCACAAAATTCTTCACACGGAATTGGTGGATCAAATTGCTGACGAACCGAATTATGATTCTGCGATTGCAAGTCTGAAATAAAAATAATTGAAAGAAGTTAAGAATCCGATTGTGTTTGCAGTCGGATTTTTTGTTTTAGCACATTCTGATTGAAGTGAAAAATTGTATAAAAAATACCAACCAACTCCCATAAAGAAAGTTATTTTTATACCACTAATCAAATAACATCTTACGTCTTTACGGTCTCTATTTTTTGAAAATAAGAATGCTTTAATAATAAGGAATGGACCAAAAGCTGATAGTAATAGGAAAATTAAGAATAAAAAGACTGCTAAAAACTGGATTTCACTTTGCAAAATTGTGATATAGACTTAAGTACTTTGTCTGATAAGTATCCACTTTGCAAAATTCACCTAGAACCATATAGCCAAACCCTAAATACTAACCAAAAACCCTCAACCACTCATTTTCTTAATTTTTAACGTAACTTTTCTATAGAAAATGTATTTTTGTTCCAATGAAAAATGTAACAATAACTTTTCTTTTCTTTTGTTCATTAGTAGTTGCTTATGCACAACATACTGGACCTTGGGCAGCTAAACCAAAACCCTATAAATGGCAATTGGGAATTTCAGGAAATGTGGTACAAGATGCTGGACGTCAATTTTGTCAGCCTTTTGATGTGAAAGAATCGTGGAATTTCGTGCCGTTTCCTTCATCTCTATTTTTTGATAAACACATTAAAAAAGCGCATAGTTGGGAACTTATCGGAAGTTACAATAAATACTCTGCTAGTAAATTAATCAACGATACAACTGGTTTTTCAGGAATGTTTCTTTCATTCGATGCAAACTACAAATATTCCTTTGCAAGCAGAATGTTGTTCAAACAACTGGATCCATTTGTGACTTTAGGACTTGGTTTCACACAAAGAACTGCTTTTTCTGACCCTTACTCAATTCAATTGGGTGTTGGTGGTGGACTCAATTATTGGTTTCTTCCAAAATGGGGATTACAAGTGCGAACAACAGGAAAATTTGCTTTTTTCCCAGATCAATTTGGACCGAGTAATTATTTCCAACATCATGTTGGAGTTGTATTTAGAACACTTCCAAAAGGAAATATCATCAAACATTCGCGTAAAGCGAAACACGGTTGGACGAAAAAGAAAGAGAAAAAATACAAAGGACCAACTAGAAAGTAATTAAGGAAATTAATGGACAACGAAATAAGCAAATATTCTGATTTTTCAAGTCACTTTAAAGATCATTGGCAAAGCGAACCAAGAGTATGGAGTGATTGGAAAACTAACTTTTCAATGTCTTTTATTGAAGTGAAAAACACTGAATTTTTAAATGAACAGTTTTCTAAAAACAATTTAACAAGATTAAATGTAAAATTTGAAAAGGTTGTATTTAAAGATTGTATTTTCCAAGATATAGAATTTAATAGATATTCAAGTACTTCTAATTATGAAGTATTATTTGATCAAGTGATTTTTGAAAATGTTAAATTTAATAATGTAAAGTTTTTTAACATCAATTTTAATAATTCAATTTTTAAAAACGTTGAGTTTTCTAATGTAAAAGTAGATAAAGTTGTTTTTAACAAAGTCAGATTAAATAATGGTTGTAAAGGAAAAATTAATTTATATGAATCTAGTTTTATTGATTGTGAATTGTTTAATGAAAAATTAGATTATTCGTTTCAAAGTCTATGTTATTTCACAAAGATTAATTTAAACAATAAATTGGCTAAAAATCTTAAGCTTACTAATTTGCAATTTGATGAATTAACAAATGTATATGCTAAGAAAAATAAGGATCTTATTGTAGGCTTGAATGGAGTTTATAATCTTTTTAATAATACCGCGAGTATTAATAAAGTTATTGTAAAAGGTGATTCAATGTTGGGTGGAGATACTGATGTAATATTAAATAGTTTAACCAAAGCAAAAAGAGCATTTACAATTTCATCTACAGTTGTTTTATTGTCAATTTCATTGTTTTTATTTGGTTTTTCATCATTCTCAATTTTAGGCTTGAATTTTAATCCGGAAATTTTTAAAATAATTGTATTTCCGATTTCACTGATTAGTTTATATAAATGTAATGTTTTGCTTGAAGATTTAAGTTTGAATATTAAATATTTGAATAATCAAAATGGAGCAATGAAAATAGGTAGATTTCCCTGGATGCTAACTCGTTTTTGGGGTAACAATAAATTAAAAAAGTGTGAATCTTTTTTTGTTAGATTTCTTTATTGTTTTCAAACATTACTTTTACTTCCAAGTTTGATTAATTTCTTTTCAGTTAAAGAGTATAATAATTTAATTTTCGGTTTAAATATAAGTGATGAAAAATGTACTTATTATCTTAATCAACATATTGTCTTTTTGGTCATCATTATCTCTCTCTACTTAGTCATTTTTATTTTATCAGTTCGAATTTTCATTAAATCTCAAAAACTTCAAAAGCCATTAGTTTTTGATAAAACACCTACAAATACTATAAACTTTACTGAAAAACAGTTGTTTGAATTAAACGAATCTTTAAAAAGTATAAAAAATGAAATAGTTGACTTTTCAAATGAGTTGAAAAGGAAAAATTTATACGGGGATTCAAGTTTTTTTAATTTTATTTCTAATCGATTTTCAAATAAAGAATCAAATAAAGATTGATAGTTGTACATTTTTCAAAATAATTAGGGTCTGCTGAAAAAGTATAACTCTTTGATTTTATTGAGTTAACAGTTAATTTTGCAGGATCAAGTGCAAGGAAAAATGAAAAAAGCATCAAAAAACCGTGCATCTCGTCCAAAATATGTGAGTACTAATCAGC
>JBKDZA010000330.1:0-21868 GCA_046308455.1 Fluviicola sp.
GTACTATCTCTTTACAAGAAAATAAAATCGAAGAACTTTCTTTGTATCCAAATCCAGGGAATAGTTTAATCCAAGTTTCTTCAAAAAACTCAATCATTCTTGAAGTATCCGTTTTAGATATGAATGGACGATTAATTTTAAAAAGCGATGAGTCCAATTTCGATTCAAGCACTTTCAAATCAGGAGTTTATTTCGTTAAAGTAGAAACGAATTTTGGTTTGAAAACACTTCGTTTTATAAAGAATTAAGAAATTTCAACCCATTTTAGAAATCCATTTTCAGGAATTTCAAGCTTTAAATCAGTTGGTTTTCTGAACACTCCATACATTGTTGAACCGGAACCCGACATTGAAGCATATACAGCTCCACTTTTGTACAATTTATCTTTTAATTCATTTAAAACCGGATAAAGAGGAAAAACACTTTCTTCAAAATCATTTTTAAGTAAATCTTTCCAATTTTTAATTGGCTGCTCAAGAATTGATGCAATAGAATTTCTTTCATTCAATGGTTTCACATTTGAAAAAGCCTCTTTTGTTGACACATGGATCCCTAAATTTATGAGAACAATGAAATATCCTTTTAAATAATTTTGAATTGGATGTGTTATTTCACCTCTACCTGAACAAATTTGCATGCCCCCATTTACGAAAAACGCACAATCTGAACCCAATTGAGCTGAATAATCGAGTAGTTTTTTAGTTGAATTTTTTAAGTCAATTTTTTCATTGATTAATTTCAAAAAGAAAACAGCATCAGATGAACCTCCAGCCAAACCTCCACCTAACGGGATGTTTTTATGAAGATAAGTAGATGTTTTTGGAAATGAATAGTTGTTTCGAAGAATTTTTTCCGCAGTTTGACATAAATTTTCTCCTGCTGGTATACCTAAACCTGAAGAAAAAAAACGTGGATTCTCATCCGCTAGAACCTCTAACACATCGGAGATAGGAAGCTCTAACATAGCAGTTTCCAGTTCATGATAACCATCTGTTCGCTTGAACAAAATATGTAATCCCAAATTAATTTTACATGTAGGAAATGTAATCATGTGGTAAAAGTAATCAGATGCAAACAATTTTCCTTAATTTTGCCATTCAAATAATATGCTATGTCGACATACTTAGACTTTGAAGAACCGATTAAAGCTCTAGAAGAGCAGATTTTACAAACGAAAGAAATAGGCGAAACTACTGATGTAGATATGTCTGATAAAATTCGTGCACTAGAAGAAAAATTGGTTGAGAAGCAAAAAGAAATTTTCGGAAATTTAACTCCTTGGCAACGTGTACAATTGTCGCGTCATCCAGACCGCCCATATACACTTGCATACATCAATGCAATTACAGATTTTACATTTCAAGAATTACATGGTGATCGAAATGTGAAAGATGATAAAGCAATGATTGGTGGATTTGGATTGTTAGATGGTCGTTCAGTAATGTTCATTGGACAACAAAAAGGAATCAATACAAAAATGCGTCAGTACCGTAATTTTGGGATGCCAAATCCTGAAGGATACAGAAAAGCGTTGCGTTTGATGAAAATGGCTGAGAAATTTAACAAACCAATTGTAACGTTTATTGATACTCCAGGAGCATTTCCAGGTTTAGAAGCTGAAGAGCGTGGACAAGGAGAAGCAATTGCTAGAAACATTTACGAAATGATGCAATTGAAAGTTCCTGTAATTTGTATCATCATTGGTGAAGGTGCTTCTGGTGGAGCATTGGGAATTGGAGTTGGCGATAAAGTTGTCATGCTTGAAAACACGTGGTATTCTGTAATTTCTCCTGAATCTTGTTCGTCAATTTTATGGCGTTCATGGGATTTCAAAGAAACAGCTGCTGAGGCTTTGAAATTGACAAGTACAGATATGAAGAAAAACCATTTGGTTGATGATGTTATTTTAGAACCAATTTCTGGTGCACATCGCGATCAAGATGGAGCTTTTGCAATTGTTAAAGAAAAAATTAAATCATACTTAGCTGAATTAGATCCAAAAGAACCGAAACAACGCGTTAACGAACGCATTGAGAAATTCAATAAAATGGGTGTTTGGAACGACTAATTTGTTAATTTATATAAAAGATTAAGGTTGTTCGTAATTGAGCAACCTTTTTAATTTTCAATAATTCTTTTTATTTCATTTAAACTTTGATCAAAGGTTTCAACTTTTAATAAAATGATTGTATCAATTTGAAATGAATTCTCTTTGAATTTAACGAAAAATGAAGATTTGTATTCTGTATTAGTTGAAACACATTGATTATCATCTAAAATTATTTTATTATTTGCTTTATTCTCTAGATAAAAAGATATGTCAAAACTAGAATAACTATCATCTATAATAACAAGATCTTTGTTCGTAATATTATTACTGACAAAGTTAGACCACTTTTTCACACAAGAATTACATCCAATACTATTAATGTAAAATAAGTTTTCATAATTTGATTTTAATTTAAACTTCTTAACAAACAAACTAGACCAATTATACGATTTGGGTTCAATTTTTGAATTCAATGGTTTTTTCTCAATATTTGAATTACAAGAAAAGATTTGAAAATTAAATAAGACTAAACTTATTAAAAACAATTTTGGTTTTATCTTTTTCATTGATTTTGGTGTTGTACAATATGTAATCATTTTTTTTATATTTAAATAAATAATATAAATCAAAATTCTCATCATTTAAATTAATCTCTAAAACTTGATTGAATTTATCATCTAGAATAATTAAAGGTCTAATTGTAGTTTTTTTAGAAACGACATGTTTTGTCAATAAAATAAAATATTTCTTATTTCTTTCATCATAGTCAATAGATGAAATCTTCAAATTTTCATAAAAATAACGTGATTGCTTTTCAAATAAATCTGAATCAATATTTAGTTGTTTCATTCCGATTTTCCCTTTTGTTGAAGTCAATTTTTTTGTAAAAATTATTTTCTTTTTAGTTAGTGAATAAATATAAATTTTGTCTGAATAATAAGAACTCAAAACAAGCGAATCATTTTTTAAAAAGAACGTTGGGAAATCAGAAACAGATTTTCCTTTTTTCAAAAAGAAACGAGATAAGTTCACATTAAGTTTTTCAACTTTAGGAGATTTTGAAAATGGATTTTTAATCCTAATAAAACCTTCTTTTTTGGAGTTATATTTACCGAATGATTCAGTATATTCTAGATTGTTTAAATTATTAAATTTCTCAGGCAATGAATATGAAATGTAAAAAAGTAAATCATTTTTATTAAATATAAATTTCCCTTTTAAAAAGTTTGGATATAATTCATAGCCATTTTCAGATTTTATTATATTTGAAAAATTCTTAAAATCAAGTATTTTTCCTGTTTTATTTACTTTATAAAGAATCCCTGTTTGATATTCAAAACACAAAACAGTTTTCAAGTCAATGAAACTTAACACTCCATTAGAAACTAATGATTTAGACAATTTCTCTAAATTAAATGCTGATACTATTTTTCCATTTTGATTATAAATAAAAGCTTTTTTTTCTGTCTCTAAATCATAAATTGCATAATAATTATGTCCTTCTACATATAATTCTTTTAAAAATCCTTTTCTTAAATTGTTTTTAAATGTTATAAAATCATTTTTTTGTAACTTATATTTTAGTTCTTGTTTAGAACATGAAAAAACAAAAAATACTGTTACAGTTAAAATAACTATAACAGTATTTGCTCTAGATTTATAAAATTTCATTTAAAGAACTATTGGATAAACAAAATCAATTTCTCCAGTTGAATTATTTTTAAACAATATGTATTTACTTGGATTTTGATTTTCACTAGTCTGATTAATGGTTTCTGTTTTCAAACTACTGTTTATTACACCATTTATATCTTCTTGATCAAAAAAACTTAACAACGAAGCAGAATTTTCAATGAAATAATTTTTAATTAAAACTTGATTATTAGTAATTAAAACATTCCACAAAGAATTAAACATACTTAATTTAGAAGGAGTAATTACTACATCAGGTAAACAATTCCCTGGCTGATTTATACAATCAACACCACCTTTGCCAGCATCATAAAAATGTAATAACCTTAATGGTCTAGTTCGGTTGATTTTTTCTATAGAAATGTTAGAAGACGTATTACCCTCTAAATTACTTGTTTGATTTGTTTTAATTTCATCTTTCTGACATGAGAACAATAAAATTGTACTCAAAAAAGAAATTTTAAAAATGTTCTTTTTCATGATTTATTAATTTAAGTTTTTCTGAAAAATTGTTTCAGATTCAAGTTGTTTATGGCCATTTATTCAACAATCAAATCTATGTAAATAAATTTTAGAAAAAAAACCATTTAAAATCCAATGAGTAAACTGTTGATTTCGATTATTAATTAACGTAATTTAAAACAATCACGATAAATTAATTTACTAATTTCGAAGAATGAATTCCGATAACACAACACAAAAGTCTGCATTAACAAAAGCTAGTCAAATTTTATTCGTTTTGATTGGTACAATTGCCTTGCTTATTTTTGGAAAAAGTATTCTAATTCCTATTGTTTTTTCACTTCTTGTTTGGTTTTTAATGCGAAAAGTACGCCGAGAATTGAGTCAAAAAGTATTTCGAAATAAATTAAAAAAACCTTGGATATTGACTTTACTCACTTCCATTATTTTCATTGGAGTTATTTTTGGTTTGGGCACTGTGATTCGAGTAAATTTGGAAACAATTTATGAAAAAGCGGAAGCTTACACTGGAA
Organism: Fluviicola sp.; assembly: GCA_046308455.1. Lineage (GTDB taxonomy): Bacteria > Bacteroidota > Bacteroidia > Flavobacteriales_D > Crocinitomicaceae > Fluviicola. The sequence continues at coordinate 4,738 of JBKDZA010000330.1, forward strand.
ACATTGATAAAATCATTAAGCTTTTGCATTTAGAATCAATAAAACTTGATACGAATACTGTTCGAAAATTCATTCAGAATAACATTCAAGAATCTCTGAGTATCATTGGAAATTCATTTGGAAAAGTATTGATCACAATGATGTATTTGTTATTCATTGTTACTGAAGAGCGTTCCTTTCAAAAAAAACTCACTCATTTATTTGATAATCAACGACAATTAGTCACTTCAAAACAAATTTTCGAACAAATTGAAGTTTCGATAACCAATTACATTGGAATGAAATCTTTGATTGCTCTAATTGCTTCCATTTTAAGTTTTGTCGTTCTAGTTATTTTTGGCGTTGATGGTGCTTTCTTTTGGAGCTTAATGATTTTTATTTTAAACTTCATACCAACAATAGGTGCATTATTAAGCCCCATTTTACCAGCAGCTTATGCGCTTATACAATTTGGCGATCCAACTGCTGCATTGTGGATATTCATTATCTTAGCAATTGTTTTAGGTGTAATTGGAAATTTCTTAGAACCTAAAATTCTTGGAAAATCATTAAACTTAAGTACGTTAGCAACATTTTTTGCTTTAATCTTTTGGGGAACAATTTGGGGACAAACAGGAATGTTTTTGAGTATTCCAATCACTGTTTTCATGATGATTGTTTTTAGCAAATTTAAAGGTACTCGTCCAATCGCAATTATTTTATCTGAAACTGGAGAAGTAGAATGATCAAGAAGCTCTTTTTTTCTTTCTTCTTATTTGTATCCTTTTCATTTGTTGCTCAAACTGAATTGGAAACAATTGACTTACCCTCAGATTTAGAATTTTTCAAATCAAACACTGGCAATATTGGTTTGAAATCTAAAAGTGGAGATGAAAAAATTCCTGCGAAATACAATTCGATTTTCGTATACTCTTCTGGATTTCTAGTATGTAAAAAAAATAAAATAACAAGCTTTGAAACCACCTATTCGTATGGCTTTTATTCGTTGACATTTAAAGAAATTTTACCTCTTGCCTTTCAAAGCATCTTACCATTGAGCGATAACAATTTTATTGTTTCTAGAAATAGTGATGGAAAATATGCTGTTTTTTCAAGCTCTTTAAAAACGATTATACCTTACGAATATGAGTCAATATCTCCTAAAAGTTTTGATTTATATCGTGTTAAAAAGAATAACCTGTTTGGGTTTATCAATAACGAAGGCAAATTGATGATTGAAAACAAATATAGTTTTGCATTACCATTTAGTGAAGAAAAAGCAGCCGTTTCACAAAATGATTTAGTCGGATTTATTGACCTTAAAGGAAAAATGATCATTCCAGCACGTTTTTCAACAGCAAATTCTTTTCATTACAATAGCGCAACTGTTTACATAAACAACCTTTCTAGTTGTATTGACAGTATTGGTGAATTACGCTTTCCTTTTGTGTTTAAATCAATTGAACCAATTCCAAATAGTCAATTTATTTTTGAAACACATCCTAAATATCGCGGTGAATTTGAAAAGGAAGTTGCACGAACTGCTCATTCATTCAAATTGAATCAATGGGCTCCAGTTGTTGAATATTCGAATACTGATGACGATGGTTTAAGTGACCAAACAAATCAATTTAACTTTAAAGGAATCATTTCAAAAGACAAAAAAATCATTGGTGGAGAAGATTTTATCGAAGTTTTATACCTTGGAGAAATTAATCAACTCAATTATTTTGCAGTTCAAACACTAACTGAAGTCGAGGACAATGACAATTGGAATTTTACGCTTTTAAATGGTAAAGGAGAACAAATTGGCAAAGCAAATCACATTGAATTACGCTTTAATTCAAGTAAACAACAAATTGAAGAATTGGTAATTGAAAATGGTGAAGCGATTTGGATTAAAGTTCAGATTTAATCAGTTCTTTATATGTTTTAGGTCGTAAAGCAGGATTCCATTTGAAAGATTTCAGGAATTTCAACTCTTCAACTAGTTGATCAATTGGATAAAAAATTCCCTCGGGTTGTTCAATAAAAGTAACACCTTTCACTTCTCCAGAATCAAGAATCACTTTTAACTGTGAAGCAATCAGTCTGTTCATTCCTAATCTTTTCTCAATGATTGTAGAATCTGTTTCTTCTTTTTGAATGGGATAGAAAAGTGTTTCAGCATTTCCATTTACCGTAGATTTTATTAATTCTTTGTCTTTAAAATACGCCCACATTTCCTTCCCAGCCAATTGATTATAAAAACGTCCTGAATCTACTTCATTTGCCGCAAAGGCATTATTTCTCAAGAAAACGCGATCTAATAGTGTATCTTGAAGGAAATAAACAGAAATTGTATCACCAGTTAATTCTGAATTTTTACTCCAAAAATGAGCGTTGCTCCATAGTTTCATTTCACCTTTATCTTTTTGGTAATCTAAACTATCTGCAATTGCTTGAATATCGTTTTGAAAAAGTTTTATTTCTCTATTTCCGATTAATCGTGTCGTTTTATTTAAGGTATCTCTGAAATGTTTAAGTGTGTCAGCGCGAACAAAGAGTGTATCTTTCGTTCTTTTCCAAATCACAACTGGATTTTCAGTTAACACATCCAAACCTTTTAGTTCATCTGAATGAACGTAACCTGCTCTTAGTTCTAAGTTTTCTTTCTTTTCAAAAATCTTTACGTTTCCTTTTGCGATTCCAATTTTCTTTAATGGGGCATAATACAAACTGTCGCCTTCGATTCTTTTCGTTTCTTGGTCGATCCATGCATTTGAACGCAAAACGCCCTCTTCCGTTTCGACATTGTACCATCCTTTTTCACAATAAAGCTTTGTTTCCTTATTTGTAACATTAGTTGGACCAAAAAAATAAACACGGTGCAATAAATAATTGTATTGCAAAGTATCAGTCGTCATTTTCACTTCAGGACTTTTATAGACAACATTTCCACGGAAAAAACTCTCTTCTGTATTTGGGTGGAAATAACCATATTTACTTGTTAACACCTCATTTCGCGTGATATTTTCAATTTTACCCCCATTTTTATAAGACGCACGTTTTAATTTCGCGTCGTATTCAACAGTATCAGCAGAGAGTTTGTATTCACGATCACGCACACGTACATGTCCCCAAAGTTTGGCTTTTTTTGTTTTTCCGTTGTAATAAATTGAATCACAAAATAAATTGAGCGTATCGTTATTGTTTAGTTGCACGTTTCCGTAAGCCCAAACTTCTTTTGTTGAGCGTTTCAAATGTGCGGAATCACAATACATGATATTGTTTTGGTATTTGAATGTTAGAAGTCCTGTCAATCGTTCGATTCCCGACTTTTCGTCGTAGGATAAACGTTCTGAACCGGGAAGTAATTCAATCCATTCACTTTGTGAAAAAGAAGTTTTCTCAAACGCAAAAATTGCGCTCAAAACAAGCGCAATTCTTAGACAATATGTAAACCAATTTTTCAATAGTTTTTTTCTTATTTGTATGTTTTATTTTGATGCCAAAGTTTGTACACGATCTGGTCCAACAGACACTGTTGTGATTGGCACTTCCAAATGTCGTTCCAAATATGTTACATAATCTTTCAAAGCCTGAGGTGCATCGTTAAAACTTGTTAATTTCGTCAAATCTTGTTTCCATCCCGGGATGTCTTCATAGATTGCTTCAATTTTAACATTGTCAATATCGTATGGTAAATAATCCATTTCAACACCATCGACTTTGTATTTTGTACAAGCGCGAATTGTGTCGAATTTATCCAAAACATCAGCTTTCATCATCGCTAATTCTGTAACGCCATTAATCATAATTGCGTATTTCATAGCTGGAATATCGATCCATCCACATCTTCTTGGGCGTCCAGTTGTAGATCCAAATTCACGACCTTCTTGACGAATCATTTCCCCTACTTCATCTTCTAATTCAGTTGGAAATGGTCCAGAACCAACACGTGTACAATACGCTTTAAAGATTCCGATTACATCTCCAATTTTAGAAGGGGCAACACCTAATCCAGTACAAGTTCCAGCAGTTACAGTATTTGAAGAAGTTACAAATGGATACGTTCCGAAGTCAATATCTAAAAGAGTACCTTGTGCACCTTCTGCTAAAACGCGTTTACCAGATTTAAGCGCATCATTCAAGTAATGTTCAGAATCAACAGCTGTCAAGTTTCTTAACACTTCAATTCCTTCAAACCAAGCTGGTTCCATTTCAGATAAATCGTATGAAAAACCTTCAAAATGCTTCAATATATTGATATGTTTTTCAACAAGTGCGTCGTATTTTTCTTTGAAGTTAGCCATAAAAATATCGCCAACTCTCAATCCATTTCTTCCAGTTTTATCCATGTAAGTTGGACCAATTCCTTTCAAAGTAGACCCGATTTTATTTTTACCTTTCGATAATTCTGAAGCTTGATCTAGCAAACGGTGTGAAGGAAGAATTAAATGTGCTTTTTTAGATATTACTAATCGATTTTTTGTATCAATATTAAATGGAACTAATTTCTCCAATTCTTTTTGGAAAACAACAGGGTCAATAACTACACCATTTCCGATTAAGTTGATCACATTTCCGTGAAATATTCCTGATGGAATTGTATGTAAAACGTGTTTCACTCCTTCAAATTCAAGTGTGTGTCCAGCGTTTGGTCCACCTTGAAAACGTGCAATTATATCGTATTGCGGCGTTAAAACATCCACAATTTTACCTTTCCCTTCGTCTCCCCATTGAAGACCTAACAATACATCTACTTTTCTAATTGCTGCCATTTTTATTGACTCTTATTTATTGATTGATTCGAGTTAATGCTTCTTCTTCAGAAACGACTAACGTGAATATTTGATTTAATTTTGATAATTCAAATAATTTTTGAACTGACCCATGAAGTCCAAATAGGATACATTCCCCACCTTGAGCTCTAGATTTTGTAAGTAATCGAACAAACAGATTTAATCCAGAACTATTACAGTATTCCAGATCTTTACAATCACAAATTATGGAATTCATTTCTGGAGTTAAGTTTTTCTCAGCTGTTTCAATGACTTGTTGAATTCCTTCAAGTGATATCAATCTTCCTGATAAATGAAATACAAATACATTCGTACGTTTCTCTACGTCAAAAACAAAACTCATAGGATTATTTACTTGATTTTTTTACTGCATAAAAATAAAGTGTATGGTGTTGAATTTCAACTCCAAAAACCTCTTCAATCGTTGCTTTTATGCTTTGAATTCTTGGGTCACAAAATTCGATTACATCACCTGTATCCGTTAAAATAACATGATCGTGTTGTTTCGAACCGTGAGCTTTTTCAAACTGTGCAATGTTTTTCCCAAACTGATGTTTACGAACTAAATTACACGCCAACAATAAATCGATTGTATTGTATAGCGTTGCCCGAGAAACTCGATATTTTTGATTTTTCATTTTGATATACAAAGATTCGATATCAAAATGTCCGACATAATTATAAATTTCAGCAAGTATGGCGAATCGTTCCGGAGTTTTACGGTGTCCGTTTTGCTCCAAATAAGCGGAAAAAATGCTTCTTACTTTTTCTTGCAATTCCTCTTGAACCATCGTATGGGTTTGAAAAGTCAAAAGTAGTCATTTTATCCCTTGCTTTTCAGTTAGTTTTCAACAAAGAATCAACAAAAAAGGGGAATCGAATTGATCCCCCTTACTTTCGACTAAATCGTTTATTTATTTTCAACAAATTCTGTAAGTGATTTTCTTACTTTAGGATAATGCTGTGTTTGATCTTCAGAAGATCTATATCCCAATGCACATACCAAAACTGCATTTTCATTTTGTAGACCTAAAACTTCAGCATAACCAGCTGGGTCAAAACCTTCCATTGGAGTTGAATCGATATTCAAAACTGCTGCTTGAGCTAATAAAAATCCTAAAGAAATATAAGCTTGACGTTGATTCCATGAAACAATATCATCAGAGGATTTATATCCAATTGCACCTTTCATATAATCTCCAAAACCAGATAAAGCTTCAACTGGTAACGATCTTTGGCTTGCAATTCGATTGATGTATGTATCAACCATATCATTTGTCATGTTGTTTTCAACTACAAAAACAAAAATAGCTGATGCGTCTGTAACTTGAGACTGACCATATGATTTCTCACGTAATTTCGCTCTCAAATCAGGATTTTCAACATTGATAATTCTAAACGGTTGTAAACCATATGATGTTGGAGCTAGATTAGCAGCTTCAATTAATTTACTTAAATCTGAGTCAGAAATTTTTTTTGTTGCGTCGTACTGTTTTGTTGCATAACGCCATTTTAATTGTTCTATCATTATATATATGTTTGTTTAAAATTCCATTGGTACTTCTAGCAAAAGTAATTTACTTTTTGATAATGCTTTAATTTCAAAGTTGTAAAAATCTTCAATTGCTAGTGCATCTCTATTTCTTAATCTTTCACCTTCAAATTCGATTTCACCTTCTATAACAAGTAAATAGGCTCCATGTTTAGATGAACGTGAATTAATTTTAATTGTTAAATTTTCGTCAAATTCACCCATTGAAATCCAAGCTTCTTGATGAATCCATGAACCCTCATCATTTTCATTTGGGGAAACCAATTGTTTCCAATCGTTTTTAACTGAATCTAAATCTATTTTTCGTTGATCATATCTTGGTTCAACACCTCTTTTATTGGGGAAAATCCAGATTTGAAATAATTTCAATGGTACTTCACGATTCGGATTTATTTCTGAGTGATAAATTCCAGTTCCCGCACTCATCACTTGGATTTCTCCAGCTTCAATTACTGCGGAATGTCCCATTGAATCTTGATGTTTTATTTGACCTTGCAATGGAATCGTAATAATTTCCATATTGTCATGAGGATGCATCGAAAACCCCATGCTCGGAGCAACAGTGTCGTCATTTAAAACGCGAAGAGCTCCAAAATTAACTCTGTCTTTGTTATACCAAGATGCAAAACTGAACGAATGATAGGCATTCAACCAGCCATGATTTGCATGTCCTCTTGTATCTGAATGATGTATATCGAATTTCATGTTACAAATATAGAGTTATTTATTTACCATGGTACATAAAATGTGTTAAAAAAATAAACCTGTCCGAAAACAGGCTTATTCATAACTTATAAGTACAAGTTAAAATTATTTAGAAACTTGAATTTGTTTTGTCATGAAGTTGTTTCCAACTGCAATATGAGCAACATAAGTTCCAGCTTTGATATTGTCATTCAAACGTAAAGTAAATGAATTTTCACCTTCAGAAGCTTTACCAACTTTTTCGAATTGAACTGATTTACCATTCATGTCAACGATATTTACAGTTAAATCATCAGCAAACATAGAGTTTAAATTCATAACAACTGAATTTGAGTACGGATTGAAAGCAACAGAACCAGAAAGTTTTGCTTCTTCATTTACACTTGCAGTTGAACCAATTGTGTGTTGAGACAAACGAATTTTACCCCCAAAACCATCAATAGTTGCTAAGTAAAAAGTTACAGTTCCAACATTAGTTGCTGGAGCAGTCCATGTGAATCCCCAAGATGTTTGACTAGAACTAGTATGAGTAACACGTTGTTTTCCTCCAGAAGTTACATTTTCAGTTCCTCCAACAGCACTTGCAGTAACAGTTCCAGCTAAAGCATTTGAAGAATTCAAAGGTAAGCATTCAAAACCATGTCCAACACCACCTGTTGAGTTGTTTAATACAACAGCAACATTGTATGTTTGTCCGGGTGTATAATTAGTAACTGGAGTAACACCTGTTGCAATTGTTAAAGAATTATCAACAGAAGCTCCTGTAACAGCACTACTATGACAATCAGTACATGTTCCATCACCTGGCGCACCTGTTTTTCCACCTGGAGAACCTCCTGAAGTTAAATGGAAATTTGAAATTGATTTCGTCAATTCTGCATTTTCAGTTGTTTGAAATGCGAAAAATGAAATAGAACCTAATAATAAGGCTGCAAAAAAGTAGTTTTTCTTCATAAAAATAAATTATTTGATTACGAATTTAAGATAAAAAAACTCAACTTCGCATTTTTTATGACAATTCTCTGACAAAACTTATCAAACAGTATCTTTTACTGTTTAAAAGGTGGAATAATAAAAATTTTTACTCAATTGCAGTGTCCCAACGTTCAACACGTTTCACACCTTCAACCAATTCAAATTTACGCATCAACAAATCCAATTGTTCCGTATCATAAACTAATAAACGAATACGACCTTCAAAAACTCCATCAGAAGCTTCGAAGAAAATTGATTTCATATTCACATTCAATTCATTCGATATAACTTCTGTGATTTTATTCACTATACCAACATCATCTAAACCAACTAAGCGAATTGCTGCAATACGTTCAACCATTCCATCATTCAACCACTTCGCTTTGATGCATTTGTCTGCACTTTTCGATTGTAAATTTTCGGAATTTGGACAATTGGTACGATGGATTCTAATTCCTCCGTTTGGAGTTATGAAACCAAAAACTTTATCACCTGGAATTGGGTTACAACAACGCGATAATTGGTATTGAATGTTTTTAAAATCTTGTCCAATAATGATGACATCATCTTTCTTGTTTACTTTGGCTAAAACTTCAGATTCATTTCGTTCTTTTCCAACAATTAAAGGTTTTTTGTCATAAACAATCATTCCATTTTCAACTGTCAACTCTCTTAAACGATTAGTGTCTAATTTACCTTTAGCAATTCTAAAATACAAATCAGTTGACGAATAACATCCGAAAATACGTTCCAACGCGTGGATATTTTCAGCTGTGAACTTTATATTGTGTTGTTTTAATTTTCTTTCCAATAATTCACGACCATCTTGAGCAACAGCTTTTCGATAATCGTTAATTGCAGATTTAATTTTTTGTTTTGCTCGAGCAGATCCAACTAAACGCAACCAGTCTTCATGCGGACGTTGTTTCGTTGAAGTAATGATATCGACTTGATCGCCATTTTGTAATTGATAGCTCAAAGGAACTAGTCTATTGTTTACTTTCGCACCAATACATTGGTTACCTATATCTGAATGAATATCGTAAGCGAAATCTAAAATTGTAGAACCAACTGGAAGTACGCGTAATTGACCTTTTGGAGTAAATAAATAAATTTCGTCATGAAACAAATTCATTTTAAATTCTTCCACAAATTCCAAAGCATTTGCGCTCGGATTCTCAAGCAACTCTCGGATTTCAGCTATCCAACGATCAAATTTAGAATCGTCGCCTTTGTTCTCTTTGTATCTGTAATGCGCGGCAAGTCCTTTTTCAGCTACTTGATCCATTCGTTTTGTACGAATCTGGACTTCCACCCATTTTCCTTGAGGTGACATTACAGTTGTATGCAAGGATTCATATCCATTTGCACGTGGAGTTGAAATCCAATCTCGTAATCTATCTGGACTTGGTTGATAAAAATCAGTTACAATTGAATACACTCTCCAGCAATCAGCTTTTTCTAATTCGAGTGTTGAATTTAAAATAATTCGAATTGCAAATAAATCAAATACTTCTTCGAAAGGAAGTTGTTTGTTTTGCATTTTTCTCCAAATAGAGGAAATTGATTTTGGTCGGGCTTTTATTTCAAAAGTAAGTCCTTCAGCGGTTAAAGATTCACGAATTGGATGAACAAAGCGACGAATAAAGCGATTTCGAACATCTTCTGTTGATTTCAATTTCGACTTAATCTCTTTAAAGATGATTGGCTCTGTATAACTCATTGCCAAATCTTCCAATTCAGTTTTAATGTTGTATAATCCTAAACGATGTGCGAGTGGAGCATATAAAAAGCTAGTTTCAGAAGCGATTTTCAATTGTTTATCTGCCTTCATACTTCCAAGCGTACGCATATTGTGAAGTCGATCAGCAAGTTTGATTAAAACAACACGTAAATCATCTGAAATAGTTAGAATCATTTTTCTAAAATTCTCAGCTTGAACTGTAGTATTCTCATCAAAAACCTCAGGGATTTTTGTCAATCCATCGATGATTCTTCTGGCTTTTTCCCCAAATAAATCTTCGATATCTTGTAAGGTGATATGTGTATCTTCGACTGTATCGTGTAAAAGAGCACAAGCAATTGCAGTTGCACCAAGTCCCATTTCTTCTGCACAAATTCGTGCAACAGCAATTGGATGATAAATGTAAGGTTCACCAGATTTTCGACGCATATCTTTATGTGCTTCAACGGCAACATCGAATGCTTTTCGAATATAATTTGTTTCTTGACGTGTTCTATTTTTCGTTGCTTTTAGTAAACCTTTAAAAGCTTGAAGAATTTCTTGTCTTTCTTGTTCGAGATTGATTTCCATGTGGAAGTTCAAAATTTATTTAAATAGTTCATTCAAAATTCGTCCTTCAGAAGTTGGCATATCAAAATGAAGAATTTCAGCAATTGTTTTACTTAGATCAATCAATTCACCTTCAGTTTGAACCACTTCGTTTTTCTTAAAATCCGGACCTATTGCAAGCATAAATATTTTTCTACAACCTTCACAATTACACCCATGATTCACAAATCCGTCTTTACGTCCATCTAGGTGACGACCATGATCATTGGTAATAATTAAAGCTGTTTTATTTTGAAGCGTTGGATTTTTTTGAATTCTACTCCATAGATCCATAGCGAATTCATCACATTTTTTTATAGAGAATAAATATTTATCCCATTCATTTGAATGACCATAACTATCCACTGCCAAATAATTCGCTAATAATACATGAGGTGCTCTTTCGTTCATCAACTCAATTAATTTATTGTGAGTTTGTTCGTCATTGATATACTCAGTTGCCAATCCATTTTTCCCACAATAAGTTGCTGGCATATATGCATTCCACCATTTTTTATCTTTCGTATTTGCCAAAATCTCTAATTTCCCTTTACTTGAAACGATATACGCATCATTTTTGTCCACTTGTCTGTTTTTCAAATAGTATTGAAAGATACTAGGATTTTTTGGTAATTCTTTTCCTGCATTTGAAATGGATTGATAATGACCCGTAGTAATTGCTGCATGTCCAGCATTCGTATAAGTAGGTCCATTGTTTCTGAAATTCATAAATAAAGTTCCTTCTTTCGCTAACTTATCTGCCAAATTTGGAATGTATTTATGCGTTGAATCGCCAAAAGTCTCTGAAAAACGTGGACCATCAATAACCATTATCCACACATATTGAGTTTCGTATTTTCTTGGTTTGTTTTCATCCAACTTCTCACTTGGAATTGTAAACGAAACGATGAATAAACCTAAAGTTGAAAGAAGAACAACTGTAAAAAATTTGAACATTTAATTTATTATTTTTTTAATGTAATATTGTAAACTTGCTTTTTTAGATTGAAATTTAACTCATTTTCAATGTAGTAAACATATTTTGAACGAAGTTAATACTTTTTTACTTATCCGTGCATTGTTTCATCCTTGCCATACTTTGACATCAAACTTGCTTCAAATTCTAAAAAATCATGCCAACGTTTTTCCACATCTATTCCTTCACCATATTTACGTGCGAAATTCAGAAAAGTAACATAATGTCGGGCTTCACTTTCCATCAAAGATCGATAGAAAACTCTCAAATCCTCATCATTAATTTCTTCAGAAAGTAGTTTAAAGCGTTCGCAACTTCTCGCTTCAATCATTGCAGCAAATAACAATTGATTGACCATGTGACTTTTTTGTGGATTTCCGGAATGATTTGTTTTCAAATAGGCTAATAAATCATGAACATACGCGTCTCTACGTTCGGTTCCTAATTGATATCCTCTTTCTAAAATTTTATCGTGAACCATACCAAAATGCTCCATTTCTTCTTGTGAAATTTCAACCATCGCTTTCACTAAATCAGGATACATTGGATACTGAACAATTATTGAAATTGCATTACTTGCTGCTTTTTGTTCACAGAATGCGTGATCAGTTAGAATTTCTTCAATGTTTTTTTCAACGATTTTGGTCCAACGTGGATCTGTTGGTAGTTTTAATCCGAGCATTATTGTTCAATTTACACTACAAAAATCAGAAATTCTTTTGACCTAACGATAACGGTTCTCATAAAACACAAACGTTTGACTGTTTAAAAAAGTGAAAAAAGACTAGATATCTAGTTCAAGTTTAATATACATCATTTAATTTTTAACGATTTAAAAGCTGCTTTCAACTGTTTCTGATATTTTTGTACTTAAATAAAACAAGTGTTATGCGAAAAAATGCCATTCTTCTAGTTGTTTCCATTTTGATTTCATCAGTTGGTTTTTCTCAAAAAGATGCTCCTAAGTTGGTTGTCGGAGTAATTGTAGATCAAATGTGTTACGATTATTTGTATCGTTTTTATCCCAATTTTCAAGATGGTGGATTTAAGAAATTGATGGACAATGGTACTCATTTCAGAAATGTGACTTACAATTATGTGCCTACATACACAGGTCCTGGACATGCAAGCGTATATACAGGAACAACTCCTTCAAACCATGGGATTGTAGCAAACGATTGGTACCAAGACGAATACAAAAGAGAAATTAATTGTGTAGAAGATACAAATGTTCATAGTATTGGCTTAGTTTCAGAAGATGGAAAATGTTCTCCAAAATGGTTACGTGCAAATACAATTACGGATCAATTGAAATTAACATATCCAAATGCGAAGGTTATTGGAGCTTCGATAAAAGACAGAGGAGCAATTTTACCTGCTGGACATTATCCTGATGGGGCTTATTGGTACGATTATTCAAGCGGGAAATTTATCACAAGTAGCTATTACAAACAAAACAATGAATCTTGGGTAACAGATTTCTACACTTCGAATCCATTCGCAACTTATGCAAAATTATTGTGGGATTTATCTCGCGAAAAAGCAGTTTACCAATATGCAAACCAAGATAATAGTAATTACGAACAATTACTTTTAGGGAAAACAACACCCACTTTTCCATATGATATTAGTGGACTTTCAACAACAGAACAATACAATTATTTCACCGTAATGCCTGCTGCAAATTCTTATTTAACAGACTTTTCGTTGGCTGCGATGAAAGGTGAAAACATGGGGAAAGATGCAGTTACTGACTTTTTGACTATCAGTTATTCTACGCCAGATATTGCAGGACATGCATTTGGACCTTATTCGCTTGAAATGGAGGATATGTATTTCCGTTTGGATAGAGAGATTGCTCGTTTATTGACCGAATTAGACAAAAATGTTGGTAAAGGACAATATGTTATTTATTTGACGGCTGATCATGCAGTTGTTCCAGTTCCTCAATTTTTGAAAGAGAAAAACTTACCTGGAGGTTATTTGTACACAGAAACAAAATTTGCAAATTTAAAATCTAGTTTTCAAGCAAAGTTTTCCAATTCAGGAATTATTGAAATCACGAATAACAATGTTTATTTGAAACCAGGATCTGAATTTTTACCTAATTATTCAGAAATGTTGGCTTTCTTAAAAATGGAGATTGAAAAATGGCCTGAAGTGAAAGCTGTTTATGATAGAAACGAATTGAAAGATGCTTCAGGTACAAACTGGGAACAAATGGTTTGTGCTGGTTTCGACCGTGAAAGAAGTGGCGATTTGATTTTCATTTTACAACCAGGATATTTAAATAAATCGAATGAAAGTTCTGCACATAAAGGAACAAGTCATGGGTCAGCTTTCAACTATGATACACACGTTCCAGTTTTGTTTTACGGAAAAGGAATTCCGAAGCAAGAAGTGTTCACGGCTTACGAAATCACAGATATCGCAGCTACTTTGGTTCATGTTTTAGATGTGCAACGTCCTAATGCGATGATTGGTAAACCAATGGTTGAATTATTTTCAAAATCAAAGAAATAGAAAAGCCTTTTTACTTCAAAGGACTTCGTACTCTAAAATTTTATCTAATCATTATCATTCGATAACTCTACACTAAAATTTTATTCGAGCCTCGTCCTTTTTTGTAAAAAAGACTTTTATGTTATTCAGTTTTTTAATAGTGTTTAATTTTATTTCAACAATTCAAAAACTCCTGCTGCTCCCTGTCCTGTTCCAACACACATGGTAACAACTCCATATTTTTGATTGCGTCGACGTAACTCATTGAACAATTGAACCGACAATTTTCCTCCTGTGCATCCAAGTGGATGTCCAAGTGCGATTGCACCTCCATTTACATTCACTATGTCTGGATTCAATCCTGTTTCTCGAATAACTGCCAAAGATTGAGATGCAAAAGCTTCGTTCAATTCAACTAATTGGATATCATTCAAAGTTAAACCTGCAGCTTTTACTGCTTTTGGAATTGCATCAACAGGTCCGATCCCCATGATTCTTGGTTCAACACCTACAACTGAGTAGCTCATTAAACGTGCGATTGGTTCTAAGTTTAATTCTTTGATCATTTTTTCAGACATCACCATTACGAAAGCGGCGCCATCAGAAGTTTGAGAAGAATTCCCAGCTGTTACAGATCCTCTCGCATCAAATACAGGTTTCAATTTTCCTAAACCTTCTAAAGTAGAAGCTCGTGGACCTTCATCGATCAATACTTTATTAATTTGAACTTGTCGTTTTTCGTTTTCATCCAAGAAAATATGCTCCACATCAATTGGAACGATTTCATCAGAAAACACATTATTCTTAATTGCGTTTAATGCTTTGTTGTGTGAATTTAATGCAAATGCATCTTGCTCTTCACGCGAAATCTTCCATTGTGTTGCAACTGCTTCAGCTGTAAGTCCCATCCCCCAATACCACGTCGGATTTTCTTTTCCTACTTTTGGATTTGGTACAATTCTCCAACCTCCCATCGCCATAACTGACATGGATTCAACACCACCAGCGATGATACAATCCGCCATTCCAGCTTCAATTTTTGCTTGTGCGATTGCAATTGTTTCCAACCCAGAAGAACAATAACGATTGACTGTCATTCCTGGAACTTTATCAGTTTTCAATCCCATTAACGCAATCATTCGACCAACATTCAGTCCTTGTTCAGCTTCTGGAGTTGCATTACCAACGATTACATCATCGATTTTTTCTTTATCCAAATTTGGAATACTTGCAACTAAATGTTCAATAACACGTGCTGCTAAATCATCCGGACGAAAGAATCGAAATCCACCTTTTCCTGCTTTTCCAACTGCGGATCTAAATCCTGCTACGATATATGCTGTATTTTTCATTTCTTTTATTTTTTAATTGGAGTCAAGATTTCAAGACTATAAGAGTCAAGAAGTTCTAACTTTAGTTTCATAATTAACTTCTTTCAGTCTTGACTCTTCTTGTCTTGACTCTTTTTTTAATTCCTCAAAATCTTCCCACTCTTAACCAAACTTTCCAGTCTTTCCAAGGTCTTTCTTTGCATACACAACTCTACAAATGCTTTTCGTTCTAAATCCAATAAATATTGTTCAGAAACAACTGTATTCTCAGATAAATCGCCACCACATAAAACAAAACCTAATTTCTCAGAAATCACACCATCGTGTTCAGACATATAATGTCCAGACAACATAGAATTCGCTCCGACATAAATAATCCCAAGTCCTTCTTGTCCAATTACTGTAATGTTTTTTTCTCTTTTTGGCGCAATGTAACCTGCATGAACCATATCCAAAACAGCTTCTTTACTTCTAGTCAGTTGGTATTCTCTTGAAACAACCACCTCATCAATTCCTTTTCTCAAGTAACCTAATTCAAAGGCTTCATAAGCTGACGTTGAAACTTTTGCTTGACCAATTGATAAGAAACGTTCACGTAAACGATTGATTTTAATGTCACCATCTTTCAGTTCATCACTTAAGCGTTTAGCAAATTCTTTGGAACCGCCACCACCTGGAATTAAACCAACTCCAAATTCAACTAAGCCCATGTACAATTCTGCGTGAGCAACAACTTTATCTGCGTGCATGGATAATTCACATCCACCACCAAGCGCCATATTATGTGGAGCAACAACGACAGGAACCGAACAATAACGCACACGCATCATTGTGTCTTGGAATGCTTTTACA
Organism: Fluviicola sp.; assembly: GCA_046308455.1. Lineage (GTDB taxonomy): Bacteria > Bacteroidota > Bacteroidia > Flavobacteriales_D > Crocinitomicaceae > Fluviicola. The sequence goes on from JBKDZA010000330.1 coordinate 20,726, forward strand.
GCAAAGTTCAATTCGTCGTATTCTTGTTCAACAGCCATCATGAAAATCATTCCGACATTCGCACCTGCTGAGAAATTCGCTCCCGTATTTGAAATAACTAAACCTTTGTATTCATTTTCAGCTAAATCAATTGCTTTATTGATTCCTTGAATAACACCTCCTCCGATGGTATTCATTTTTGTGTGGAACTCTAAATTTAAAATCCCATCTCCCAAATGAGTGATCGTAGAATCAGCATTTTTCCAAACTGTATTTTCATCTCTTAAATTGTCTAAAACAATAATTTCATCACCAATTGGAATCAATTCATATTGTTTTGAGATTTGAGAATAATAATATTTTTTACCTGCTTCAACTTTGTAAAAACTAATTATTCCAGCAGATTTCATTTCATTAATCCAACTTGGAACAGTTTTGTTTTCAGCTTGTATCAATTGTAGACCATTTTCAAAACCAAGTACATCCCACGTTTCAAATGGACCCAATTCCCAACCAAATCCAGCTTTCAATGCATCATCGATTTTGAAACATTCATCTGATATTTCTGGAATACGATTGGAAACATAAGCAAACAAGCCACCGAAAATTTTACGGTAAAATTCTCCAGCTTTGTCTTTACCTGAAACCAAAACTTTTGTTCTTTCTTTTAAATTATCTATTGATTTCGTTATTTCTAAAGTTGGAAAACTTACTTTCTTTGAAAGGTGATATTCCATTGTTTTTAAATCCAACGAATGAAATTCTTTTTTTCCTTCAGGAGTAATCACTTTCTTCATAAAACCTTGTTTCGTCTTATCTCCCAACCAGTTGTTTTCAACCATTTTTTGGATATAAGTAGGCAACACAAAAGAAGCATTTTCCTCATCAGAAGGACAATTCTTTTTCAATCCATTTGCTACATGAACTAAGGTATCTAAACCAACTACATCACATGTTCTGAAAGTTGCAGATTTCGGTCGACCAAGCACTGGACCCGTCAATTTATCTACTTCTTCAATTGTTAAATCCATTTGTTCAACAACATGGAAAAGTGACATGATACTGTAAACTCCTACTCTATTTGCTATAAATGCAGGCGTATCTTTACATACAACTGTTTTCTTTCCTAAGATTCTTGATCCAAAATGCGCATAGAAATCAACA
>JBKDZA010000331.1:0-31163 GCA_046308455.1 Fluviicola sp.
TTGTACTCCTTCATTTACGATTCCTGCAATTGTTTTTAGTGGATTTAGTTTTAATATAGGACCACTTTTAGATTATACTTTACCAATTGGAGATATTCAATACGATTGGTTCAACCAAACTTGGACTTTAGAAGGCTTTACTGAATGTCCACATGCTCCTTTTATAATGAGAGCGCGCGTGTTTACTGCAAATTCTTCAAAAGTAGATATTGATTGTTTTGGTAATTCCAATGGATCAATTGATGTTACTTTGACAAATGGTTCAAGTCCTTTTACATATGTATGGACAAATGGAGCATTAACTGAAGATTTAACTGGATTGCCAGCAAATAGCTATCAAGTGTTGATTACGGATGCGAATGGTTGTCAAACGACAGCTGGTGCAACGATTATTCAACCTTCAACAGCTCTTAATTTGTCACTAATTACAGATGACAAAAACTGTAATGGAGGTGTAGATGACGGATCTATTAGTGTATTAACACAAGGTGGAACTGCTCCATACACTTATTTATGGTCAAATGGTGCAACTACTGAAGACCTTACAAATCTGAATGCTGGAACATATAATTTAACAGCAACTGATTTAAGAGGTTGTACAGCTGTAATTTCTGGTACAATTAATCAGCCAAGTCCTTTAAGTCAAACTGCCGCAACATCTGATGTGAGCTGTAGATTTGGTAGTGATGGTGCAATAAACGCTTCACCAGTTGGAGGAATTCAGCCATACACATACAATTGGACAAATACTGCAAATGCAATCGTATTGACTTCTGAAGATGTCAACGGATTAGTTGCAGCAAATTATACATTATTATTTACTGATGCAAATGGTTGTACAAATTCAGGAACTTATTCAATTAATCAACCAGCGACATTACCTTCATTATCATTAACTCAATCTTCAGTTTCTTGTAAAGGAGGTGTTGATGGAGATGTGAATTTAACTCCTGCAGGTGGAACTCCAGGTTACACATTCTCATGGGTAAATGGTGCAAATCAAGTGTTACCATACACAACTGAAGATTTAACGAATGTTCCAGCGGATTCTTATTCTGTTGAGATGACTGACTCTAAAGGTTGTGTAGCAACAGGAACAATTGCTGTAACAGAACCAGCAGCAGCTCTTGGACATTCTCCAATCTTAACAAATATCAATTGTTTTGGAGATGCAACTGGAGCAATTAACCCAGTTATCGCTGGTGGAACTGCACCTTATACATTTGCTTGGTCAAATGGTGCTACAACTTCAGCTTTAACAAACATTGTTGCTGGAACATATACATTAAATGTAACTGACTTCAGAGGATGTACAGCAAGTTACACGTATACGTTAACTCAACCAAGTGCTCCTTTAGCAATTGCGCTTACTCCAAATACAATTGATTGTTTTGGAAATGCAACTGGTCAAGTTATTAGTTCTGTAACTGGTGGAACTTTACCATACACTTATTCTTGGAGTAACAGTCAATCAACTCCTTCAATTACTGGAGTTTTAGCAGGTTCTTATACCTTGAACATTGTTGACAATAAAGGTTGTTTGGCAAACGCAAGTGCTGTAGTAACTCAACCAGCTGCTCCATTAACATCTTCAAATACATTTACAAACGTGAATTGTTATGATGGAACAAATGGAACGATCGATTTAACAGTAAATGGTGGAACTGCTCCTTACTCATACCAATGGTGGGATGGAACAAATCAATTGATTTCAATTCAAACACAAGATTTATCCAATTTAGCTGCCGATACTTACGTAGTAATGGTAACTGATGCGAGAAACTGTGTGATTTATGATTCAATTACAATTACTCAACCTTTAGCGCCGTTAGCATTGTCTAGTACAATGAACGATGTGAATTGTTTCGCAGGTTCAGATGGAGCTTTAGATGTAACTGTAACTGGTGGAACTCCAACATACGGTTTCTCATGGTCAAGTGGTCAAGTAACGGAGGACATTACAAACGTTCCATCAGGAAATTACGTTATCACAGTAACTGATTTAAATGGATGTATTGCTTCTGCAACTTATACAGTAAGTCAACCGCTTGCTGCTTTAAGTACTGCAATTGTTACTGATCCAATTTTATGTAATGGTTTTGCAACAGGAACAGCTACTTCAACTACAGTTGGCGGAACATTACCATATACTTACTTATGGTCGAATGGTTCAACTAACCCAGATATTTCAAATGTTGTAGCTGGACCTTATACTTTAACTGTTACAGATTCAAAAGGATGTTTCACATTCACTGGAGCAGTTGTTCAACAACCAGCAGCAGCATTGAATGTAGTTCCAACTGTTGTTGATGCAAGTTGTTATGAATATTCTGATGGTTCAATAGTAATTGATATTACTGGAGGAACGCAGCCGTATTCATTTACATGGGGTAATAACAATGAAATTATCTTGAATAATCCAAGTGAAACAATTTCAAACTTACCAGCAAATGACTATTTAGTTCGTGTTACAGATGTAAATGGATGTGAGTTTGAACAAATTGTAACTGTTGGACAACCAACACCATTTGTTGCGAATCTATCAGTAACTGATGCTTTGTGTTTCGGTGGAAATACAGGTTCAATTCAATCAACGGTAACAGGTGGAACAACTCCATACGTCTATGCTTGGTCTGATGGACAAACAACTTCAACTGCGACAAACTTAATTGCTGGTACATACGGATTGTTGGTTGTCGATGATCAAGGATGTAGAATCACTGATACTGCAACTGTGAATCAACCAATGCAATTGTTATCAAACGTTTCAATTACACCAATTTCTTGTATCGATCAAACAGATGCAGCAATTAAAGTTGTGATAGCAGGTGGAATTCAACCATACACGTATTTATGGTCAAATGGTGAAACAACAAATGCAATTTCAGGATTAGATGAAGGGTTATTTACATTAACAGTTACAGATGCTCAGGCATGTATTTTAACAGTCGATGTAATCGTTGATCCTGTTTCTAATGAATGTGTGAATCCAGTTAATACAATCACTCCTAATGGAGATGATTACAATGATACATGGATTATTGACAACTTGGAATTGTATCCAAATGCACATTTACAAGTCTTTAACAAATGGGGTAATTTGGTTCACGAACAAAAAGGAGTTTACCAACCATGGGATGGTTCTTCTCAAGGTCAACTATTACCTTCAGATGTTTACTACTATATAATCGATTTATTTAACGATCAATCCAATCAATACACTGGATCAATAACAATTATTCGCTAAAAAAATGAAGAAATTAGCTTTTTATCTATCAATTTTATACGTTTCCGTTGGAGCTGTTTTTGGAAAAGAAAACCCTCCAATTGGTTGCCCTACTATTGCTGTTACAGGAAGTCCCGTAAGCTGTTATAGTGGTTCTAACGGAAGTGTCAATTTATCTATTACTTCTGGAGTTGGCCCTTTTACAATTAACTGGTCTTCAGGTGAAACTGGTTTGACTTTATTGACAAATAAACCAGCAGGAACTTACACAGTTAATGTAAAAGACGAAGGTACTGGATGTACTGTTTTTGGATCTTTTGTAGTAAACCAACCTAGTGCAATGGTGTTATCAAATACGGTAACAAATTTAAATTGTAAATCTGTTAATACTGGTCAAATTGATTTATCTGTATTTGGTGGAGTTGCTCCATACTCATACGATTGGAATAACGATGGACCAGGTTTTACATTGAACCAAGATTTAACTAATATTCCTGCAGGTTCATACAGTGTTATTGTTAGAGACAATAATTTATGTACTTCGAACCTTTCGATGGTTGTTACTGAGCCTGCTGAAGCTTTACAAAGTTCTGAATCTCATGTAGATGTTTCATGTTTTGCAACTTCAACAGGATCAATTGACTTAACAGCTTGGGGTGGAACGTTTCCTTACACATATGTTTGGTCAACAGGTGCAAACTCTCAAGATATCTCAAATTTATCTGCAAATAATTATTCATGTTTGATTACAGATTTTAGAGGATGTACACGAACTCAAAATGTTACAATTACGCAACCAACTGCTGTTGCAGCTTCTGTATTCCCGATTGCTGTTTTATGTAATGGAGATAATACAGGTTCGATTTCTTCAAATGTTTCTGGGGGAACACCTCCATACAATTACTCGTGGCAAAATTCAACGAATTTGTTTAGTACGAATTCTTCAATATTATCAAATGTTGAAGCGGATAATTATCAATTAACTGTAACAGATTCAAAAGGTTGTTTTACAACTGCAAGTGGAATAATTACTGAACCTTCAAAATTAAATTTGTCTGCTACATCTGTAAATGTTTCTTGTAATGGTGGAACTGATGGTTCAATTAACTTACTTCCTTCTGGAGGGATTTCACCTTACGCTTTTAGTTGGACAAATGGCGTACCAACACTAGTTTCTACAAATGAAGACTTAACTAATATTCCTGCTCAAATTTATACTGTTATTGTTACAGATAATAATGGCTGTACAGAAACTTTATCTAGAACAATTACTGAACCTTTATTACCATTAACTGCAACACATACTTTTGTAAATGTAAATTGTTTTGGAAATAGTACTGGTTCAATTAACGTTACACCAGTAGGAGGTACAAACCCATTAAATTTTAGCTGGACAAACGGTGCTTCTACTGAAGATATCATCAATTTAGCAGCGAATACTTATGGATATACAATTACTGATGCTAAAAATTGTAACTTCTCTTCAACTGTTGTTATTACACAACCATTAGCGCCTTTAACAAGTGCTGAAGTTTTGACAAATGTTAACTGTTTTGGAGAATCAAATGGAGCAATTGACTTCACAATGTTTGGTGGAACTTCACCTTATACTTATGCATGGGAAAATAGTTCTTATTTAATGAGTAATACAACGCAAGATTTAACAAATATCCCTCAAGATGCTTATCAAGTTACTGTAACAGATGCTAAAGGATGTATTTTAGTTGACAACTTTGTGATTACTGAACCACCTCTTTTAACGTCAACAATTTCTGGAGTTGATATCTTATGTTTCGACGGAACAAACGGAAGTATCGATTTAGAAGTAAATGGTGGTACTCCAGGATATATTTACTCTTGGTCGAATGGTTCATCTACTCAAGATTTAACAAACTTAGGAGTGGGAACGTATTCAGTTGATATTTTCGATTTAAACAATTGTACAACTACAAATGAAATTACATTAACAGGACCAAGTGATTCATTATCATATGATTTTGAAGTGGAACACGTAAAATGTAACAACGGATTTGATGGTAAATTAACTGTAACAATCAACGGGGGAACTGTTCCTTACGATTATTTATGGTCGAATGGTGCAACAACTTTCGCAGCTCAAAACTTAATTGCTGGAGATTACGGTTTCTTGATTACGGATGCAAACGGATGTTTACTTTCAGATACATTAACTGTAACTCAACCAGATCCAATCGTCATGAACGAAGTAATTACTCCAGTTACTTGTTTTGGTTTAACAAATGGAATTATCGATATTTCACCAGTAGGTGGAACAGCACCATATCAATACACTTGGTTCAATTCTGATTTTGCCTTATCAACTCAAACTCAAGATTTAGTGAATTTCCCTTCTGATACATTCCAATTGGAAATGACAGATACAAACGGATGTTTCTACGAAATGTTCTGGTTTATCCCTCAACCTCAGTTATTGGAAGCAAGTTTCACAAGTGATAATGTTAACTGTGCTGGAGGATCAGATGGTTCTATCTTAGTTGATGTTGTTGGCGGAAATGGAGTAAACGTATTTGCATGGTCAAATGGAGCTACAACTGAAGATGTGATCAATGTTCCAGTTGGAATATATAGTTTTATGGTAACGGATTCACTTGGATGTCAAGATTCACTTTCCGTTCAAATTTTCGAACCAGAACCAGTTGCTGCAACATTCTTAGTTGTTCCAGTTGAATGTAAAGATCAATACAATGGTGAATTAACTGCTTATGGAAATGGTGGTATCGGAAATTACACATACACATGGGGAATAGGATCTACAGATCAATACATTAATGGATTAGCAACAAACACATACTCAATTCATATTGAAGACGTTTTAGGTTGTTCAGTTGATACATTTGCTTTTGTACCTAAATTGAATGAATTCTGTATTTTCCCTCCAAATACTTTTACTCCTAATGGTGATGATTACAACGATACTTGGGTAATTGACAATATTGATGTATATACAGATTTACATTTCCAATTGTTCAACAAATGGGGGAATTTAGTATATGAATCAAAAGGGTTATACCAACCTTGGGATGGTAAAGTAGGTGGTGTAACTGTTCCTTCAGATACATACTACTATTTATTGTATTTAAATAATGCAGATCAAGATAAAATCGATGGTTCAATCATCGTAATTCGTTAAAATAATTGAAATAGAAAGATGAAAACAAAAAATATATTTTTAACAGCGTTAGTTGCCATTAGCTCAACTGCTTTCGGACAACAAATTGGATTGAACTCGCAATATTTGTTCAATGAAATGGTCATTAATCCAGGTGCAACTGGAACAAAAGATTACACACAAGTGCAATTGAATTTCCGTAAACAATGGGTGCGTTTCCCTGATTCACCAACAAGTCAAAATGTTTCTGCGAATGCATACATTGGTAAAAACTTTGGTTTAGGAGGAATTGTTACGAATGAGGTTGCTGGACCTTCTCGTCATACTTCATTGGGAATCAATATGTCATACTTATTGCCATTATCGAAAGATAGAAACCATAAATTAGGTATGGGAATGGGTTTAAGCATGGGACAACATATCATTGACGAAACGAAATTAAGTACGTATTTGCCAAATGACCCAGCTGTAACTCGTGGTTTTAATAACATCATGGTTCCAGATGCAAACGTAGGTGTTTTCTATTATTTCAAAGACAAAGCATTTGCTGGTTTAAGTGCTAAGAACTTGGTTCAAATGAATAGAGACTTATACACATTTGAAAATCCTTTATTGAATTTAAATGTGCGCAACTACTATTTAATTGGTGGTTACAACTTCAAATTGAGTGAAAAATTCGATTTGAAAGCAACAACTTTATTACAAGCAATCGAAACAGGAACTTGGCAAGGTGACATCACTTTATTAGGAATTTACGCAAAACGTTTGTGGTTAGGTGGTTCTTACCGTCACAATGATGCAGTTGTTTTCATGGGTGGAGCTAAATTTGGTCCTTTCCGTTTTGGTTATTCATACGATTATACTCTTTCTGATATCGGAGATTATTCAACTGGTTCTCATGAAGTTTTCTTAGAATTACAATTGACTTCTCGTCAGAAAAACGGAAATGGTGATGGAACGAAAACACCATGGATCAAAAGAAACAGATTGTACTCTCAAGGTAGATAAGATGAATTTCAAACGAATAATTATTCTTGCATTTTTTCCATTTTCACTATATGGTCAAAGTGTTAAGGAGGCATATTTTGAGTTTGACCGCTTCGAGTATGCTAAGAGTATCGATATTTTTGAAGCGGTACAAAAAGAAAAAAAATTGGCTTCAAATGATTTTTTCTTGCTTTCGTATGCATATTACATGACGGGTGATTACACAAAGTGTTTGACTGTTTTAGATGAATTAATTGCTTCAGAAAAGCATGAAAGTTTTCATTACCGTATGAAAGGTGATGCTTTAAAGCAACTAAAAAAATACGATGAGGCCATTGCCGAATACAAAAAATTTGGTGAAGCAGAATTTATGGACTTAGTGGAATTTGATATTGCTTCGTGTAATTACTTGAAAAATACCAACGAAACGAAAAATGCAGTTCAATCAAAATTTGATTTCAATACACGTAAAGCTGATGCTTTATATTTTGAACAACAGTTTGGATGGATTCGTTTTCAGGAAATGGGTTTCGATAGTTTAAAATCTTCTTTAGACGTAAATCCAGCTGATGACGCCGAATTAATGTTAATGCGACCTTATGTTGAATTTAACAATCAATGGTCTCGAGTTAAATTCCCTGAAGAATTTAGTGAAGCTGGAATCTCATCTTTCTCAAAAGATCCATTAAGCAATCAAGTTGTTTTCACGATGACTGAGTTATTGGCGAAAGATTTAAAAAAGCATTATCCGCATTTATATGTTGGTGAATACAACAAAGAAACGAATGAAGTGACAAATGTTCAATTATTCCAATACGGTGAATTGACAGATTCTACTTCAACTGCTTTTGGTGTTTTTGAACCTACAACCGGTAATTTAGTTTTTGGTAGAATTGTTAGTGGAGCAGATGCACAATCTGATTTTTATTTCACTAAAAGAAATGAAACTTCTTGGACAACACCGCAATTGTTGACTTCAGTGAATACTTCAGGCGATGAAATGTATGCACATTTTAAAAACGATGAAATTCACTTTTCAAGTGCGGGTAGATATGGATATGGAAATTTAGATTGTTATGCAGCTAAGTTTGATCCAAGTACAATGACAGCAAGTGAGGTAACACATTTTCCAAAAATCATCAATAGTGAAAACGACGATTATTGGTATTATAACAATTACGATACGATTACAATTACATCCAACCGAATTGGTTCAAACGCCGAAGATGATGTGTGGAAAATTCTAGATCAAGATAAAATTGACAAGCGAATTCGCGATCAAGAAATTCAAGATTCATTAGCGAAAGTAAAAGCTTTAGAAGAAATTTTAGCTTGGAATCCACCATATGTTTACTTTGAATTTAGAACAAACAATCCGAATTCAGATTATTCATTCATGGATAAATTATCACAAATTTTAAATGAGAATCCTTCGATTTCTGTTGTAGTGGAAGGAAACACTGATATTCGCGGTGAAGTAGAAGATAATGTTTGGTTATCTCAAACACGTGCAAATTTCGTTACAGAGCAATTAATCAAAAGAGGAGTTCCAAAAGAAAGAATCAAAGCTGTTGGAAAAGGAGAGGATTTGGCTAAAACAAATTCAACAGATAAATCTTCAGAAGAGGTTCATCAACAAAACCGAGTTTCGATTATCAAATTGGTTACAAGTTTTCAATAAATAAGTTAGGTTTAAAATCAAGGAAAGGCGCTTCAATAGGAGTGCCTTTTTTTATTTCAAATTATAATTTCATTGTATAAATGTAAAGTGATTAGTACATTTAGAAAAGAATATTGCCTTCATTTCGTGTATAAGCAATAAATTGAGAGAAGTGGTAATCTTTTATTCATATAAATCAAAACCAATTTTTTCAATTTTCAATTTTCAATTGGAATTTAAATTAAACAATTACTTTTTTTCATTCGCTTTCTGTTTCTCCAACTCCTTTTGTTTCTCCAATTCTAAATATTTCAGGTAGGACTTAAAGTCAATTACAGTAAACTCTTTTGATACAATTGGGGCGAAGTAACGATCTACATTTTCGATTTGATCCGAGAAGTTAGCACATTTAAAATGCATGTAAAATCCATTTGCAACAGTTGAAAATTCCAATGGAATCCCAGGTATTTTTGAATTAAAAAAATTGTTTTGAGGAATAGTTAAAGGAAAAGTTGGAGCATACCAATATTCAGCAACTTCGCCAGAAATAAACGTCAATTTTGCTTTTTTACAAAGTACTCCAAGAATTATTTTTTCATCATCTAGTAATTCAACTGTAACAGATGTATCTTGGACTGCCATAGCAGAAATCTCATCATTTGTGCCGATGATAGCGATTTTGCCACTCATGCCGTCTTCAAAGAAAATTGCTTGGTTGTATTTTTTACTAAGAATTGTTGTTTTAGTCGACATTTCGCCCATTTTGTAGTCTTGTCTTACTGCAAAATCACAAAAAGAAACACGCATTTTGGAATTCAACAACATCATTGCACCTTTGTCTAACTCAGGGGTAACACCTTTAACTTCAATATCGTATTCGATGAATCCTGCATTGTTTTTACTGACAATTTTCGTGCTGTCAGTTTTCTGTCCAAAACCAATGGAAAGCATGCTGATGGAAAAAATACAAATTATCTGCTTCATGTAAATCATTGAATAGCAAATGTAAGAAGACAAGATGGATTAATACTAGTGGTTAACAACTATTTAATTTAGAATATCGAATGACGAATTTCGGAGAGTTGAAACGTAGTACTTTTTATTCTTTGCGTTAAATCGTTGCGTCATTGCGTCGTTGCGTTTCACGAAAAATGAGGAATGTTGGATATCGAATTACGAATTTAGAAAAGGTTTGAATTCAAAGAATGTGCTTTATATTTCTCAACCTCTCTTTATTCTGCATTCAAAATTCTTAATTATAGTTTACTTTTTAGAGTTAAATATGTAAATTCGCGCAAAAAAATAGTTAAGATGGGAAGAGCATTTGAATACCGTAGAGCTGCAAAGGAAAAACGTTGGGGAAAGATGTCGAAATTGTTTCCGAAATTAGGAAAAGCAATTACAATGGCTGCCAAAGAAGGTGGTTCTGATCCTGCAACTAATGCCAAACTACGAACTGCGATTCAAAACGCCAAGTCGGAAAACATGCCTAAGGACAATATCGAAGCTGCAATTAAACGTGCTGATGCAAAAGATGTTGCTAATTTCAACTTGGTTGATTACGAAGGAAAAGGTCCACATGGAGTTTTAGTATATGTTGAATGTGCAACTGACAATCCAACTAGAACTGTAGCAAATGTGAAATCATACTTCAATAAAGCGGGTGGAGGAGTAGTTCCAAACGGTTCATTGGAATTTATGTTTAACCGTAAATCAGTTTTCCAAATCGTTAAAACAGATGCAATTGATCCGGAAGAATTAGAATTGGATTTAATTGATGCAGGTTGCGAAGAAATCGAAGTTGTTGATGAGTTTGTTTTTATCTATGGGGATTACACTTCTTTCGGGACATTAAACTCTGCCTTGGAAGAAAAAGGAATCGCTATCGAAAAATCAACTTTAGAAAGAATCCCATCTTCTCCAATTGAATTTACTGAAGAACAATTAGCTGATATTGAAAAAATGTTGGATAAAATTGAAGACGACGACGACATTCAACAAGTGTTTACAAACATCGCTTAAGTTTATAATTTTTCTATCGAATGATTTAAAATCTTTCGATAGACTAAGACGGCCCTTAGAAAAAAGGTTTAGAAAAACAAATGAAGTGTAGCGTGGACAAAACTGCTGTTTGACGACACTTTGTCGAAGACATTTTGGCTTAAAAAGTCAAAATCGTCCTCGGTAACAAAGTTAGGAGTTTCGGTTTTGGCAGTGAAACGAAATGTAGATTTTCAAAACTTTTTTATACAGGCCTAGACCTTCCTCGAAAGTATACTTTCTCTCTTTTTGGGGCAATGCCAAAAAGTAAATGAAAAATTGTAAGATATTACATTGATTTTTTTATTGAAAATTAACCTTCAAATATTAGAATAATTCAGATTAAATAGAAAAGATAAGTCAACTTTCGGGTTGACTTTTTTCTTTGTTGACAGTTGACCGTGTGTTACTTTTTAAAAGAAAAAAATAGACAAGGAAACTATTCTCTATTTTTAAGCTATGAATTTCTTAGATATCATCATCATTGTACCAGTTTTATACATTGGTTACAAAGGATTTAAAAATGGATTTGTAATTGAACTTTTTACGCTCCTAGCATTGCTTGTTGGGATTTATGTTGGTATTCATTTTTCAGATTTGACTGCAAATTGGTTGAAAAATTCATTTGGATTTGATTCCCCTTACATGCCTGTGATAGCTTTTACTGTTACTTTTCTTGGAGTTGGTGCAGCAATTTATTTCGGAGGAAAAGTGGTCGAAAAAATGATAAAAGTGGTTCAATTATCCACAGTAAATAAGTTCCTTGGAATGATTTTCGCCTCTTTGAAAGCCTTATATTTCGTGAGTGTGATTCTTGTTTTAATGGAATCCTACGATGAAAAAGGACATTTTTTCCCTGAGGAAACGAAGAAGAACTCAATTTTGTACGATCCAGTCATCAAAGTTTCAACAAAAACAGTTCCTGCTTTGGGAAATAGTACCATTTTTATAAAAAATGCGTTTAAAGAAGAAAAAGACAGTACAGGTTTGACCGTTGATCAAATTTTAGAAGCGAAACGAACAGCAGATAGTTTGGGAATTGATGCAAACGATGCTAAACAAATTTTAGAAATTCATGAAAAATATAATTCTCCTAAGTAGTCTAGTACTTACTTTTTTCTCTTCTGCACAAGGACTTAAACTTCCTGAATCTAAATTGAAAATGCGCAAATCAGGGCCATTTATTGGTGTTGAAAAAGGAAAGTATTTCAACGTAAATTTAGGTGGGGAAATTCAAATCAAGCAAATTAAATTAGTCAAACCACAAACTCATGCAGGATCCTTTTTATTGGAATATAATTTCAAACAAGAAACGATGGGTGCTCAGCTTGGCTATTGGTTCAAAGTTGGTCGACTCAATTTAACTTACGGTGCTCGTGGTACATGGATCACTGATTTCAACGACCACCACCGATTTGGCATTTCACCAAACATTGGTTACAAATTCGCACAAGCCCATTTTCAATTGGGAGTTCACTTACGAACAAAAGACAAACCTTTCGAAAACGCAAACACTTTTTACGCTTCCTTGCGTTGGGTATTTATTCAAAATAGAGATTTTTACAAGTAAATCTTTCCAACGGGATTCATCCCGTTGATATATAACAAATAAGGTCCACATTTCTGTAGACCTTATTCAATTTATTTTGATTGAGATTTACTCTCTTTCAAGACCAACATTCATTAAAGCTCTGTTATCCATCACATTCAACTTGCGTTGTAATGCATAACTTGATGTACTTTGAATTGCTTGTTTTGCAGCTTGCATCAATGAAGCTTGTTCTGCTTCGTAATTCTTAGCTGTTGGAGCTTTTGTTGTTTTGTTCACACGGATTACGTATACACCCGCATCACCAACTACAGCTTTAATTGTTTGTCCGTCTTTCACTTTTCCAGAGAACAATGAACCAACAATTTTCATTTCATATCCACCACCTTGAATGGAAGGATTACCAAATGTGATATCAGCTTTCATTACTTGAGTTTTACCTTTCTTAGCTAAAGCTTGTAGATTAGTAACTTTACCCATTTTCTTCATCAAACGTTTTGCTTTCAATTCTTTGATTGCATCTGTTCTGAAAGTCATGTAATTATCATGTAATGCAGGAACTCCTTTTTCACGTTTAGAAGATAACATCGCAATAATTACACGATTACCATCACGAATAGGTGAACCATAAACTGTTCCAACCTCATTGTCTGGTGAAAATGCCAACTCGATGATTTTGTTTGCTGCACTTGTTGTGTTAAATCCAGAAACTTTTGGACTTTCCTCAACTAAACGCATTGGACGCGCATAGTAAGATTCTTTACGAGCAATCGTATCAAATGCTGCGATTTTCGCAAGTGGATCTTCTTTACTTCCAACTTTCGCATCAATTTTCGCTAACAATGAATTTGCTTTCGATAAGATGTTGTTTTCAGTTTCCATTGAAGGTAATAACTGATCATCTATAATTGATAAGATTGGGAATTTAACTTCTTTACGACCCAAAACTTCCATAATGTGGTATCCAAAGTCAGTTTTTACAACTCCCATTTTTCCAACTGGCTCTTCAGCAGCAAATTTAGAAAACTCAGGAACCATTTCGTAATCTAAGAAATCTTCATATTTACCACCTTTTTCTATTGAACCTGGATCTTTAGAATATTGACGTACTAAGTTCTCGAAATTATCTTTTGTAACAATTTTCATTAAACTGTCAGATAATTTTTTACCAGCTGCTTCTGCTGCTGCATCACCTTTTTTCGCTTCAATTAAAATGTGACGTACTGAACATAATTTCGTATTGAAATCTACAACTTTCGCCAAACGCATTCTTCCTTGATCTTCGTATGGTCCAACTAATTGTCCAATTGTAGCTGTTTTGAATACTGTATCCATTGCAGCTGGGTATGTCATTCCTTGTTGAGCTTTTGGATCTCCTTCAGGTTTGAATGTGGCACGGTGATCTTTTGTATAGAATCCACTGTGAGTAACAGCGTAAGTAGAATCGTTATCTGCTGCTAACCATTCAGCTTTACGAACAGCCATTTTTTTATTAAATCCTTTAATGTCTTCTTTAGAAGGCTCAATTGCGATGTCAAAATACATTACATCACGACCTGCTAATACTTCGTATTTTTTCTTCTCTTTATTTCTTTCGTAAAAATCTTTGATTTGAGCTTCTTTGATTTTAATATCTGTATCTAAAATGTCACGGAAAGCATACATTACAAAAGAAATATTCTTAGAAGTTTTTTGAGAATAATACTCATTTTTAGCTTCCAATTTAGTTACATAAGCAGCAGATGATAAGTATTGCATGTATTTCTCACGCTTACGTTGTTGCTTGAAACTTTTCTTAGTCATTTCCCATTGTGCTTTTTTAGCGGGATCTTTTTCTTTGTCACGCTCTTTTAAGAATGCACCAAATTTTTCTTTGCTAAATTGTCCGTTTGGTCCCATGAACTGAGGATTAGAAGCAACATCTTGCATCAATGTAAAACCTTTTTCACCAAAGAAAAATGAATTTAACTCATCATCAGTTACATTGATTCCCAATGCTTCACATTCTCTGTCAACAATGATTTTGTCAACTGTTGCTTGCCATGCTTTATCACGAGATTGATCTTGTTCTTTTTCACCATAAGGTTGTTGTTGCTGTGCAGCTTGTAATGAATCGTTTGTAGCAAATTGCTTTATATTTTCTTCATACTCTTTTACATCAACTTCAACTCCATCAATTGTTCCCAAATTTAAATCAGCTTGTGAACTTCCGATTACATCGAAAAAACTTGAGAAAATAAATAATAAGAGTGATAAACCTATAAGTCCAATTAAAACATATTTACCTTTTTCTTGTATTTTTCCAATAAGTGCCATATCAAATGTTATTGCGTATTTTATTTTTAAGGTTGCGAATATAAGCACACTTTACGAAATAGTTAAATCTATTAGCTACTTTTTTTCGTAAATAGAACAACTTTTAGTACTTTTTTGTTAATTTCAATATATTCAACGTCATTCATTATGAAAATTTCCTCATTTTTAACAGCCTTCCTCCTTTTTAGTGCATGTGCTTCTTCTCAAAAAAATAAAAAAGAAACTGCAGCTAAAGAACACAAATTAAATGCTACTTTAACTGTAAAACCAAAATTACAAACAGCTGTCTTTGCTTCAGGATGTTTTTGGTGTGTGGAAGCTGTTTTTGAATCTGTTGAAGGAGTCGATAATGCCATTTCTGGATATTCTGGCGGACAAGTTGACAATCCAACATACGAACAAGTTTGCTCTGGTTCAACTGGACATGCAGAATCTGTTTTAGTGGTTTATGACAGTACAAAAGTGAGTTACGAAACACTATTAAAAGTGTTCTACGGTTCCCATGATCCATCTACGTTAAATCGTCAAGGGCCTGATGGAGGAACACAATACCGTTCAGCAATTTTCTATGAATTTGAATATCAAAAAGTTGCTACTGAAAAATACATCACACAATTAAAAGAAGAGAAAAGATTCTCAGCAATTACAACGGAAGTTTCAAAATTGACAAAGTTCTATAATGCTGAAGCGTACCATCAAGGTTACGAATCACTTCATCCAGAAAATTCCTATGTCATCAATGTTTCAGTTCCACGATTGAATAAATTTAAAGCTCAATATCCGGAATTACTTAAGAAATAGAAGTTTTCACGTTTTTTTTAAAAGATCAATCTCTTGTAAATCTATATACGTATCCTATTTTTATTTTAAATGTGTTAAGGACAATGTCTAGTTTCTTTAATTTGTTTTGAATGGTATAAAACCGAAATGAGAATTTGATGTAAATAAATTGTAAGAAAATAATATCTTTGCAGGGCTTTTTTCACAGCTAATTTAATGAATAACAAAGAAATCAAACCGTTTCAGGTCTTACTTTTTGTCGCAGGTGTTTTTGCACTCTTGTATCCACTTACCTATTTGGTAAAAGTTGATGTTTTTACAATTGCTGGTCAGGAGGTGCGTTTCATGAACAATCAAGCGGTTTTTACTCCAGATAAAAAGGTTGAAAATAAAGATATTACAAAAATTATCGAGGTTGATACTGTTAGTATTGACAATGTCTCAGCAAAAAATCAAGTTAAAAATAATTTTAAAACAAATGGTCTACTTGGAGCACCAGACGGTGGAACTTTAAGTGGTGAATCTGCGACAAGTTTACAGTATTCAGAGTCGGGTTCAGCAAGTTTACACCGATTATTTGAAAAATTAGTGGCTTGTGCAAATGGAAAAAAAATACGCATTTTACATTATGGCGATTCTCAAATTGAAGGCGATCGAATGACTTCATACATTCGTCAGAAATTGCAATCTCAATTTGGAGGTAATGGTCCTGGGACAATTCCAGCAAATAATGTTTACAATACGTTTACTTATAAACAAACGTTCTCAGAAAATTTCAAGCGCTATACAGCTTTTGGTGGAAGTTCTTTGAAATCCAGAAGATATGGTTCAATGAATACTGCTGCACGTTTTACTCCTGAAATGGATAGCACAACGATGGCGGCTACAACGAGTGTGAAAACAGCATATATTGAAATTCAACCTTCGCCAACAGCTTACGAGCGCGCACGTAAATTCAATCAAGTTAAAATGTTTTATACGTCTTGTCATAAACCGTGTGCTGTAAAAGTGTATAAAGGAACTGAATTAATTCACGAAGATAGTTTGATCAACGATGGTAAATACCATGTTTTAAGTTTGGATTTTCCTTCAACTCCAGCAAAATTACGCTACGAGTATTCAGCGACAGTAAGTCCAACAATTATTGGGTTTTCATTAGAGTCTGATTTTGGAGTTTTCGTTGATAACATAGCAATGCGCGGATCTAGCGGTACATTTTTCGGTAAAATTGACCAAAGTTCATGCGCAAAAATGTACGACGACTTGAATGTTGAAATGATTATTATGCAGTTTGGAGGAAATACAGTTCCTTACTTAAAAGATTCATCAGCAGTTAGACACTACGCAAAACAGTTTAAAAGTCAATTAGCAACAATTAAAAAATTACGTCCTTCTGCAACAATCGTTGTAATTGGTCCAAGTGATATGTCGACAAATTCTATTAATGGTTGGGTCTCTTTCAAAATGATTCCTTTCTTGACAACAGAAATGAAACGTGTAACAAAAGATGTTGGGGGAAGTTATTGGGATCTATTCGAAGCTATGGGAGGTTTAAACTCCATGCCAAGTTGGGTTGAAAAAGGTTTAGCAGGAAGAGATTACATTCATTTCAGTAATAAAGGAGCAAGTATTGCCGCTCAATTATTTTACGATGCTTTCATAGCGGAATACGTTAAATGGCAGAATGGCCAGTAATTTGTATGTGGTGGAGAAAATATAATTATTGGATGAAAGTTTTTGCTTACATATTATTTATTGTCTCAACTTTGGTTGCTTGTAGTTCGAATTCTCAAACTGCTCGTGATTCAGTCAAGTTAACTCCACTTAACGATTATCAATACCCAGATTTCATTCGAATAGATTCTTCCAAAAAGTCTGAATTTCCATTTATTCAATTTCAAGATAACAATTACCGTTTTTATTCTGAATCAAGTAAAAATTGGGAATATTTGTACCGCGAATTCCGTGCGATGGTGAAAGGAAAAGACTGTAAATTGAATTTCTACCACATTGGAGGTTCACATTTACAAGCGGATATTTACACGCATGACATTCGAACGTATTTGCAATCAAACTGGTCTAATTTACCGGGTGAAAGAGGCTTAGTTTTTCCCTTTGATTTAGCTAGAACGAATAATCCTTGGAACTATGAGTTTTCTTCACCAAATTCTTGGAAAAGCTATAAAAGTGTCGGGAAATCAAGTCCAAACGACGCTGATTTTGGGTTATTGGGCGCATATGTTGAAACAAAAGATTCAGTTGTTGAAATTAGTTTTAAATACGATAAAACACTCGTAAAACCTGGATTCACACGACTTAGAGTTTATCACAATAAAGGTAAATTCCCATATGAACTCAATTTTGCAGGTGATGAAATTTTAGTGGTAGATCGTTATCACAATGAAACAATGGGTTACACGGAAACAGTTTTCACAGATCCAGTTGATACTTTCAACTTACAGTTTATTCGTGTTAGTGATGAGATCTTTCCGCTTCAAATTCACGGTGTTCAATTATCAAATGCTAAACCTGGAGTATCTTATACAGCGATTGGAATCAATGGTGCAGGTTTGTATACGTATTTAGGGAACGAGAATTTCGAAGAACAATTACACGAATCACCACCAGATTTCTTTGCTTTTTCAGTCGGAACAAATGACGCAAATGTTCCCTATGAATCGTTTAAACCAGAAGTCTATAAAAAGAATTTAGAGTCATTAATGTTAAAAGTTTTAAAAGCAAATCCAAATTGCGCGATTCTTTTAACAGTTCCAAATGATGCTGCTTTTCGAAAACAATACCCAAATCGAAATGTTGCGCGCGAACGAGAAGTAATTATAGAATTGGCTAAAAAATATGAATGTCCCGTTTGGGATTTATACGGAATAATGGGAGAATTAGCTTCAAGTAGAACTTGGAGAGACAATAAATTAATGCAAGCTGATATGGTTCATTTTACAGCAGCAGGTTATCATTTAAAAGCAGAATTATTTATTGACGCATTTGAAAAATGGTTGGAACAAATGGCCGACCGTAAACCCATAGAAAAAGAATAAACTTAAATGGAACGCTTACACCGAATTTTTAGCTTCGAAGCAATGGACTCAATGACTTTCAACCGATTGGATTTTTGGTTGTTTTTCATTTTTGTCTTGGCACTTTTTACTTATTTGCACAAACAACAACTTGTTCGAAGTATTTTTATTACGGTTGTAAGTTTGTTCTTGTACTACAAAACTTCTGGTTTAT
Organism: Fluviicola sp.; assembly: GCA_046308455.1. Taxonomy (GTDB): domain Bacteria; phylum Bacteroidota; class Bacteroidia; order Flavobacteriales_D; family Crocinitomicaceae; genus Fluviicola. Next base: position 18,956 of record JBKDZA010000331.1, read on the forward strand.
TCGTTCTACTTTTAGGCTTATCCATTGGAGTAAATTTCTTTTTAGGGAAACTGATTTTTAAACAAGTCACAGACAAACAACGCAAGTGGACCATAGCTTTTTCCGCAATTTTCAATGTGTTTTTTCTGGCTTACTTTAAATACGCTTACTTTTTCACAGAATCATTTAACAAGTTATTTCACACCAAGTTTGAAGTAGTCAATTGGTTCGCTCAAATGGGGAATGGCTTCTTTGGTGAAGGGACTTTTGCCTTACAAATTTTACTCCCAGCAGGAGTTAGTTTCTTTACGTTTCAATCGATTTCATATGTTGTAGATATCTACAGAAAAGAAATTGAACCAGTAAAAAACTTTTGGGATTACGCCTTTTACGTGACCTATTTCCCGCACGTAATCATGGGTCCAATTGTTCGTGCACGTGACTTTATTCCTCAGATCTATAAACCGTTTCACTTAGATAAAGCCTTGTTTTCAGACGCCATTTTCCTCATTGTGAAAGGTTTGATGAAGAAAATTATCTTAGCGGATTACATTGCTGTTCACTTCATTGATAAAATTGTTGATTCGCCCGAAAGTTATCCAGGTTTTGTGGGCGTATTAGCAATGTGGGGTTATTCACTTCAAATTTATGGTGATTTCTCTGGTTACACAGATGTAGCAATTGGGATTTCGCGATTGATGGGCTTCGAATTGTTGCCAAATTTCAATTCACCTTACAAAGCAAATTCAGTGGCAGATTTCTGGAGAAGGTGGCACAAAAGTTTAGGGTCTTGGTTGCGTGATTATCTCTACATTCCACTCGGAGGAAATAAAAAAGGTACCATTGGAACATACATCGCTGTGTTCATCATTTTTGTGTTTCTATTTTTTATAACAGGTTGGTACGAATGGATTTTCGTTTTCTTTGGTTTGATGTGTGTGTATGCAATCGCCTTACTGATTTCACCAAAAATGAAAGCGTGGATGCACCGCGATATGAACTTGTTAATTGTAATGATTGTTGGAGGATTGTGGCACGGTTCAACTCAAAATTTCATCATTTGGGGAGCAATGAACGGTGCAGCTTTGATTTTATACAATTATTGGAAAAAGATTTCACCCTATGAGAAAAGTTCTTGGTTGATTGTCCATTTTTGGAAGATTTTGTTGACCTTTAATTTCATTACGTTTACACGTTTGTGGTTCCGTTTGAAAGAACCTGGAAAACCGGAAGCTTTTCTAAAACACATGTTTGAAAAATTCGACTTCAAATGGGAAACTATGGGAGCAGTTCTTTGGAATTTCGGTCCGGCTTTTATCATAATGGGAATTGGTTTTTTCTTGCACTGGGCACCACAAAAATGGAAAGATTACGCATTAAAAACATTTACAACTATTCCAATGCCTGTTCAATTAGTTCTTGTGGCACTTGCGGTTATTGGAATGTATCAAGCAGCTTCAGATTCGTTTAAAGCCTTTGTATATTTAGAATTCTAATGGAAAAAAAACCTGTCGTTCGATTTGAGGATCTTGGAATCAAAGATTACCAAGAAGTTTGGAATTACCAAGAAAAGTTATTTGCAGAAACAATTGCCTTAAAAATTGAGCGAAGAAACGGAACGAGTACTGAAGAAACGAAGAATCATTTATTGTTTTGTGAACATCCACACGTGTTTACGCTAGGTAAAAGCGGAAGTTTGGACAATTTACTGTTGAATGAAACTGGTCTAGAAGAAAACGAAGCACAATTTTATCAAATCAATCGAGGAGGGGATATCACGTATCACGGACCAGGTCAGTTGGTTGCATATCCAATTTTTGATTTGGATTATTTCTTTACAGATATCCACAAGTACATGCGTTTTTTAGAAGAAGCAGTAATTCGTACTTTGGCAAAATATGGATTGAAAGGAGTGCGTTCTGATGGTTTCACAGGTGTTTGGTTGGATGTAAATTCTCCAAATGCACGAAAAATTTGTGCGATGGGAGTAAAATCTTCACGTTGGGTCACAATGCATGGAATCGGATTCAATATCAATTCCAATTTGTCTTATTTCTCACACATTGTTCCTTGTGGAATTGACGATAAAGCGGTAACCTCTCTTCAAAAAGAACTGAATCGTGAAATTGATATGGATGAACTGAAAGTAATTTTGAAAAATGAATTAGCTGAAGTTTTTGGATTTGAATTTCAATAAAGTCTTTTTATTCTAGGAATTATTTTGAAAAATAAAATACATTATGTTTGCATAGTATTTATATATTTCCTATATTCAACTCATTAAACTCACTGCAATGTTCAAAGTATTTAAAAAATGGCTCAAACGACTAGGATGGTTCCTATTCTATTTAATTATTGCTTTGAATTTATTTATCGTTTTAAGTGGGCGTTTTTATTTGTACAAAGGTGTTTATTCCACGTATTTAAGAGGGGAATCTGGACCAACAATTTACGATTTTGACAAATTTCACGAAGTCAAAGTGGAAAAAAGTAAAACAACCGTTCCTTGGAAGTTTGATTTAACAGAAAATAAATTGTCTAAATCGGATTTGAGTTATATTGAAAAGTTAAATTCCACTTCTTTTTTAGTCATTAAAAACGACAAAGTTATTTTTGAAAAATACTGGGGAGAACATCATCCAACAACGATTTCAAATTCATTTTCAGCTGCAAAAACTATTGTGAGTTTGTTAGTTGGATTCGCCATTGAAGATGGAAAAATCAAAAGTTTAGACGACAAGGTGTGTAAATACTTGAAGCATTTTGAAGGTGAAGGAAAAGAAAACATTACAATTCGGCATTTGTTGATGATGGCTTCTGGATTGGATTGGGTTGAAAGTGGAAAAAACCCTCTATCAGAAAATGCGGAATCCTATTACGGTTGGGATTTGTGGAACTTAGTTCACAGACAACGTGTAGCAACGGAGCCGGGAAAATTGTTTTTCTATCAAAGTGGAAACTCACAATTACTCGGATTTATAGTTGAAAAAGCAACTGGTAAAAGTTTAAATGAATATGCGTCAGAAAAACTATGGAAACCAATTGGAGCAGAATCAGATGCATTTTGGAGTTTAGATCGAGAAAACGGTGATGAAAAAGCTTTTTGCTGTTTATATGCAACTACACGTGATTTTGCTCGCATTGGAAAATTATTGAACAACCATGGAAAATGGAACGACAAGCAAGTAATTCCGGCAGATTTTTTTGATGAATTGATTAAGAATCCTAAAATGAATACCGAAGAAGGAGTTCCGAATACGCGCTACGGTTTACACATTTGGACGTACCACGAAAATGGAAAAACAGTTATTTATTGCCGTGGAATCAAAGGTCAATACATCATCGCTGTTCCAGAAGAGCAATTAATCATCGTTCGCACAGGACACAAGCGTGCCGACGACTATGAAATCCCAAAGAACATCAAGCATCCAAGTCAAGCGATGGAAGAGAAAGTAGGTCATCCAGGGGATTTGTTTGAGTATTTGAAAATTGCGAGGTCTTTGACTAAATAAATTTTTATTTATTTTTACAATAAATAATTTAACCGTATTTCATGAAAACATTCAGCCAATTAATTTTCTTAATCATTCTAGTTACTTCTTGTCAAAAAAAGTTTAAAGCTAATTATACTTTAAACAAATATGAATATGCTGCAGGTGATATGATAGAGTATTCAAATCTTACTTTAAAAGCAAAAGAGTATAAGTGGGAAATAATTGATTCTGAAGGTAAAGTAGACACTACTTTTTTGGGTACAAATCCAGTTATTGTTTCAAGGATTTTATCTAATAACCTCAGTTCGATTATAAATTCTTATCAGATCGCCTATAAATGTTCAGATTTGAGGCGAAAAGATGATGGATTGGCGGGCCAATTCGAATGTTTTTAACGAAAAAGATGAGATTTTATAGGTGATTTTACTTTTTTATGGGTGAGGCTATTTAATTTAAAAAATCATTTTGTTCGTTAATTTTAATCGAAATAGCCCGCTATTCCTCGAAAAATTAAACTCCAAAATAACTTTTTAAATTAAATTCTGATGTGAATTTAGAATCGAACTGAGGTTAATAATGGAGTGTACAATTTGAAACTCACAACAACAAAAGGTAAGAAGTCTTCAATTGATGAAAAACCATTTTTATTAAAAACAGATAGACAATACCTAAATGTCAATTGTAATGGACCAACTGGAGATCAAGACTATTTCTCTGTATATGTTGATGGACAATATATAGGTAAATCTACAAAATATGGTTCTCAAAATTATGGATTTTTCCAAGTTAAAATTCCAGAAGGAAAACGAATAATTAAATTGGTTTCATCTACGGAAGTATATGAGCAAATGCATGATGTTTATAATTCAGTTACTATTAGTTTTTAGTTAACAATTTTAAGTCTAGTGTTGAGAGATTTCAGAATTCAAAAGAATCGCTTCACAACGCTCCCACTGTGTATGGTCTTATTATTTTATTATATTTTTTGGAAATAACGGAAGAGATTACAGATCTCGAAAGGGAATCGCTTCACAACGCCCCCACGCTTTTGCAAAGCGTTTGGTCTTTTTTATTTTACTCTCGCTTGAAAATGAATTTTCAGCTCGTTTAAAAATAAAAAATCCCAAGCGTTGTGAAGCTTGGGATGTTCTGGCAGAGAGGAAGAGATTCGAACTCTCGATAGAGTTACCCCTATACTACCTTTCCAGGGTAGCGCCTTCAACCACTCGGCCACCTCTCTGTATGTTGGTCTAAAAAATAGGCTAGACTAGGGCCTTCAAAAATACTACCTTTCCAGTTTAGCGCCTTCATCCTCCCGATTGCTATCGGGACGGAACCTCTCTGTATCAAATCAAGAAATTTCTTTTATCAAGAGTTTTTCTGATTCGGAGCGCAAAATTACGATTTTTTTCTTGTGTGAATCTGAATTATTTAAAACAAATTATTACATTGGATAAAAATTGAACCAATGAGCTATAAAATTGTGTTCTTTTTTTCACTACTATTCATTGTTACTGCTTGTGGTGAGGAAAAGAAAAATTCCGAATTATCTGATGAAGATAGAATTGATATCTCCAAAAAAGAAGAACAAGAAAAAGTCTATAATCCAGATTTAATTAAACAGTATAAAAGCAAATTATCTGCTTTAAATAAAGAAAATTTAAAGTCAGCTAATCAAGCTTTATTCGCTTTTGAAGATTGGTTCAAGGAAGAAAATACTGAAACCTGTGATTCTGCCTATTTCCTCTTTAAAGCGTTCTACGATGATATTGTGAATAGCAACGCATGTTTTGACTTTTCATCAATCGGAATCGACGAAGAAAATATGTACAACGAAGAAGGAGAATTGACCGCTGATACCAAAAAAAATATTGAAAAATTAGAGAAACAAAGTTTTACGGTTGGACAAACAGAAGGAATGATCTATTTTAAACAACATCCTAAAAATGTCATAAAAGCTTTTGAAACCAAAGTGTCTCCTTCTGTTCGTCAATTAATGAAGTTAACTTTTAGAGACGTTGAAAATCCTCCAACTGAAGATGCTGGATTAGCAATTTCGCCAAAAGAATTAATTGATAGAATGGAAAATTGGACTGCACTTATGGACAGTTTCCCTAAGAATTCATTCGCATATGGAAATTGCTTAAATTCAGCTCAATTTTATCGTACATGCTTGTTTTCTAACTTCTTAGATAATTCATATCTGTATTTCGAAACTGACGAATCAATTGAAATTTCAGAAATTCACATCGAAGCGTTCTCTTATCTAAAGAAGAATTATCCAAAATCAAAGAACTTAAAAACAACACGTAAATACATCGATTTGATTCTTAAAAAGAAAATTCCAGAATCAATTAGAGAACAGGATAAATTCCCTCATGACTTTATGCTTGAAGTTTATGGTTGTTAAAACTATTTTCTTCTATACCCCTTTTGGGTTATTGTGGTAATCATTCAAACTAAATAATATTGTCAAAAACAAAAATTAGTAACTATGAAAAAAATTTCTATCATCAATTTAATCTTGTCTATTCTATTTGTTGGAATAGGAGCGTATGTCCATTTTGTACTTGAGCCTGCGGCGTCTTACTTAGAAGCTGCGTCAAACAATGACTATGAAAATAGATTACTTTTAAATGCTTGGTTGGATGCAAGTGACACTAAAATGAACTTTGGTCTAATCGCTTTATTTGGAGGACTTTTAAGTTTGATTCTTGGTGTTATAACTGCAATCAAATTGAAAAATGTTCTTTCATTCATTGCAATTTTACTTGCTCTTTTTGCTGCTTTAGCTGGTGCTCTTCATGCAACACACATGTTTAGCTAGTTAAAATCATCTGGGGCTTTTATCCAAAATTAAAATTACAAAAGCAAATTAATCCAACTGAACGAGAAGCAGTTTTAAAGCTATTGGAAAATAATTTTAAAAAGAAAAAATATAAAATCACAAGTTTATCAGCTTATACAATTGGTGGAACAAATAGAAACTTTTTCCGTTTTTATCAAAGTATTCACGTATACATTCGAATTGATGATGCTGGAGATTTTAATCTAGAAGCTGAAATGGCCAATACTTTTTATGATTATGGTCTTCTCAATAAACATGTAACTCTATTATTAAACTCAATTAAATTTAAAACAAATGGCAACTCTTGATACAGACTTTATTTATTTTCCAAAAGCTAAAATTGTAGGTGCAACCTATGCTGTTGGAAGTTTTATCGGATTTAAAGATTCTCTTTTTTACATTCCAGATAAAATTGAAGAAACGGAATACAGATCTTATACAACTCATAAATTTTCCTTCGCAGGTAAACTTCCCTCAGAAATTGTTTTAGAAATGACTCAAAACAAGGATCTAACTGTTGATGAGATGAAAGATTTGTTGAAAGAATTGTTGCCAGATAATTTTCAATTGCACTACAAATTGGAGAATTATAGAAGGTTTAAAATCTCAATTCCGATTTTCTCTTTTTTACGTTCGATCACAATACTACCAATGGGAGTACTTGTACCTTTTCAAATTATCATAAAAGACAAACCGTTTCTGGAAAAAGCCAAAGCGTTTTATGCGGGAATGGAAAAATAACACAAAAAAAAGTATAAAGCTGGGGAGTAATCTTCAGCTTTTTTTACTTTTATCCTAATGAAACGTATTTTACTACTTGTTTTACTATTTGGACCATTTTGGGCAAAATCCTCGGATTCTCTTTTTTGTATCAAAGTTCACTTTATTTATGGATCAAAACCCAAAAAAGAATTTAAAAACGATGAAAAAAAATGGTTTGGAGGAATCCACGGCGGACATGTGGGAATTGAAGTAGACTCCAATCACGTATTCGATTTCATTCGTGCAGGAAAAACACATATATTTTCACGAAGAAAAAAATTAAGTGGAAAATACGTTTACCGCTCCAAAGAAAGTTTCTATGCACGCTACAAAGCTTCTGGAGATTCGCTCGAAGTAGCTGTTGTTTCTGTTTTTATCACCAAAGATCAACGACAAAAACTCGATTCGTTGATTCAGAATTATACCGCTCAATCACCTGACGATTATGCCTTTTTAGGTGTTCGATGTGCTGCAGCAGCATACTCTATTTTAGCAGAACTAAACGTATTTCCGAAACACAGAAAATCTACAACTGTTCTGAAAATTTTCTATCCCAAAAAACTAAGAAAACGCGTTTTTAAGTTGGCTCAATCGAATAAATGGCAAATTGAAAAAGTAAAAGGAACCAACAAGAGATGGTGGGAAAGTGACAATTAAGCTTTTTAACCTCAGTTTGATTCTAAATTCACCTCAGAATTTATTTTAAAATGTTAGTTTGGAGTTTAATTTTTTGAGGAATAGCAGGCTATTTCGATTAAAATTAACGAACAAAATGATTTTTAAAATAAATAGCCTTACCAGTAAAAAAGAATATTCACCTTTAAAATCTCATCTTTTACATTAAAAACATTCAAATTGCTCGCTAATCAATCATGCTTTTGGCTCAAATCTGAGTATTTATAGGCGATCTGATAAGAATTTATAATCGAACAGAGGTTATTATTTACGTCAATAAACTTGTTTTACTATCTTTGCACCGCTAAAAAAAGCGAATCAAGCAATGGAATACAATTTTATCGATATCGAGCGCAAATGGCGCAAACACTGGGCAGAAAATAAAACGTTTAAAGCAGAAGATTTTTCTGAAAAACCTAAGTTCTATGCCTTAGACATGTTCCCGTATCCTTCTGGTGCAGGTCTACACGTGGGTCATCCGCTCGGTTACATTGCTTCGGATATCTATTCGCGTTACAAAAGACTTCGTGGATTCAACGTCTTGCACCCAATGGGTTACGATTCATTTGGACTTCCAGCAGAACAATATGCAATTCAAACGGGTCAACATCCAGCAATTACAACGCAAGAAAATATTGCACGTTACCGCGATCAATTAGATAAAATTGGTTTCTCATTCGATTGGGACCGTGAAGTGAGAACTTCATCTCCAGAATACTACAAATGGACTCAATGGATCTTCAAACAAATTTTCGCCTCTTGGTACAATTTAGATACCGACAAAGCCGAAGCAATTGAAGAATTGATTGCAGTTTTCGAAACAAAAGGAAATGAGGGTGTAAATGCTCACACAGAATATACAACCGTTTTCACAGCTGATGAATGGAAAGCCAAGTCGGAGAAAGAAAAATCCGATGTCTTAATGGAATACCGTTTGGCTTACTTAGCTGATTCGTGGGTGAATTGGTGTCCAGCTTTGGGAACAGTTTTAGCAAACGATGAGGTGATCAATGGTTTGTCGGAAAGAGGAGGACATCCTGTTGAACAAAAATTAATGCGTCAATGGTCGATGCGTATCAAAGCGTATGCAGAACGTTTGTTGACTGGTTTAGATACTGTTGATTGGACAGATGCTGTGAAAGACATTCAACGCAATTGGATTGGGAAATCTGTTGGTTGTTCAGTTCGTTTTAAAGTTGATTTCGACTCCGCTCAATCAACTTCAAACGATGAAAATATTGAAAGTAAAAACCGTAGACTGAGCGGAGCCGAAGTCGAGGTGTTTACAACTCGTCCCGACACCATTTTCGGAGTATCATTCATGGTTCTTGCACCAGAACATCCATTAGTTGATGAGATCACAACTTCTGAATTCAAAGCGGAGGTAGAAGCATACAAAACAGCTGCATCATTGAAATCAGAGCGCGACCGTCAGTCGGATGTGAAAAATATTACAGGACAATTCACTGGAGCATATGTTGTTCATCCATTCTCAGGTGAAAATATTCCAGTTTGGATTGGTGATTATGTCTTGGCTTCTTATGGAACTGGAGCTGTGATGGCTGTTCCATGTGGAGATCAACGCGATTATGATTTTGCAAAACAATTCAATATTCCAATCAAAAATATCTTCAAAGATGTAGATATTTCTGAAGCTGCATACACTGAAAAAGAAGGAATCATAACAGATTCAGATTTCTTAACAGGTTTGTCGGTAAAAGATGCCATGTTGTATGCAATCAATCAGATTGAGCAAAAAGGTTTAGGAAAAGGAAAAACAAATTACCGTTTACGCGATGCGATTTTCTCACGTCAACGTTATTGGGGAGAACCGTTCCCAGTTTATTATAAAAACGAAATTCCTCAATTAGTAAATGATTCAAATTTACCGATTGAGTTACCAGAAGTAGATAAATACTTACCAACAGAAGACGGTGAGCCACCATTGGCACGTTCGAAAAAAGAAGCGTGGAACCATTTCGAAGGCGACCGTATGGAATACAACACGATGCCAGGTTGGGCAGGAAGTTCTTGGTATTTCTTGCGCTACATGGATCCGAAAAACGAACAAGCTTTCGTTTCAAAGGAAAAAGCAGATTACTGGAAACAAGTTGATTTGTACATCGGAGGATCAGAACACGCAACAGGACATTTGTTGTACGCGCGCTTCTGGACAAAATTCCTCTACGACCGCGGATTCATTTCTTTCGATGAGCCTTTCAAAAAGATGATCAATCAAGGAATGATTCTAGGAAAATCTGCAATTGCATTTATTGGCGAAGATGAGAAAATGTATTCTTTTGATTTATCAAAAGGCTCTAATAAAGAATTTAGAGAGGTAAGAATTCTTATCGATTTGATAAATGATGATGAATCTATTAAAATTGAAGAGTTAAGAAAATGGCAACCTCAATTTGAAAACATAGAATTTGTTACAAATAATGAAGGAAAAGTAATAGTTAAACGTGAAGTTGACAAAATGTCAAAACGTTGGTTTAATGTAGTTACTCCAGATGATTTGTGTGATAAATTCGGAGCAGACACTTTACGCATGTACGAAATGTTCTTAGGTCCATTGGAGCAAACAAAACCATGGGACACGAAAGGAATTACGGGAGTTCACAACTTCTTACGCAAATTGTGGCGCTTGTTTTACCAAGATGGAGTTGCTGTATTTAACGATGCAGAACCTTCAAAAGCGTCTTTGAAAACATTGCACAAAACGATCAAGAAAGTAGAAGACGATTTGGAGCGTTATTCTTTCAATACGAATGTATCTAACATGATGATTTGTGTGAACGAATTGACAGAACAAAAATGTACGTCGAAAGCAATTTTGGAGCAAGTCTTGATTTTATTGTCGCCGTATGCGCCTCACGTAGCTGAAGAGTTGTGGGAAGCAATCGGACATCCAGCGGGAAGTATTTCAACAGCGAGTTTCCCCACTTTTGATCCTTCGATGTTGGAAGAAGATGCGTTTTCGTATCCCGTTTCATTCAATGGAAAAATGCGTTTCAAATTGGATTTACCGTCAACTTTGACGAAAGAAGAAATTCACGAAGCTGTGATGGCAAACGCAGATACGCAAAAATGGATGGAAGGGAAAACGCCGAAGAACGTGATAATTGTTCCGAAGAAGATTGTGAATATTGTTTGTTAAAAGGGAAGTTGACAATTAAAAAATAAATTGAGAGTTGAAAGTTTACTTTTAACTCTTTTTTTCTGTATATCTTGATTTTGCAAACGTATAATTGAAGTTTATACTATGTTAATATGTAAAATAAAATATTACTAAAATACAAAGGTATATTTTAGTAATATAAAATATTGTATATTTGTAAAATATATAACACAATACTTTCATGGTACTTCTTTCAGAATTAGAACAATCTGTTGCCGAACAACAGTCGATGCTCAATGAATTGATGGACGGTCAATCACGTGAAAGACTTTTTAAAACTAAACTTTCTAGAGATTTCGTTACTATCATCACAGGAATCCGTCGTTGTGGCAAAAGCACCTTAATGCGACAATTGATGCGACAATTTCCCTCTGAAAGAATTGCTTTTTTCAATTTTGAAGACCCAAGAGTTTTTGGCTTTGACGTTCACGATTTTGCAAAATTTGATACACTTTTTGAAGGAAAAGAGGTCTTTTTTTTCGATGAAATACAAAACGTTGAAAACTGGGAACTATACGTGAGAAAGCTCCATGATCAACAAAAAACTGTGTGCATTACGGGTTCAAACGCATCTTTATTGAGCAAAGAATTAGGAACACGACTTACTGGAAGACATTTACAAGTAGAATTATTTCCGTTTTCCTTTTCAGAGTTTTCAGATTTATTAGGTAAAGAAAAAACACAGGAAACGTTTGATGAATTCTTGAAATATGGAGGGTTACCTGCATATGTGCAAACACAAAACGTACAGTATTTGCAGCAATTATTTCGAGATATCTTGTACCGTGACATCATCGTGCGTTATGGAATACGGAACTCACATACAGTTGAAGCATTGGCGCTATATTTAATGTCCAATGTCGGGAAGTTATATTCACTAAATACCTTGAAAAAGACATTCGAAATCGGTTCTGCGAATTCTGTTTCTGATTACTTACATTATTTTGAGGACAGTTATTTGCTTTTTAGTTTGCCTAAATTTTCTTGGTCATTGAAATCTGTGGCAATCAACCAGAAAAAAATCTATACAATCGACTCCGGTTTCGCACAAGCAAATTCATTGAGTTTCACTAAAGATAAAGGCCGATTGTTAGAAAATCAAGCTTTTATTCATTTGAAAAACCAAGGAAAAGAATTGTATTATTTCAAAGAAAAAGGCGAGTGCGATTTTGTGGTGAAAGAAGGTGAAAAAGTTACAGAACTTATCCAAGTTTGTTACGAGCTTACGACAGACAATCTTAAAAGGGAAATGAACGGACTTTTAGAGGC
>JBKDZA010000332.1:0-2209 GCA_046308455.1 Fluviicola sp.
GTTGTCTACACAAATGAATATCGAGTTCCTACTAATGAGATGTTTGAGAACAAGATGGATACGATTATTCGTATTCAAGGAGTTGATGTGTATGAACCAAATACGAAGAAAGTTGTAGCAGAGTGGGGAACCTTTGAGTTATCAGGAGAATTAGGAAATCAATTATTGCATTTATCCTTGCCTTATTCTGTTGATTTAACAGATTTAGGATGTGTCATAGTTTTTGAGTCTGTTCATGAGTTTAAAGTGGATGCTTTAGTCGAAGAATTGAAAAAAATGAGTGCGCGAACGGTAGAAGTAAAAGAAATGTTTTAAATAAAATGAGTACAAAAGAATTAGAATTACCGGAATTAGAATTGCTTACTGAAAAAGTTAAGGCACATGATTTAGTTGTTTTTAATGATGATGTAAATACCTTTGATCATGTCATACAAGCTTTAATGTCAGTTTGTAAGCACGAAGTTGAACAAGCGGAACAATGCACATGGATCATTCATTTCAAAGGTAAGTGTCAAGTGAAAACTGGCGAATACGATAAGTTGACTAGTATGTGTTCCGCACTTTTGGACCGAGGAATTTCTGCAGAAGTGCAATAATTTTTCAAAAAATACTTGCGAAACAAAATTAAAGTCCTATCTTTGCACCCGTTAAAACAATCAAGTAATTGATTTTTCTAACAAAAAAAATGGCTTCGTAGCTCATCCCGATAGCAATCGGGAGAATAGAGCAAAAAAGTATAAAATGGCTTCGTAGCTCATCCCGATAGTAATCGGGAGAATAGAGCAAAAAAGTATAAAAATGGCTTCGTAGCTCATCCCGATAGTAATCGGGAGAATAGAGCAAAAAAGTATAAAAATGGCTTCGTAGCTCAACTGAATAGAGCACTACATTACGGCTGTAGAGGTTTTAGGTTTGAATCCTAACGAGGTCACTCTGATGAAAGCTCCTTCAACAATAGTTGAAGGAGCTTTTTGATTTTTACACCACGTCGAAAACATTGTTTTCGTAAACGAGTGAAAAATCAAAAAGCCAACAGATTTGCGAAAACTGTTGTAAGCATTCATCCACTGCACGTACTAACAAAGGATCTTTAATCCTAAAGTTCACAAGTCCAGCAGATATGTTGGACTTTTTCATTTTTATATAAATTGAACCAAATACAATTAATCTAGTACTTTTGCATTTTAAAACGATTTAGCATAAAATGAAAGATAAGAAAATTGCAATTATTGGATGTGGTAATCTAGGATTATCGATATTAAATGGATTAATTGAAAGTAAAGCTGTTTCTCCCAGTCAATTGATTGCAACAAGAAGAAATACAAGTAAAATTGAGTTTTTAATTGAAAAAGGTGTGCATATAACATCAAATAATGAAGAAGCTGTTCGATCAGCTGATATTATTATTCTTGCTTTAAAACCCTATACAATTCTAGAAATCGCAAAAGAAATCAAACCTTTTATTGATATAAATAAACACACAGTTATTTCTTTGGCTTCTGGTATTCTATTAGAACAATTAGAGACAATTTTTGGTAAAGAAGTTGATTTGTTTCGAGCAATGCCAAATACTGCAGCTGATGTTGCAATGTCTTTGACTTGTATTTCAACTAACTCTAAAAGTCAAGAGAAAAACCAACTCACTTTAGATTTATTTAATTCAATTGGAGATTCTCTCATAATTGATGAAAATTTGATGGATGCTGCAACTGTTCTTGGAGCTTGTGGAATTGCATACGTACTTCGCTTCATGAGAGCAATGATTCAGGGTGGAATTGAAATTGGATTTGATGCGAAAACTGCAAATCAAATTGTTAAACAAACAGTAAAAGGAGCAGCTGAGTTATTAATTCAACGGAATCAGCACCCAGAATTTGAAATTGATAAGGTTACGACACCAAAAGGTTGTACAATTGTTGGATTAAACGAAATGGAACACAATGGATTTAGTTCTGCTTTGATTAAAGGAATTGTAACGTCATTTGAAAAGATTTAAAAAAAAACTTTATTGAGTATTCTCTTGTTTACCACAAATTATACTTTGAAAAAGGGATTAAATTTCTACGAAGAAAGGCCCTTATGTAGTTTTCGTTTGTAAATAAGCAAATGAAACGTGGGAAAAAGTGCTGTTTGACGACACTTTGTCGAAGACGTTTTGGCTTGAAAAGTCAAAATCGTCCTCGGTAACAAAGTTAGGAGTTTCACTTTT
>JBKDZA010000333.1:0-3061 GCA_046308455.1 Fluviicola sp.
CCGTAGAATATTCCAATTGAATTCCTTGACAAATTGACCCACTATCTATTCTGATTGAAACAAGAACATTACCATCTATATCATTCAATGAAAAATCACTGTAGTTAACTAGTTGAGCAGAGACAAAATTGCTGAGTAAAAGACAAAAAAAAGTAAGTAAGCCAATTTTCATGAAACATAAACGAAACTTGCACTAAATTATTTGATTTTATTAAAGAATTAATTCTTTTACAACAATATATAAACCCATCACAAGAACAAACCATCCAAAAGCTGGCTTCAGTTTAGCTCCATCGATTTTTTTGGAAAGAAGCATTCCAATGAAAATACCTAGAATAGCCAGTCCTGAAATAAAAAGTAATAAGTTCCAATTTATTTCATTTGATTTATATGCTACTAAAAAACCTATGAAGGAATTTGCAGAAATTATTATTAACGAGGTCCCAACAGCTACTTTCATCGGCAATTTCGCGAAGATAATAATGGCTGGAACAATTAAAAAACCTCCACCTGCACCAACTAAACCTGTTAGTAGTCCAACAAAAGCACCTTGTAAAACAATTCCGAAAATTTTGATTTTAGATTTTTTTTCTTCGTTCTCATTTGTAGGTCTTTTTATCATGTTATAGGAAGCGAAAATCATCAACACAGCAAATAACAAGAGTAAAAAAACGTTTTTTGTTAGTTGAAATTTTCCAATTTGAATCAACTCATCTGGAATAACAGGAAGAATGAAATAGCGCGAAAAATAGACAGAAATAACCGATGGTATTCCAAAAACTATTGCGGTTCGAATATTTACTGATTTATTATAAATGTAAGAAATAGAACCAACCACACTTGTTGACCCAACGATAAAAAGTGAATAAGTCGTCGAAAGAATTGGATCGATCGCAAAAAGATAAACCAAAACAGGAACAGTAAGAATACTTCCTCCACCACCAATTAATCCAAGTGTAATTCCAATTGCAACTGAAGCTAAAACGGCAAAAATATCATACATAAAAACTTTCCTTTATTTAAATACAAAAGTCCTGACAATTGAGCGTTTGTTTTGTGACTAATGTTGCATTCTATTCTAAATTGCTTAACATTTTCATACTAAATCGATTTTACAGTTAAATCAATAATAGTGACAGTTTACTTTTTTTTATAAAAAGCATTAACATTTTCTATCTAGATTGCATAAAAAGTTATCATACTAATACAACTATTCTATTTCAAAAAAGTTCCTTATGTATGAATTGTAAATTTTAACACCATGAAAATTAAACTCTCCATTGCATTGTTGTTCTGTTTTACGTTGAGCAATGCATTATTTTCACAAAATTCAGAAGAATTAGCAGTCAAACAAGAAGTGAAGAATGGCACAAAGACCACTTTTAAAAATGGCTCATCTTCAGTGACTGATTATTTGAATTCAAAATCTATTCTTGAAATTGAAAAAATTCAATACAAAAGAGGTGTTTTTAAACTTCTAATTACAGATAAGGGTGAAATTAGTGGTGTAACTTTGATTTATGGCGGAATAACTGAATCAATTGAAAATCAACTAATCTCAGCGTTTTTTAAAATGCCAAATTGGAATACTACAATAAGCGAAAAACAATTAGCGATTGTATACATCGTAGTTACTGTAAAAGACGGCAAATTGAGTACTGAAATCTATTAACCTTAAATCATTTCACATGTTTAAATATACTCTTATAGTATTCTCATGGGTTTACTCATTTTTCGCGAATAGTCAAACCTATGAAAATGGAACCAATTTATTTGACAATTCAATTGTTCACCGAATAGATGTAACTTTTACACAATCAAATTTTTGGGATTCATTGAATTATTATTACAACGATGCCTTAACAAATGGTGGCGATGTTCAATATATGCAAACAGTTGTTTCAATTGATGGAAATGAGTTCGATTCAGTTGGCTTCAAACAAAAAGGTTTTTATTCCAATTGGGGAGCATCCATGACATCACAAAAATTACCTTTTAAAATCAATTTAGCGAAGTATGTGGATGGTCAAAAATACGATGGTTTGAAAAAAATTAATCTATCAAATGGTTTTGAAGATCCATCCATGCTTCGTGATGCGCTTGCATATAAATTTATGAGAGATGCTGGAATTCCCTCTCCAAGAACAGCTTACGCCAAAGTTTATTTAAATGGAACCTACTGGGGTTTGTACATTTTAGTTGAAGAATTAGATAAAAACTTTTTACAAAACTGGTACGCCAATAAAGATGGAAATCTCTACAAATGCATTAATAACACTTCTTTAAGTTGGCAAGGTACTGATGTTGTAAATTATACAGATGAGTTTGATTTACAAACGAATAAAACAACAAATGACTGGAGTCAATTCACTCGTTTTGTCGACATCATCAATAATTCTGGCACTCATTTTATTGATAGTTTACCAATGGTTTTAGATGTTCAAAATTACTTGAATGTGTTAGCTGCCGACGTCATCATGTTCAATTGGGATTCGTATTATGATCATGGGCGTAATTTCTTCTTATACGATGATCCAGATGAAAACAAAATCAACTGGCTTCCTTGGGATTACAATTTAGCATTCTCTAATTCAGAAACGAATCTGATTATCGATTATTCGGGTGTTGAACCGAAACCTTTAGTTCAAAAAATACAAGCAAATCCAACTTTGAGAACAATGTATTTCAATAGTCTTTGTATTTTGATGGACAATTATTTCACTTTAGCGAATTTGGAACCTTTTATTGATCAAACTGCAGCGTTGATTCGTCCTGATTTGCTAACTGACAACAATAAATTCTTCAGTATTTCAGATTTTGACACAAATTTGGATTCAGACGTAGTGGGAGGATTTGGTTCTTACAAAGGTTTAACTTCGTTTATTACTGATCGCCAAAATAATGTGAGCTCACAACTTAATTCTTACAATCACACTTGTTCCGGATTATCTGTAAATGAAAATACTTTAGTGGACTTTGAAATTTACCCCAATCCGTTTGAAACTAGTTTCACTGTACATTCAGAAAAGACAATTGAAAGCATTGTAATTTTCGCTATTAC
>JBKDZA010000334.1:0-37780 GCA_046308455.1 Fluviicola sp.
GGTTAGGTTAGGTTGATTTAGAAAAGAGTTGGACACCCGTTCAGCTCTTTTCTTTTTTATATTCAATTTTCAAATACTAATCATAAACCTAAAATTTAGCTTTCAATTTATCTTACTTTTTTACTCCATTTTTAAAATGTATATACATAAAAAAGGTCCACATTTCTGTGAACCTTTACCTTAATTATGAATTGATTTTATTTTTTAATCCAACGAACAGTGTTCATTCCTTGTGGTGATTTTACTTGAATGAAGTAAATCCCTGGAGCAAATGTTGTTGTTTGAATTTCTGTAGTATTTTCTCCATTGAAAGAGCTGTTCGAATAAACCAAACTTCCTTCAGTTGAACGTACTTCGATTGATTGTAAATCTGAAGATTCAATGCGAACGAAATCTGTTCCCGGATTCGGATAAACTCCAACTTGAATAGCATTTTGAGCTAAACCTAAGTTTCCATCTACTCCATCACAATTTTGATCGATTCCATCACCAAAAACATCTGTAGCATTTGGATTAATTGCTGCAATCGTATCGTTACAATCTGTTGAATTAGAAACATAATTTGGAAGTGGAGAAACCGTTCCACAATCAAAGATTGAGTTGTTTGCATCTCCAAAGCCATCGTTATCTGAATCCAAGAAGAATTCCGTTGCTCCTGCATTTAAAGTTGGATCAGTATCGTCACAATCATCACTGTTCAAAACACCATTTGAAGGAACCGAACAATCTTGAATTGCTAATGCTGGATCTCCTAAACCATCACCATCTAAGTCATTGTAATACGTAAACAAAGGTAAACCTTCATCAAAAGCAGCATCACAGTCATTGTCCAAACCATCACAAAGTTCAGGTGCACCTGGATAAACAGTTGCTTGGGTATCGTTACAATCTGTATTGTCAGTTACATATCCAACAGGAGCTGTACAAGCAATAACTGAGTTTGATGCATCTCCAAATCCATCGTTATCTAAATCTAAGAAGAAACTTGTCGATGGCGCACCAATTGATGCATTGTTATCATCACAATCTGTATTGTTTGCTACATAACCTGCAACTGGAGTACATGAAACTGTTGAATCTGTTGCATCTCCAAATCCATCTGTATCAGTGTCAGCATAATAAGTTGTAGGACCAGTAATTGCACTATTGTTATCATTACAATCGCCTGTTGTTGAAACATAACCTACAGGTTGTGTACATTGTACCAATTGAACAGAAGAACCCAATCCATCTGTATCAATATCTTGGTACCAAACTGCTCCAGGGAATTCAGTTGCATCGTTGTCATTACAATCTGTATTATCTAATACATATCCAACTGGTTGAATACAATCTGTCAATACATCTGTAGCATCACCAAAACCATCGCCATCATTGTCAGCGAAGTAATTTAACGTAGGTAAAGTATTTAAATATCCATGTAGTGATACATTTTCATGACGGTATGTTGCACCAGCAGAACCCATATTGATTACATAGAAACGGAACTCAACATCTGTAGTAATATTTAAATGTGAAGCTGGAAGATAAAAAGATTCATCCACATAAACAGCTGTAACAGAAAAAGTTGTAGTGTATAGATTTGTTGTAAAATTGTCAACACTACTTCTTACAATAATTGTTGGTGCTACACCACTTGCACTAATTCTATGTTGCCATTTTAATTGATGTGCATCTATTTCTACACACGTATTTGGCGTTACTGAAAACGAATAATATTGCGTTAAATCAATTGAACCTGAAGTATTCCAATTTGAATAATTGATATAATCTGTTCCTGCTGCACACGTTAAACCTGACGTTGCTGAATAATTACTAAATGTTGCATTAGAAGGTTGAGTTGTTACAGCTAAAAATGGAGTTGCACATGCGTTTCCAGTAAATTGATACTGAGCTAAAATCGGATAAACTATTACCGAGTCAGCTCCAGAACAATCTTCATCAATTCCGTTTAATGGAATTTCTGTTGCACCTGGATTCATTGCAGGGTTTGAGTCATTACAATCTGTATTGTTCGGTGCAAAACCTACAGGTAAAGTACATGAAACAGTTGTTGTTCCTACTGGACTTCCGTATCCATCCCCATCCGCATCAGAGTAATATGTCTGTGCAACTGTAATTAACGAGTCTGTATCGTCACAGTCGTTTGAATTTGTTACGTAACCAACTGGAACTGCACAAGAAATTGAATCACTTGCAGGATCACCAAATCCATCATTGTCAAAATCTTCGTAATAAGTTATTGAAGTAACAATCGTTAAATTTAAAGTTACGATTGAGTCACACCCATTTACCGTTGTCAATGAATCTACATACGTTCCCGAAGCAGTCAATGTTTGTGTTCCAAATGTGTACGAAGTACAAGCCGTTTGGTTCAAAGTAGTTGATGCTGGGTTGTTAATTGTTAAAGCTAAATTTATTGTAGAATCACAACCAACCGAATTTGCATTTGGTAAAACGTGTTGGTAGTTACCAGAAGTAGTATATGTATTTCCGAACCATGTGTAAGGTCCACAATTCGTTACAGATAATGAAGATGAAGTTGCACACGCATTTGGTGTAACCCCAGCCCATGTAGTTCCAACACGAATCTCATCTAATTGAACATTTCCTGTTCCTGTAGCAGCAGTTCCTCCTTGACGAATATAAATTGAACCAAAAGTAGCAACAGCAGCCGTACCAGTTGTTGATGTTACTGTTGGACTTGGTTCTACCGCTAATCCTAAAGTAGGATTGACCCACATGTTTGCAGTTGTTGGACTTGTTGTACGGTCCATTTTTACCACAATCATGTATGTTTGATTTATATTCAAATCACCACTAAACGTAGCAGCAGTTGCAGCAGCACCTTGGTTCAAAATCCCCAATTGATAAGTTCCCGCTACACTTCCTTGACGGATTCGAATTTGAGCGAAAAATGTTCCAACACCAGTTGTACCAGCTGTGGTTGCAAAACCAAAAAAGTGGTCGCCATTAGCAGCTGTATTTAAAGGTAAACCTGTTGTGTTAGGTAAATTAACCAACAAGGAATAATAAGCAACAGTTGTTAATCCTGCAACAGCTTTATTAATATCTTCTGTGTTTCCAGCAATAATCGAAGTTTTTTGACCAAGACTTGTTGGTAAACTTGGATAAGTTAATGAAGTTGGATTGGTAACAATCTGTCCAGGTGTTGCACCACTGTGTGTTGACCAACCATTTGCATTTAATGCTCCTGAATAATTGAACTGATCAAAAATCTGTGCATTTGTTGAGATTGCAAACAAAAGCGTTAGGCAAAATATTATTTTTTTCATAGAATAAATTTGTGGTACAAAAGTAGGAAAGTTAGAGGTGAAAAAATAAAAAAATCCCCTCAAAATGAGGAGATTTAACAATAGCATAATGCTAAATCGATTTATTTGCCCTCCATTAATCGAGCAACATATTTTCCAATAATATCAAACTCTAAATTCACAATTGTACCCTTCTCAAATGTGTGAAAATTTGTGTGTTCGTATGTGTATGGAATAATACAAACTGAGAACATTCCTTTTTCTGAATCAACAACAGTTAAACTCACACCATTTATTGTAATCGACCCTTTTTGAACTGTTGGTTGATCGAAATCATACGAAAAAGTATATTTCCAACTTCCATCTAAATTCTCAACGTTCACACATGTACCGCGTGTGTCCACATGTCCTTGAACGATGTGCCCATCCAAACGTGCGCCCAATAGCACGCATCGTTCCAAATTAACTTTCGTTCCAACATTCCACGTCGACAAATTAGTTTTATTTAAACTTTCTTCAATTGCTGTAACAACATATTCATCGCCATTAATTTCAACAACCGTTAAACAACAGCCATTGTGAGCAACACTTTGATCGATTTTTAATTCATTTGTAAATGGAGACTTAACAGTAAAGTGAACATTTGTATTCTCTTTTTCAATTTTTGTGATTTCTCCTAATTTTTCAATAATTCCTGTAAACATGCTATTCAAACAATTTTAATTATCAAAAGTTTTTGTCTTCAGTTGATTAGACAAGGCAATAAACATTGCACACATACTCCAAATTGGAACTGCAGCTTTATCCGTATCCAAATAATTATTCAAAAATCCATGAATAAAGTAAGTAGACAAAGCGATTATCATTCCCATTATCAAGGTTTTCATTTCTTTGTCTTCAGATGGCCAACGATTATACAAGGTGATTCCTTGATAGAAAATCGCAATAACAAATCCAAAAACAGTCAACATTCCTATAAAACCTGTTTCAGCAAGAGGACCTAAATATTCACTATGAGCATTTCCACCATCTCCAAAATTGGTTGAAATAATAGTTAGGTTTTCTGGATCTTGAAAACGCGCATATTCCATTGCATAAACTCCAGGTCCATAACCCATGATTGGTCTTTCGTTGAACATTTCTAAAGCACATGACCAGCGATTTAAACGCTCTAAATTGGAAGCATCTGTTGTAACATTTGCCGCACTTTCAAATTTCGCCCCAAAATCTTCCGTTGTATGTTCCGATTTATTTCGCGCTAAGTCTTGTTGAATGGAATCCCAAGAAAACCAAACATATCCTAAACCCAAAACAGCAACTAAAGCTACCCAAGTGAATTTTACTTTAAACCGAATCAGAAGCCAAATTCCAACCCCTAAAACTATACTCAACCATGCGGCACGTGTGTAACTAAAATACAAGCCTATTAAGATAATTATTGAAAAACCAATGAAAACAAATTGTACCAGTGGACCGTGTTTTTTCGAAAACAGAAAGGAAATTGACAATGGCAATACCAAAGCAACGATTGCCCCATAAATAGTGTGGTCTTTAAAAAACGGCCACATGACCCAATGTCCTTCTTTTTCTGCAAAACGAAATGCTGCGTGTGAAACAACAGTATAAGTAATTGCAATTACCATGGAAGAAATAAACAGCCAATAGAATAAACGAATTGCTTTTCTCGATTCAAAAATTTGAGTTCCAAAGAATAAGATGGGAACAATGAACCATAATTTAGCGATAATAAATTTGACAGAGACGAGTGGTTGTTCACTCATAATTGCACTTAAAACCATCCACGATAAATAAACGAAAACAGTCCAAAAAATGGCTGAATTCTTCAAATAATCAGGGAAAACTTTGTGTTTTAACGATTGAAAAAGTAATAAAAGCATTAAGCCAGCACACAGCGGTTCTGTTGGAATAAATAAACCAAAGCTGTCTGTAAATTCTTCAATATTAATAGATAATGGAGTAGCTGCAATGATGACAAAAAAAGTGAATTTTGTTTCAAACAACACACAATAAACTCCAATTAAACCAAGTGGAAGAACGTATCCGATAAAATTATCGTTCCAAATAAAATAGCCCAGTAACGCTACGAATAACGCACTGAAAAGAAAAAGAAAACGATAATCTCGAAATAACTGCACGTTTATTTCTTATTTTTTAGCTCATTAATTTTTTCTCTAACCAACAAAGCAAAAACCACAAAAATAAACGCTGAGAAAGTTGCCATAATCATGATGATTAAGCGTTTTGGTTTGTCTTTTTTATCCGCAGGAACTGCTTTTTCAACAACGAATTTGTGATTAAATTGTGTAAACGCATCTGATTCAGCTTGTTCGTAGGAAACTTTAAAATCTTCACGTTTAATGATTTTCTCATTTCGTTGGTATTCCAAGGCATCAAATACAGATCCGAATTTTTTATTGACTTCAATTTTTTCCTTCAATTCCGCTTTGTCAGCCCCTGAACTTGCATCAACAAAAGCTTGGTATAAATTTGCGCGGCTATCATTCGGAACAACACCCAAAGCTGCAAGAGAATCTAATTTCTGCAATGTTTGAATGATCTCCAAGTCTAACTGTTCTTTTTTACGTTTATTGATTTCGTAAGCAGGCATCGTACGTTCAGAAACCATTTCATTTTTTACCGTATCAATCAAATCAACAATTTTATTCGCAATATCACAAGCAATTTGAGGATCTCTGTCTAACACGTCAATTTGAATTGAACCGTAACGTGTACGGACAAATAAAATATGTGAATTGTATTCTTTAACTAACTTGTGGTGACGTTCAGGATCATTTGCTTCAATTTCATAATGTTTCATTAAGTCAAATCGATTCACAACGATATCTCGAACTTTAGACGATTGTAGAATTTGAATTAATTGTTCTGCTTGTTCTTCTTCACCAAAGTCCATAGATGATGCTTTTGCATTTCTTTGTTCAGAGAACGATACTGTACTTGTTGCAGCTGGGAAAACAATTGCAGTAGAACGAAACAAAGGAGTCATTAAAAATGCAATAACAGTAGATACTACTAATGCAATTGCACAAACGATGATAATAATTTTACGTTTTCCCCATAAGAATACGAAGAGGTTTAATCTTTCTTGATCAACTTTTTTGACCGAATCAATAGTACTGTTTTCCATGTAAGTGTGTTCTGAATTCTAACTTCAATTAACGCCGCGAATTTACGCTTTGTGAATGAGAAACGAAGAATTCCGTTAAAAATTTCATGAGAAGTCATTATTTTAGCGTTCAATTTTAAAATTATGATCGATTACAATCCTAAAAGTTGGGTAAAGCTCATTTTCCATTTCACAAAAGGAGATACAATTTCTATTTTATGGAAAGAGTTGATTATGATCTTTCTATTTACTTTAGGTGTAGCTTATTTAGAAATTCATTTTTTTCCACAGGACAAAGTTTTAGAGAAGCTCTTTTCTGTATATCAAATTTTAGGTTTTGTGATTTCCTTGTTGTTAGTTTTTAGAACAAATACAGCCTATGATCGTTGGTGGGAAGGGCGCAGAAAATGGGGGGAATTGGTCAATGATAGTAGAAATTTTGCAGTTAAAATTGCTGCAATGGATTTACCTATTGAAGAAAATAAATTTTTCAGTCGTCATATTAAAAACTACGTTTATTGTATTAAGGAACATCTTCGCAAAGGAACAGACTACTCACTTTTAAATTTAACCGAAGAAGAAAAGGTGTTTTTGGAGGGCTTAGATCACGTTCCTTCTGGGATTGTAGAATTAATATATAAACGTATTACAGACTTAGTTAAAACTGGACAAATATCTGAAGAAGCTTTTTTGCGACTAGATAAAAATTTGAATGGCTTTTTGGACACTGTTGGTGCATGTGAACGTATTAAAAACACTCCAATTCCATATTCATATTCGTTGTTTTTTAAGAAATTTATTTTCCTGTACGTGTTGACTTTACCTTTGGCATTTGTTGTACAGTTTGGCTATTTTTCAGCTTTAATAGCAACATTTATTTTCTATGTATTTGTAAGTATTGAAGTCTTGGCTGAAGAAATTGAAGATCCTTTTGGAACGGACGATAATGACTTACCAACGGACCAATTGTCTGATAAAATAGCGAAAATTGCAGATGAAATTCTGATGAAATAACTGTAGGTTTTCAATTTAAAAGCTTTTTTTAACAATCAATCTGATAACTATTTCGTAATTTTGCAACATGAAACTTTGGTTTCTACGCAAATTATGCAAGGATTACGATTAACAAGAAACGATGCTTTCACGAAGAAATTAACTGAAAACGTCAACAATTATTTAAAAACAAAACAATTATCTCGCTACGGAAGTTGGAGAATTCTTTTGAAAGTACCGATTTTATTATCCATTTATTTTATCCCATACATCTTAATGTTAACTGGTGTCATTCAATCAACTGGATGGATGTGGTTAATGACCGTTGTTATGGGTCTTGGAATGGCAGGAATTGGTTTAGCTATTATGCACGATGCAAATCATGGTACATTTTCTAAAAATGAGCGCATAAATAAATTAATGTCTTACTCACTGGAAATGTTAGGTGGATATCACACAAATTGGAAAATTCAACACAATGTTTTACACCATTCATTTACAAATGTTCATGACATGGATGAAGACATCGCGCCTCCAGGAGTATTGCGTTTCTCGCCAAATGCTCCATTGAAAAAAATTCACCGTTTTCAAGTTTTATATGCTTGGTTTTTCTATGGGTTAATGACTGTGTCTTGGATGACAAATAAAGACATCAAACAAATTTTAGATTACAACAAACGTGGACTTTTAAAATCTCAAAATAAAACCTTAGGTCAAGCTTTGAGACAAATTTTAATCTCAAAAGTTATCTATTACTCTTATGTTTTAGTTTTACCATTGATCATTTTAGATCAAAGCTGGTGGCAAATCGTAATTGGTTTATTGACAATTCATTTTGTTTGTGGAATCGTGTTGGCATTTGTATTCCAAAGTGCACATGTTGTTTCTGATACTGAATTTATCAATGAAGTAAACTTCAAAGAATTAAACGAAGAAACATCTTGGGCGAAACACCAAATGATGACTACTGCTAATTTCTCAAATTGGAATCCATTGTTTACTTGGTATTTAGGTGGATTGAATCACCAAATTGAGCACCATTTGTTCCCAGATATCTCACACGTACATTATAGAAAAATCTCTAAAATTGTTCGTAAAACTGCGAAAGAATACAATGTTCCATACCATTACCACAGAACATTTGGTGGAGCAATTATCAATCACTTGGCCTTTTTAAATCGTTTAGGAAAACCAGTGAAAGCAGCTAAATAAGTCTTTTCGATTTTTATATTAAAATTATATCAGCAAATCCGCTAGTTTCAAATCTAGCGGATTTGTTAGTTTTATATTCTCCTCATTTCCTTCAACCAAATAAATTTCTACATCGTCTGACTCCACCACTGAGGCATCATCCGTAAATTCATTTGAATATTCCTGGAGATAAGCCTTCTCAATTAGATTTCTTTCAAAAACTTGAGGTGTTTGTACAATTCGGAATTCAGATCGCTTAACAGCTTTCGATTCATGCTTTAAAACTTGTCTTAAAGACTCTTTTACTTCTATAACAGGAATAACTGCTTTCTTTGATTGTACTACTTCACCAAGTGAATTCAATACTTTTAATGAAACAAATGGACGAACAGCATCATGAATCCAAATGAATTCACCTTTAGCTTCTTCTAACGCATTTTTAATTGAGTGAAAGCGTTCTTCTCCACCAACAACTAAAGTTACGGATTGATTGGGTAAAAATTGAATCAATAAATCTTTGAAAAAATCAACATGTGAAATGGGTAAAGTAACAATCAGTTGAGCTTCAATATCGTAAGTTAACAAGCGTTCAATCGTATGAATTATTATAGGTTTCCCGCAAATTTCAATAAATTGTTTCGGAATATCAGCCCCCATTCGTTTTCCAATTCCACCAGCAGTAACAATAAACGTATTTTTTACCATGATTTTTCTTTTGTTAATCCACAAAATTGACAATAGTGTGCTTCTGTATTATGTTTGAATGGAATGTTCTCATTGTAGATCGAATCTAAAATTGCTTGAATAAATTCTTCCACAATTTCAATTGCATTCCTCTCTGTTTTATTCTCTAAATAAAAAGGCGATTCACTAATTGATCTCATGGAGAAAATACCCGTTTTATCTAAATCTCTATTCCATGCTTTTTTGATCAAATACGAATAAACCAACAACTGTAAACCGTGATATTTATCCGAACTTGCGTTTTGATTGATTTTACTCAATTTTTTCGAAAGCACATCGTCTTTTACCGAAACATGAGATGATTCTACTTTTCCTAATTTGTAATCCAAAACACGTAATTGTCCGTTGAATAAATCGATTCGATCCAAAATTCCATGAATTCGCACTTCTTTTTTCGCACCTTGAATTTGAAATTCAGTTTCATGTTCCAGTTCCTTTTCTAAACCAACAATATACATTGCTGAATCTGGATCTTCATTTAAAATCGCTAACTCACGCGACAAAACTCTGGAAATAATATCTTCCGCCATTTTGAAATTCACGTGATTCGTTCCTGTTTGAATCAGCAGTTGATCTTTCGAATAAATTTCCTCAAATGCTTTTGCTACTAAAAGTGGAATTTTTTTCTTCGCGTCTTTTATAAAATCAGACGTAATTTGATATGGCTTTCTCTCAGTCTGTGACTTATTTGGATCTTCAATTTGTTGCTCTTTGTAAATGTTTTCAAGCACATGATGTAAAATCGTACCCAAAGTTCCACTTTCCATTTCGCCTTCAAAACGATCTTCTTCCCCAATTTTCAAGACATATCTGTAATAAAAATTCAAAGGACATTCCAAATAGGTGTTTAGTTTTGAATAGGTTAAACCTTCTTTCAATAATTCGTCAATTCGCTTAAAAATTGCTTCGTTTTTTGGAACCACAATCGGACTTACATTTTCAGTTTTGTCCAGTTCGTAAACATATTCTGTATACTTGAAATTTGGATTTTGAACTGCCAATTCCAATTTAAACTGTTGAATAAAACGACTTGGTTCCTTGCCCATTCCAGATTCGGAAGAACAATAAGTAATGAAAACCGTTTCTGCTTTGTGTAACAAACGGTAAATATGATGTGCAAAAAGTCCTTGTTTGTCTCGTGGAGTTGGTAAACCATAATATTTTCGCAAATCCATCGGAATAAAAGATTGAATCGGATTTGTTGGAGGCATTATCCCTTCATTCAAGCCTAATACGAAAATGTGTTTAAAATCCAATCCACGTGTTTCTAGAAGTCCCATGATTTGTAAACCATTGATGGGATTTCCGAAATAAGCAACCGTAGCACTCGACCATTGTTGTTGAAACAAAGATTTAAACGAAGTCAATGAAATTGGAGGTAAGCCTTTTTCAATCAATGCTTTGAATGGTTGAATTGCTTTGTAAAATGAACGTAAAACTGCTTGTTCAACCTCCGCTTTCTCTGAGATATTTGCATCAATTAATTGAACCATTAGCTCAATTTGAGTAATGATTTTTACTGGTTCATTGTTCCACGGTTCAGTGATACAATTCAATAAATTCTTCAGATTTCCCTCACTAATTTTTAAATCTTTCAAGAAAATAAAATGCCAATTCTCCTTGATAATGCGATTTTCAATTTGTCGTAATTCTTCTTTTTCCTGTTCGTTGATTAACTCTAAAACAAAGGGATGATGAATGAAATGCAAGAAATCTTTGTAATATAAATTGGCTGTTTTTCTGCGTTCATACGATTCTTGAATGCGGAAAACTAATTCAATCCAAGGAGTAAGAACGGTGTTTTTTAAAGGTAAACCTAAAGTTATATTCGCTTGTTGAATTGACTTTGGTAAATGTTGAAGTAAGGTTCCGAGAAGTGATTCATCAGCAAGGAGAATAAGTGTTTCCGATAATTGAGCCAAAGATAACTCGGCTAATTTCGCGCCAATTGCACCTGCTTGAGCTGTAATTTGTCCACAAATCACAACGTCCATTTTCAACTCCTTGTTTTGTAATGTATTCGTTACAAATGGAAGTTCTTTAACTTGCAAGTAATCCAATAAAATGCGTTGGAAATAGCCCGCTTCGTGTTGTTTGTCTTTTAGGTAAAACTCATCCGAATCGACATAAATATTCGCTCTTCCAAGAATGTATAATTGCTTGAAAATCGATAACTCTGCTTCAGATAATGCATTGAAACCAGCAAAGACAAAGTGAGCTTTTTTATCATTTTCGAAAACCAAGTCAATGTTTTCAGCAACTGTTCGATAAATCCCTCCTTTTGTTGTCGCTTTTTGTTCTTGTAAGCGCGATTTTAACTCTTGATAGTAAGGTCCTAATTTTTCCCAGAAAGCTAAAAAGCGTTTCTGTCCTTCCGATAATTCCTCAGTTGTATCAAACGACCAGGATTCTATTTCACGGATTTCACGAAGATTTCTGAACAAAAATGACGGCTGAACCAAATAACGGTCAATTTCCTCAAAGTCACTGATGAGTAATTGTCCCCATTTGAGGAAATTTTCAAAAGTTGCCGTTTCGAATTCTACTGGATTTGCTTGATAAATTTTATACAATTCCAACAACAATGGAACGCGATCCAAAACAGGTTTATTCACCAATTTTTTCAACCAAACATCAATTGTATAAATTTTTGGAGAAAGGATTGGTTTTCCTTCCACTTCGAATAACGCTTTCTGAAAATAAGTCACCATTCTTTCTGAAGGAACGATGACAATTAATTGATCTAAAGCAAATTTCTTTTCACGAATATCTCGTGCAACTGCGTGTAAAAAAGAATTTGCTTCGTTCATATTTTAAATTACATACTAACAACAGGAAAATTCAGTGTTTCCAGTGATTGGAGAGAAAGGCATTTTCCCACCACATCCTTCAAAGATACCATAATGTGTTGACCAATCTCCGTAAAATTCAAAATCTGAAGCAAAACGCGTTTCATTCAACATTTTATAGGTATTTCCACAAACTGTCATTAGTTTTCCTTTCGGGAAGTTATGATGATCATCTAAGTCAAATGACATTTTTGCGCCATCAATTGTTCCTTTGTATTTTACAGCCTGACCGTAATCTTCACAGTCAGATTCAAGACCGTCCAACTTAAACAAACGATAGGTCACCGAGTATACTTTGATATCCCCCAACACCTCTTCTAATTCTTCGTTATCGACAGAAATAGGTTTATCTTCAACTACTCGTGGATCTGTAAAACCCGCTTTTTTAGCAAAATTCAAGAAGTCATTCCAATACAAAGCTCCTGAGATACATTCCCCCCATAGCACTTTATTTTGTTGCAATTCTATAGGAAAACGACGATCAGAATACACATCAGAAAAATACATTTCTCCACCTTTCTTCAATAATTTAAACGCATCGTTCAGCACTTTTTGCTTGTCTTTTGCTAAGTTGATGACACAATTTGAAATGATTAAATCAAAACTTTCCGGTTCAAGATTTAATTGATCCAACTCTTCAATGTTTCCTTTTATGAATTGAACATTTGATTTTTTGTAGCCAAATTGTTCTCTGTGATAATCGATGTGTTTATTCGCAACTTCCAATTGTTCATCTGTCATGTCGACACCAACAACAAAGCCGTTTTCACCAACTAATTGTGCTGCGATGTAACAATCTCTTCCAGATCCTGAACCTAAATCCAGAATACGTAAACCTTCAAGTTTCGAAGGGATGGTTAATCCACAACCATAATATTTTGCATGCACTTCATCGTGTACTTTTTTCAAAGCCTCACGAATATAGCGTGGAGGAGGTGTTAATGTGCAACAAGCGTTTGTTTTTAAGTCGCTTGTTTGAGTTAGTTCTTGTCCGTAATACTGTTTTACTTCGTCGTGAATTTGAGCCATTTTAAAAATATTTATTCAAGTCGGGTTAATTTTCCACCTGCATACATTTGAAATTCAAAATCGTGGTCATTCATCACTTGGAAATTTACTTTCATTGGTTCTCCTAAATATCCTTCAGGATTTGAAAGTAAAATTGCAATTGCATTGTCTTTGAAATCCAAACGCAATGCAGAAGTATAACCATCTTTCCCTTTTCCACCAACAACTAAATACGTGTATGGACCTTGGTCAACAAAACCTTGGAAAGTTGTTTCGAATTCTTTTTTGTTATTTAAACAACGAAAAGCGCGTTCTGTTGAAATAGAATGCAATTCAACTGGTGTGAATGCTTTGTTTTCGATTCCATCATATTCTCCTCTTCGTTCTTTGGTTTTAATCACCTTTCCTTTTTTATCATAATATGATATACGTTCAATATAGGTATATAGATCTCCAACAGGCTCATTTATTTGTTCCAAAGTTGCGAAAACCTTACCATCATTGAAATAAAAAAAGCGTGTTCCATAATCTTTTGCATTTCCATTCGAAAATTGTTCTTCTAATTTCAGAATTTCATTTTTAGGATCTAAATGTCCAATTACTTCAATTGTTTCCCCATTTGAACCTGTAAAATTTAGAGAATTTGCTTGTGTATCAGTTTTTGAAACGATAGTATCAATTTCAACCATACGCTTGTCCATGTCTTTTTCATTGTTAAATGAAACCACTACATTTCCTTTTTTCTCGACTTTATTCTCATTTAAATTCTCCGTTGAACTTGAACAAGCAGTTAAATAAACCAATCCAACCAGTGCTAAAATTTGCTTCGTTATACGTATCATAAGACCTTTATTTTCTCTTTAAATGTAAAGTTTTGTAAAAGTAACAAAATCAAAAGAAACTTCTTTCATTTATAATTGACGTTAAATAAGCGTTAAGTATAAACTAATTGACAACTTATTCGTTTTTTCTAGACAACTTCATGGTATGGAAACAATCTTAATTGCAGGTGGAACAGGTTTAATTGGAAAAAAATTGACCGCTAAATGGAAAAGTGCAGGACATGACGTTCGAATTTTAAGTCGTGGTAAAACTGATTTAGAAAAAAACATTTTCCATTACTCGATTGAAAAAAAAGAAATTGATCCCTTAGCATTAGAGAATGTGAGCGTAATTGTGAACCTCGCTGGAGCTGGAATTGCAGATAAACGTTGGACGAAAAGTCGCATAGATGAACTCTATTCTTCACGCATTGATTCGACAGAATTCTTATTTGAGAAAGCAAAGAATCTTAGCAGTTTAAAGCAATATATTTCAGCTTCAGGTATTATTTGTTATGGATTTGATCAACCTGAAAAGCTGTTTGTTGAAAGTGACCCAATTGGAAAAGATATTTTATCCGACATCACTTTAAAATGGGAACAAGCAGCAGATTTATTTTCATCTGTTTGTCCAGTCGCTAAAATTAGAATCAGTGTTGTTCTTTCCAATGAAGGTGGAGCCTTACTTCCAATTTCAAAACCGGTTAAAATGGGATTTGGAGCCATTTTAGGAAACGGTAAACAAGGCGTTCCATGGATTCATTTGGCAGATTTGGTCAATTTATTTGATGTAGCGATGCAGCAAAAATGGAATGGAGCCTACAATGCAAATGCTGGAAATACGACCAATGAAGAGTTAACACGTACAATTGCAAAAGTCCTAAACAAAAGTATTTGGTTGCCGAAAGTTCCCGCTTTCGCCCTCAAATTAGTTCTGGGAAAAATGTCGACAGTTGTATTAGACGGATTGAAAGCAGACAATTCGAAAATAAAAGCTGCTGGAATGAAGTTTACTTTTCCTGAATTGAAAGGAGGTTTGGAGGATTTATTGAAATAATTTATGAACCCAAGACAATTAAAAAGTCCACATCAAAATGTAGACTTTTTTGTTTGTTATATTAAGTGAAATTAATTCTTTCTACTTTACAACCTTTATAACAATAACACCTTCTGTGCTTTGAACGTGTAATAAGTATTCGCCCTTAGCCAAATAATCGAGATCTGAAAGTACAATTAAATTTGTGTTTTCATACTTTTTCGAGAACAATACTCTTCCACTAATGTCATACATTGACAATGTATATTGATTTTCTTTCGACAGTGAAATAGTCAAATTCCCCGTAAATGGATTGGGATAAACCCCAGTAATGAAATTCACCTCTTCATCAATAGTAACAAGTGAGGATACATTCACTTTTGCGGTTACTTTTAAAAACTTACCATTCGATTTAGTAGGACAATAAACATCCAAAATGAAGTTGTAATACCCAAGACCAAAACCAATGTAATAGTTTACAGGAATAACCTCTAAAACTCCACCACCACTGTATACATTCCATGTTACCGTTACAGAATCTACAGCAAAGGAAGTTACAGAAGCAACTGTAACGGAATCAATCGCAGAATAATCTATATTACAGTTTTCAATCGCTCCTACTGGTGTTGTGTTATATGCATTTGACGTATCAACTTGATAGATAAACAAGGTATTTGTATCAGTAGCAACCATGTATGGTAAATTAATTGTAGAACCAAGTGCGTCAGTTACGGTAACAGAATATACACCTTCACAGAGCCCAGAAGCTAACGAGCTTGTCCCACCAGTAGAATGCACAAAAGTATAGGGTGCTGTTCCACTCGTTACAAAAACTTCTGCTTCACCGTCACAAACTCCGGTTACACTTGCCGCGGAAACCAAAACATAGGCTGTAAGTGGTTGTGAAGTTGAATCATACGGTAAGAAATAAGATGCATCAGCACTACAACCAACAGCATCTGTAATTGTTACAAAATTGAAGCCAGCACATGCGTTGTTTAGGATAGAAGAATCTTGTGGTGGATTTGAATTGAATATATAACTGTAAGGAGCTGTACCACCAATCATTGTTGCTTCAAGTGTTCCTTGACAAGTTGAGGTAGTAGCAAGACCTGTATTTGTGAGACTTGCGGTTGTATAATTAGGTAAAATTGTAATAGTCAAAAAAGCTGTAGCGCATCCACTTGTTGGGGTAAATGTATATGTAGTAGTAGCATAAGGATTTATTGCTGGGCTCCAAGTTCCTGAAACGCCATTGGTACTTGTAGTGGGCAAAGCAGGAATAGTTGCTCCACTACAATAGGCTGGAATAGGGTCAAAAGCAGGGACAATTGTAACATTCTCTGTAATAGGATTAAAATCTTGCCATATAGGTGCTGTCTGATAAGCCGATACAGAACCAACTGGTATACATAAACCCACATTGCTAACATTTAAACCTGCAAAAATAGTGCTGTTAATGCTTAATGGTAAAGAATTATCAATTACCACTATACTTAAAGCGGTACATTCTTGAAAAGCATAATCTCCAATACTTGTTAAAGAATTTGGAAAAACTAATGATGTTAAAGAAGTGCAATTATAAAACGCAGAATTTCCAATACTTGTAACTGAATTTGGAATTGTTATTGATGTTAAAGCAGTGCAATTAAAGAACGCATCATTTCCAATATTTATAACAGAATTAGGAATGGTGAAAGAAGTTAAAGCACAATCTCTAAACACAGAGTTTTCAATAATTGTAACAGAATTAGGAATTATTATTGAAGTTAAAGAAGTACATGCTTGAAATGCAGAAGCTCCAATACTTGTTACCGAATTTGGAAGAAAAATTGAAGTTAAAGCATTACATACTCGAAAAGCAGAAGCTCCAATGCTTGTTACTGAATTTGGAAGAGTGATTGATGTTAAAGCCGTACAATTTTCAAACGCAGAATATCCAATACTTGTTACAGAATTAGGTATTATGACCGAAGTTAAAGAAGTACAATAAGAAAATGCAAACATTCCAATACTCATTACTGAATTTGGGATGATTATTGAAGTTAAAGCATAGCAATAACTAAACGTATTGTTTCCAATATTTGTTAAAGAATTTGAAATAACTAATGAATTTAAAGCAAAACAAGCATTAAACGCATAATCTCCAATACTTGTAACAGAATTTGGAATAACTATTGAAGTTAAAGCAGTACAAAAATTAAACGCATAATTTCCAATACTTGTAACAGAATTTGGAATAACTATTGAAGTTAAAGCTGTACAATTATCGAACGTATAATTTCCAATACTTGTTAAAGAATTTGATATATCTATTGAAGTTAATGCAGAACAATATCTAAACGCTTCATTTCCAATAATTGTTACTGAATTTGGAATAACTATTGAGGTTAAAAGACAAGATTTAAAAGCATTATCTCCAATAATTGTTACAGAATTAGGAAGGGTGATTGAAGTTAAAGCAGTACAATAAAAGAAAGCACTATTTCCAATACTTGTGACAGAATAAGTTGCACCTAAATAATTAACTGTATCTGGAATAACAACAGTACCTGAAGCAGATGGATTCGTTCCCACCTCTACAGTTGTTCCAGTAATGTTGTAATTTATTCCATTATAAGTAAACGTTTGTGCAAAAGAAATAACTGTTGCAAAAATTGAGGCAATAAAGGTTAGTAAAATTTTCATAATTCGTTTTTTGTATTCTTAATCAATTGTAAATCAATAAGGCGTATTTTTATGTTTTACTCTGTAAAGATATGCTTTTTTGAAAAAGGTTCATAATTTTCTTGAATTCAAAAAACTTTAAAAGAAAATCAAGATTCAAAACTAATTTTAGAACTAAGGATTTGTTGAAATAAAAAACCTCCTGAAAACAGAAGGTTTTTTTGCTATTAATCGAAAAAACAAGAGCACCCCTACTCTTGTTAAAGAACTTTGCTACAACGAGCAAAACTATTCTTTACTATATCTAAAACTGCTTGTATGAAGCGAAACAAAGGTGCGTGATTAATTCAAGTCAGACAAACTAAATTAATTGTAACTTTACGTTAATCAAACGCGTGTTTTAATTTATTATTCAACTGTTTTTGTGATAGTTAAGTCTATTTTTTAGTAACTAATTTTACAATGTCCACAAGTAATACTGAACAACTAATTGAACTCATTTCGTCCTTAACTAAGGCAGAAAAACGCTATTTTAAATTGTATTCAACACGAAATTCAAATTCCGCAGAAGATTTAAAATTCATTTTGCTGTTTGATTTCATTGAAAAAACAGACAATTACTCCGATGATTTGCTTTTGAAACGCGTTCCTGAAATCAAAAAAAGTCAGGTTTCAAATTTAAAAGCACATCTCCACAAACAATTGTTGAGTAGTTTACGTCTGCAACACGTTCAAAGTATTCCCGTTTTAGAAATTCGTGAAATCATCGACTTTGCGCAGATCTGTTACCAAAAAGGATTGTATCAACAAAGTTTGCGTTTACTAGAAAAAGCAAAAGTTGCAGCGGATCGCATTCAATCTTCCATTCTGAAATTAGAAATTATTGAAGTGGAAAAAACTATTTTCGCACAACATCCAGCCATAAAAATGGAGGAATTTGCCAATAATTTGACCGTTGAAAGTAATCAATTAAACAAAGAAATTGGCTCACAAATCAGTTATTCAAACCTTTCAATTCAATTATATAGTTTATACCTGAAAATTGGAGTTGTACGAGACGAAAAAGAGGCGCAATTTGTAAATGATTTTTTCTATTCTCGTTTGCCGCACTATCCAAGTGAAAAATTAAATTTTGAGCAACGCTTACACTTATACAATGCGTATGTATATTTCACATCAATTACTCAAAACTTTGTTTCTTCTTATAGGTACGCGCGCGCGTGGGTGAACTTGTTTCATGAATATCCAGAAGCTAAAAGAGAACACTTAGAAATGTACTTGAAAGGCTTGTATCACTTGCAAAATTCTTTGTTTCAATTGCGCCATTTCAAACGCTTAGAAAAAGTTGTCGACCAAATTGAAGCTACGAAAGAAGCCATTAGAGAAAATGAAAATTTGAGTACCACGCAACAGTTTTACTTAATTGCAACGAAGATTAATTGGTACTTTTTACAAGGAAAATTCACTGATGGTGCGAATCTGTCACATGAAATTGATGCGTTTATTGAAAAATCAGGAAATCGTTTAGACCTTCACCGAACAGTAGTTTTAAATTATAAACTAGGATGTTTGTACTTCGGTAGCGGGAATAATAAAATAGCGATCAAATATTTAACGAAAGTCATTCAAGCGAAAGAAAATAAATTAAGAGAAGACATTCAGTGTTTTGCACGAATTTTAAATCTAATAGCTCATTATGAAAGCGATCCGAATAGTCATTTGTTGGAGTATCAAATCAAATCTGTTTATCGTTTTTTAAGTTCGATGGGGAATTTACAAGGAGTTCAAAAAGAAATTTTGGCATTTCTTCGTTTATTGCCTTTTGAAAATGATGTAACATTGACACGTGGTTTTAGAGTTTTGTTGAATAAATTGACAAAATTGGCACAAACTGACTATGAAAAACGTCCTTTTTTATACTTGGACATCATTTCTTGGTTGGAATGTAAAATCAATAAAAGAAGTGTACAAGAAGTGATCCAAGAGAAATTTATACTAGAAATAGAGACGGGTGAAAAAAAATACTTTCCCTATTCTTTTGGTTTACAATAGTTTAATTATTTTTTGATAGTTTTTTAAACATTTTTTTACAGATTTTGTTGCATAAATAAGTTTTGTGTTTTAAATTTGATTAAATATTTCGCACAAAATAGTTATAATTTAAAACTCAAACGAATGAAAATTGGAGAATCAGCCCCAAATTTTACGGGGACAAATCAAAATGGGAAGACCTTTTCCTTGAGTGATTACAAGGGAAAAAAACTTGTAATTTACTTTTACCCAAAGGACAACACACCTGGATGCACTGCTCAAGCATGTTCACTACGTGATAATTTCACAGAAATCAAAAAAGCAGGAATTGAAATCTTAGGAGTCAGTATGGATTCCGAAAAAAAGCACCAACAATTTATTACCAAATTTTCCTTACCTTTTGATTTGATAGTTGATGAAGACAGAAAAGTTATTGATGCTTTTGGAGTCTGGGGTGAGAAAAAATTTATGGGACGTGTATATGATGGAATCATTCGTACGACTTTTTTAATTGACGAAAAAGGGATAGTACGTGGAATCATCAATAAACCAAAAACGAAAATTCACGGGGAAGAAATAATAAATTTTGAATGGTAAAAGTAGAACGTAAATAGTTTACGATCTACTGGTAGTAATTTTGCATCAACGATAAAAACAAACGATATGGCAGTTAAAGAATTAAACACAGAAAAATTAAAAGCTCTCCAGTTAACTATGGAGAAATTGGATAAGACATTTGGTAAAGGTACCGTAATGAAATTAGGTGATGAGCCTGTAGAACAAATCGAGGTAATTCCTACGGGATCATTAACATTAGATTTAGCTGTAGGAGTAAATGGTTTTCCGAAAGGGAGAATCGTAGAAATCTATGGTCCAGAGTCATCTGGAAAAACAACGTTAGCAATTCATGCAATTGCAGAAGTACAAAAGCAAGGAGGAATTGCTGCGTTTATTGATGCTGAGCATGCATTTGATCAGTTTTATGCGCAAAAATTGGGTGTGGACATTGAGAACTTATTAATCTCACAACCAGACAATGGTGAACAAGCATTGGAAATTGCAGACAACTTGATTCGTTCAGGAGCAATCGACTTAATTGTAATTGACTCTGTTGCAGCCTTAACACCAAAAGCGGAAATTGAAGGTGAAATGGGCGATTCACAAATGGGTTTACAAGCACGTTTGATGTCAAAAGCACTTCGTAAATTAACGGGATCAATCAACAAGGCAAAATGTTGTTGTATTTTCATCAATCAATTACGTGATAAAATCGGAGTAATGTTTGGAAACCCAGAAACAACAACTGGAGGAAATGCATTAAAGTTCTATGCTTCGATGCGAATTGATATCCGTAAATCAAGCCAAATCAAAGAAGGTGAAGATGTAATTGGAAATCGTGTAAAAGTAAAAGTGGTTAAAAATAAAGTTGCTCCACCATTTAGAAAAGCAGAATTCGACATCATGTATGGAGAAGGTATTTCTAAAGTTGGGGAAATCATTGACCTTGGAGTTGAATTAAACATTATCAAGAAAAGTGGTTCTTGGTTTTCATACGGTGAGACACGTATTGGACAAGGTAGAGACACTGTTAAAAATATGATCAAAGACAACCCAGAATTAATGGATGAGTTGGAAGCTAAGATCAAAGAAGCGCTGAGTACAACTCCTGCAACTGCAATCTTTGCAGAATAAGGAAAATGTACGAATGAGCACTGCATATCGTTTCAAAAGTGTCCTGTAATTTTTACGGGGCACTTGAAACGATAAATCACTAACCAAATTTTAAATACTAACTAAACTTAAAACCAAGAACAAAGAGCAGAATAAATACTGTTAAAATGAATAATCCGTACATTTGCACAAATTGCGAATATGGTATTGTCAATGACAGGCTTTGGAAAAGCTACAGGAACTTTTGAAGGAAAAAAAATTGTCGTAGAAATACGCTCATTAAATAGTAAAAGCTTAGACTTAAGTTTACGTACAATTCCAAACTACAAGGAGAAAGAATTAGAAATTCGAACACTGGTTGCGAATAAACTCGAAAGAGGTAAAGTAGAAGTGAATATCTCACTAGAAAACACAGGTGAATCGAAAAATTATACCATCAATAAATCGCTTGCTCAAGCCTATTATCAAGACATAAAAGAAACTGCTGAGTTAGTTGGCGAACCTACAACAGATTTGTTTCAATACTTATTTAGAATTCCTGAAATATATAGTAATAGTAAAGAAGATTTATCAGACGATGAAGTCACTTTATTGTACCAATTAATTAATGAGGCGTGTGATCATTTAACTAATTTCAGAAAGAAAGAAGGAGAAGAATTACGTAAAGATTTTGAGCAAAATATTCAAGCAATTGACGGTTTATTATTAGAAATTCCAAAATACGAAAACGAGCGAATTGATATCGTACGTGAACGTATGCGTGCAGGATTAGAAAAAATAAGTCAACAAAAAATTGATGAAAATCGTTTTGAACAAGAATTGATTTTTTACATTGAGAAAATGGATGTTTCAGAAGAAAAAATGCGCCTGAAAAATCATTTGGATTACTTAACTGAAACGTTAGATTCATTAGCATCAGGAAAAAAATTAGGCTTTATAACGCAAGAAATTGGACGTGAAATCAACACGTTAGGAAGTAAGAGCTACCATGTAGAAATGCAAAAAATAGTAGTTCAAATGAAAGATTATTTAGAAAAAATTAAAGAACAAGTACTGAATACATTGTAAAATGGAACAAACAGGTAAATGTGTCATTTTTTCAGCACCTTCTGGTGCTGGTAAGACAACAATCGTACATGCTTTACTTTCAAGAATACCAGAACTTTCTTTCTCAGTTTCGGCTTGTAGTAGAGATCCAAGACCAAATGAAATCGACGGAAAAGATTATCACTTTTTAGGTTTAGAGAAATTCAAAGAAGGGATTGAACAAGAACATTTTGTAGAATGGGAAGAAGTCTATGAAAATAATTATTACGGAACATTAAAGTCAGAGATTGAACGCATTTGGAATACTGGTAAAGTAGTCATCTTCGATGTAGATGTTGTTGGTGGATTGAATTTAAAACGAATCTTTGGTGAAAAGGCTTTAGCAATTTTTGTAAAACCTCCTTCATTCGAAATACTCGAACATCGTTTAAGAACAAGAAATACTGAAACGGAAGAGAAAATTTCAATGCGCCTTGCAAAAGCTAGACAAGAATTAGAAACTGCACCTCAATTTGATACAGTTTTGGTCAATGACAACCTAGATTGGGCATGTGAAGAAGCATACGATACTGTAAGAAATTTTATCAAAAAATGAAAGTAGGACTGTATTTTGGGACATTTAATCCAATTCATGTTGGACATTTAATTTTAGCAAATTATATGGTCGAAAATACAGACTTAGAGCAAGTTTGGTTTGTAGTTACACCACACAACCCCTTTAAGGATAAATCCACTTTATTAGCTGATCATCATCGACTAAGCATTGTTAAAATTGCAATAGATGATAATCCACATCTTCGCGCTTCAGATATTGAATTTGGAATGATTCAACCGAATTATACGATTCATACTTTAACAGCATTAAACGAAAAATATCCGAGCTATTCTTTTGAACTAATTATGGGAGAAGACAATATTTTAGGATTCAATAAATGGTATAATTACGAAGAAATACTTAAGCAATTTCCTATTCATGTTTATCCAAGAATCGGTAAAGAAAATCAACGACCTAAATTTGACTCTGGAACAATTACTTATCATGAAACTGCACCCGTAATGTATATTTCTGCAAGTATGATTCGCTCTTTTATTCAAAATAAAATAAGTATCAGATATCTCGTGACAGATGCTGTTTTTAAGTACATTGACGAAATGAACTTTTATCGTTAATAAATTTTTACACCTGAAAAATGCCTTTTCATGTAACTAAAAAGTGAAATTCACAACAAATACAATTGTCAATTTGATACTTTTGTTATATTTGTTATGCCACTTGAAAACTAACTATTCAAGGAACAAAACATCATAGGTAAGCTTATTGAAACGGAACTAATATAGTATTAACTGTATTTCTTTGTATACATATGCAAATCTATTATTATGTAATCATTAAACAACGATAACTATGGAAGGAACAATTGGCGAAATTAGAATGTTCGCCGCAACATTTGCCCCAAAAACATGGAATTATTGTGATGGATCGACGATAGCTATATCGTCCAACACTGCATTATTTTCTATTTTGGGCACATCATTTGGAGGTAATGGTTCAACAACTTTTCAATTGCCCGATTTGAGAGGTAGAGTTGCAGTTGGTGCTGGTAATTCAGTCACAGGAACTGTATATCAACTCGGTCAAAGAAGTGGAGCAGAATCGGTTACTTTAACAGCGAATAATTTACCTGCACATACACATACAGGTGTCGCTAACATATCAATTCCTGCTTATAGTGAAGCAGGAAATTCCTCTGATCCAAATGGACATAATCTTGCAACTTTAACTGGAATGTACTCGCCTTCTTCAGTAGGATCAGATTCCAATTTAGCACCATTTTCAGCAACTGTACAAGACGGAATTAGTGGACAAGGTTTTCCTGTTTCATTAATGAAAGCGAATTTGGGAATGAATTACATCATTTGTATGTACGGAGTATACCCATCAAGAGGCTAATCTTAAATTTATTTAAAACTAATCAATAAAATTATGGAAGGATATATAGGAGAAATCCGTTTATTTGGTGGAAATTTCCAACCTACAAGTTGGAATTTTTGTGGTGGCCAAATCTTAAGTATTGCTGAATATACAGCATTGTTTTCAATAATAGGTACAATATATGGTGGAGATGGGGTGAGTACTTTCGCTTTACCAGATTTAAGAGGTAGAATAGCTATGGGCACAGGACAAGGACCAGGTTTACCTCAATATACACTAGGTGAAGTAGCTGGTTCAGAAACTGTATCGATGAATTCGAATACAATGCCAACACATACGCATTTTACATCAATTTCTATGAGAATCCCTGCTTATTCAGAGCAAGGTGGGTCAGATCCAAATGGAGCATTGTTATCTTCTTTGACAAATGCATATACAGATCAAGCATGTGATAGTACATTGGCGCCAATTCAGTCTACTGTTAATCTTCAACCAGTTGGTTCTGCGGTTCCATTTTCAGTAATGCAACCATATTTAGCACTTAATTACATTATCTGTTCAGAAGGAATTTATCCTTCAAGAAGTTAAATTACTCACAAATTAAAATAATATTATCATGAAAGGAACTATGTCAGAAATCCGGTTATTTGCAGGAGATTTTCAACCAAAATATTGGGCATATTGCGATGGCCGTTTGTTATCAATTTCAAGTAATTCTGCTTTATTCAGTCTTTTAGGAACAATTTATGGAGGAAATGGGCAAACAACTTTTGCACTACCAGATCTTAGAAGTCGTGTTGCGGTGGGAACAGGTCAAGGACCAGGTTTAAGCATTATGAATTTAGGAGAAATGAACGGTACTCCCAATCAAACATTAACACAATTAAATTTACCTGCTCACAATCACCCAGCAACTTGTTCAATTAGTGTTCGTACTTATTCGGAACAAGGAACTTCAAGCGATCCTAATGGTTCAATATTAGCTTCTACTAATGGGTTGTATAAAACTGGAGTTGTAGCAGACTCATCTTTGACTCAAAATGGTGGTTCTGTTGTAGTTAGTAATACTGGTGGGAATCAACCAATGAATATTGAACAGCCTTATTTAGCAATGAATTACATCATTTGTACTATAGGAATTTACCCATCTAGAAACTAAAATAATGACTAATAAGAAATGAATATTAGTGTATTAATACCAAGATCTGTAATCTATCCTACAATTGCTTTTGACATTGTTGATGGATTACGAGTAGGATTTCAATTTGAGGGAGCTACAGCTCCCCATTTTGATGTTCAAAATATAGGTGTTGCTGCCAAAGAACAAGAAATTTACACTCGTTGTGAACAAGCCTTAATGAACGGCGCTGAAATAGTTGTGGCATACATTAACCCACATATGGTAGAATGTGTACATCC
Source organism: Fluviicola sp. (assembly GCA_046308455.1). Classification (GTDB taxonomy): domain Bacteria; phylum Bacteroidota; class Bacteroidia; order Flavobacteriales_D; family Crocinitomicaceae; genus Fluviicola. The sequence goes on from JBKDZA010000334.1 coordinate 25,831, forward strand.
ACTTTTTGAAGCAAATGATAAAATACTTTTAGTTTTAGACAGTGGAATGCATTATCCTGCAGTAAAACAATTTTCAAATGCTTATTTCATTTCACTTCAAGGCATCATATGCTGTAAATTAACGGCAAAGCATGCTTCTAATTTGGGTTATAAAAATCATGCTTTTACTTGTTCTTTTTTTGATGCAGGTTACAGAGCACCAATGGCTTACAGTAAAGTGATTGAAGCAGACAATGGTAAAATAAATTTTAATCATATAACTGCATTAAAAAGAAGCGATTTTACATTAGATCCTTTATATAATCATATGCAAAACGATCCTGAAAGTAGTATTTTAGCCGCTTTTTGTGGCGATATGGCAGAGGATTTTTATACAAATGCGGCAAAATTAAACTTGTTTGAAAATTATGCAATTTTTGGGTCTCCTTACATGATTGAAGAGGTTTGGCTTGATAAAATTCCATATCCTGGAGGAAAATTAACGGCTTGTACAACTTGGGCTAAAAATTTAAACAATGAATCCAACAAACAATTTTTAATTGCTTTACCTAAAAAAGGAAAAGCAAATGTTTTTTCTGTTATTGCTTGTGAAGCTGGAATGATGATTGCAAAAGCAATAAAAAGCGAGCAAACAATTGAACAAGTATGGTCTAATTTAATTTTTGACTCTCCAAGAGGTACAGTTAAAATGAACTCAGAATCTCATTTTTTAGAAGCTCCTATTTATTTATGTGAAACTGTCAAAGATGAAAATGGGATGTGTTCATTAACGGTACTTCATCCTATTGAGAATACAGTTGAAGCTTTTATTAATTTTGAAAATGAAACAAAAGAATTTGCATCAATAACTAGTAATAGTTGGTTCAATGCATATCCTTGTTTAGAATCATGATTACTCAAAAGATTTTATTGTTATGTAATAATAGAATGGCTTATCCATCTATTCAATTTTTAGCGAAACAAGATTTATTAGTTGGGATAGTAATCCCTTCGACTAATTCTGACGTTCTTGCAGATTGTACATCTATGTTTCATGGAAGTACAACTCCTCCAGTAGTTTCAATAATGAAAGAACAATTAGAATCAAAAATTCACGAGCTCATTGAAACTTTGAACGTGACAAATTGCTTAATCATGACCTTCCCTTGGAAAATTCCAAATACACTTTTAAATCAAAAAAAATGCTCATTTTATAATTTCCATTTTGGTCTACTCCCAGAGTTGAGAGGTGTTGATCCTATTTTTGAAGCTATTAGAAAAAATTTTCTAGAGACTGCAATCTGTATTCATCGAGTAACAGATCGCATTGATAAAGGACCAATAGTTTTCACACAAAAAATTCCATTAAATGAAGAAGTGACACATGGCAGTTTATGTTCAGTTTTTGGAAATACAGCAACACAATCTTGTTTACATCTGATGCAACATTTGATTCAAAATAAGTTACTTCAAGAGGTTAATCAAAATGAAGAAAAAGCAAATTATTATGGTAAACCTAGTTTAAATGATGTGTTGATAAATTGGAATTCAATGGATCGTAATGAAATTCATGCTTTAGTTAGAGCATGTAACCCATGGAATAAAGGTGCTTATACCCGTTTTAACAATTGGGCATTCCGTATACTTTCATTTTCAAAAGTGTCGTCAACTAATGCTAATCTTCCTTCAGGAACAATTACTGTTACAAAAGATGGTGAATATCATGTGTCCTGTATCGATGAGAAAATATTAAAAATTGAATTATTTTATACTGATGAAGGATATTTCAAAGGTAGTCAATTGAAAAATTATGGTTTGAAAAACAATGATAGATTGTTTTAATCTAAGTTAAACTTTTTTAAAAAACCCCTCTTTTAAATAAAGAGGGGTTTTTAGTTCCATGTTTTCTTATTTTATTCTTTAATAATTCGTTCTATTGAATTACCATTATTCGTACTAATTTCAAAGAAATACAATCCCGCTTGATAAGTACCTAAATCAATCACTTCACCAGAATTTATTATCGAAGTTTGTATTAATTTTCCTTGAGCATCTCTGATGATTACAGATGCTAAATTCGCATCAAAAGTTAAAGTTACTTTATCTTTCGTAGGATTTGGAATTACAGTTAAATTCAAATGCGTGTTTCCTTCAATACCCACATTATTAATTAATACACAAGAAGAAGTATCTGAACAACCAGAAGCATTAGTAACAATCACTGCATAATTTCCATTTACAGATGGAGCAAACGTTTGTGAAATTGCAACTGCAATTGGTAGATTCGTTGAGCAATCAAACCATTGATATGTTGCCCCACTAGAAGCCGAAATTGTAGCATCTCCATTGTTAGTAGCTATAGCAGATGGGAAACCAGTAATTGTTAAGTCAAGAACGAAAATAGAATCACAACCTCCAACTGATGCCATCGTATCTAAATAGATACCTGATACCATATAGGTAATACCTGTTTGATTCCAAGTATAACTTTCACATTCAACGACTGTTTCTGATTGTGTAGTAGAATTATAAATCGTTAAATCTAAATTAATAATCGAATCACATCCATTTGAAGTTGAATAAGTTACAGAATAAATACCACTTGAAGTATACTGTTGACCATTTTCACTCCACAAATAACTATCACATGCTGAGGCGATAATTGTTGTACTTGTACTATTGTTGATTGTCAAGTTTAACGTAATTAACGAATCACAACCTTCTGAATTGGTTAACGTTCCCGTATATGTTCCAGAATTAGTATAGGTTTGTCCATCTACAGACCACAAATAACTATCACATGCTGTAATAGTTTCAAATGATGAAGAAGGTTGGTTAATTGTAAGATTCAAAGTAATTGTTGAATCACAACCAACAGTATTTGCTCCTGATAAAGAAACATTGTAAATTCCTGACATTGTATACGTTGTTGAGTTTGCTGCCCAAAAATAACTCGAACAAGCTGTTTCATTGACAACTGATGACGTAGGTTGAGTAATTGTTAATTCAAGTGTTACAATTGAATCACAACCAGCTACATTTGTCAAATTTTGTATATATATACCAGAAACAGAATACGTATTACCATTTGTCCAAGTATATGAACTACAAGATGTAACAGTTGTAGTTGAACTAGAATTAGCATTAACATTTACTATAGCAGCAGTTCTATTAGAATTTGTGCATCCACCATTTTCAGCCTGTGCATAAACAGTATATGAACCAGGTGTATTCGTATTAGGTATTACAGAAGTACCTACTGTCTCAAAAGGAAATCCGGATCCAATTTGATTCCCAGCTGTTGGAGCGTCCCACCAAGTAATTGATGCATTTACAGGAACAGTATAATTAACTGTAATCGTTGCAACTCCAATTCCTGTAGGGAAAGTTGATTCAGCGCCTCCATTGTTATTTGAAAAATCAAAATAATGTAGAGAAATAATACCTCCAGCAGAATTAACATCAGTTGGAGAAATTGTAGAAAGATAGTTAAATGTACCAGTAGAATTCAAAGCCCCAGTTCCAGCAGTCCAATTTTGATTAATTGACCCAGTAAGTCCAAGTCGTACATCAGACTGCAATGAATTACTAATTGCCTGAATACCATTGTAATTAAATGTTGCCCCAGTTACCATTGCACCAATAGGTAAAGCTGGCATATTACCTGTTCCAAAAATATTTGGCGATCCAGATACAGATGTAGGTAATGATGTTGAACTCAATTCAAATGGTTGTGCAACAACATCTATAGCAATTGTAATAGATTGAGTTGTTGTATTACTTGTTGTAGCAGTTGCATTTACAATTGCACTATTTTCTCCTTGACAAACAGTTATACCTGAAGTTAATGGAGCATTAATTACTGTACTTGGTTGAGTAATGGTAAAATTAACTGTGCCTACACAACCAGATAAATCTGTAGCAGTACAAGTCCATGTTCCAGCTGTTAAACCTGTTACTGAAGCAGTTCCATCTCCTGTTGGGTTACCTGGAGACCAATCATAGGTATAACTACCTGAACCTCCGATAGCATTATTAACAGATGCAGCTCCATCAGAACCACCGTTACAAGCAACATTTGTTTGAGATATAGCTGTAAGAATTATAGCAGTTGGTTCTGTAATTGTAACGAATACTGAAGTAGCACATGCATTAGCGTCAGTTACTGTACAAGTCCACGTTCCAGCTATTAAACCAGTTACGGAAGTTGTACCATCTCCCGTAGGATTTCCTGGTGTCCAATTATAGGTATATCCTCCTGCTCCTCCTGTTGCAACATTAACCGAAGCTGCTCCATTTGAACCACCATTACAACTTACATTCGTTTGGCTTGCAACTGTCAAAGATAATGTTGTAGGTTGAGTTATTGTAAAATTTGTAGAAGCTGTACAACTGTTTGCATCAGTTACTGTACAAGTCCAAGTTCCTGCTGTTAACCCCGTTACTGAAGCAGTTCCATCACCTGTAGGATTTCCTGGTGTCCAGTTGTATGTATAACCTCCTGCTCCTCCTGAAGCTGGATTTACATGTGCTGCACCATTCGATCCTCCATTACATGTAACATTTGTTTGAGACAATGCTGTTAATGTAATTGCTGTTGGATGAGTAATAGTGAAATTTACTGAAGAAGAACATCCACCAGCATCCGTAACTGTACAAGTCCATGTTCCTGCTGTTAAACCAGTTACGGATATCGTTCCATCACCAATTGGATTTCCTGGTGTCCAATTATAAGTATAACCACCTGCTCCACCAGTAGCAGTATTAACAGAGGCAGCACCATTTGATCCACCATTACAACTTACATTCGTTTGTGAAGCAGCTGTTAGAGATGGGGCAGAGGTAGTTGTTACGTTAGTATTACGCGTAATTTGACATCCATTAGCATCTGTAATTGTACAAGTCCATGTGCCGACACTTAATCCTGATATGGAAGTTGTTCCGTCACCAGTCGGTGTTCCAGGCGTCCAATCATATGTATATCCGCCTGAACCACCCGCTATAGCAGAAACAGTTGCAGTTCCGTTGTTTATGGTACATGAGGTTGAAGTGGAGCTGATATTAGCCGTTATAATTGTTGGTTGTGTTATCGTAAAATTTGTTGCATTTGTACATCCATTTGCATCAGTAACAGTACACGTCCATGATCCTGCTGTTAAGCCAGTTACAGATGTCGTTCCATCTCCTGTTGGATTTCCTGGTGTCCAGTTGTATGTAAATCCTCCTGCTCCTCCTGAAGCGGGATTCACTTGTGCAGCACCGTTTGAACCTCCATTACATGAAACATTTGTTTGTGATGCTGCTGTTAATGTAATTGCTGTTGGTTGAGTTATTGTAAAATTTGTAGAAGCTATACAACTATTTGCATCTGTAACTGTACAGGTCCATGTTCCAGCTGTTAAGCCAGTTACAGAAGTTGTTCCATCCCCCGTTGGGTTTCCTGGTGTCCAGTTGTAGGAATATGGTGAAATACCACCTGAAGCTGCGTTAACAGAAGCAGCACCATTACTGCCACCAAAACAACTAACGGTTGTCTGTGAAAGTGCTGTCAAAGATGGATTGGAAACAGTTAGGGTAGCTTGAGAAGATGAAGTGCTACAAGCACCATCGGTAGCGATACAGCGGTATAAATAACCATTCATTCCAGTAGTTACACCTGTGATATTCAAGGTAGCTGTTGTGGCGTTTGCATATACACCACCGTTTGTAATATTATTAAATCCTGAACCAGTATTTAACTGCCATTGAAAAGCAGTTGCTCCAGTAGCAGCGATTGTAAAAGTTGAATTTCCATTTAAGCAAATAGTTGAATTAGACGGTTGAGTATTGATTGTCGGATTAGTACAAGTTGCATAGTAATTACAACCACCAGGTATATTTAATACAGTTGTAGAAGAAGTACTCATTGTCCAATTTGCTTTATTCATCAAAGCCGCTTTAATAGCAGGAACAGTACTGTAAGGCGTACCAGCACAATTAAAGAAACCATGACTGTTATTAGATGTAGCCATTGCAACTCCTGCTAAAAAAGCATTTGTTCCACCAGTAAGACTAGGAGGTATTTTAGAAGTTTGAGGGCCATATGTACATCCGAAACCATTCCATCCACCATCTGTTGTAGTTCCACAATTTAATGCCCAACTGATACCGCTTATCATAGTGGCTGAACCACTTGTTGGGTCACCTGCACCACCTTGGAAAGCAATTACCTGATCTCCCGCATTTGATAAAGAAAGACCTGTTGATACATTTCCACCAGCGACAATAGCTACATTACCATTTGGAACACCGTTTACAGTAGCTGCTCCGGCTCCAATGCCAGCAATTACAACTTCTTGTCCAATGGATAAAGCTGTTCCTGAAGTCCAAGAAATTGTTCCCTCAGTTGTTCCACCTCCTTGCCAAACTCCAGCTCCTTGAAATCCTCTCTCCGTAAAATAAATCACAGTATTAGAGGTAATTGGTGTTAAAATAACAAATGAAAAAGTATCCGGAGCAACACCTGCTACAGAAATACCATTATAACTTGTAAACAAGATATCGCCTGGAACTAAACTGGTCTGAGCCTTGTAGCAAGAAATGCTTGATAATAGCATTAAAATTAAAGTGATTTTTTTAAGCATAATTAAGTTTTTAGATTCCAAAAAAAATTGGAAAATGGTTTATTAATGATCTTTTTTGCAAATATATAACTTTAATTGAAATTTATTACAATTTACTATTTGTTACTTTAAACGCTGTTCTTCGGTTTTTCTGATGTAATTTTTCTTTCTCGTCTTTTGTTTTCTTTGTATTAATATACGCTTCAGTTAAAACGATTTCTTTACCATCTTTATCCAAAATCGGTTTTTTATCCGTTCCTACTAAAATTGCAGGATCCGTTTCTCCATAACCTTTTGGAACCAATCTTTTTTCATCAATACCTTTAGAAATTAAATAATCCACACACGATTTTGCTCTTCTTTGAGAAAGATCTAAGTTGTAAATATCACTACCACGTGCATCTGTATGTGAATTAATTTCTACAGAAATATTATTGTTTAATTCAAGGAATTCAACCAATTTGTCTAAGATTTCCATTGAAATTGGTCTTAAATTAGCAGAGTTAAAGTCGTATTCAATCCCATCAATTTCAATTTCTCCACTAGGTATTTTAGCCAAATAGAAATCCCTTTGCATTTCAGTTGATTCAGTTATGACTTTCGTATCAATACTTGTCGCATCAGCAAAATAACCCGTTTGTTGCGCTTTGATAAAAATCTCTAACCCATTTCTTACAACAGTATCGTAATAACCATTTGCATCTGAATACATCGTTATTGGTCTAAATTCACCATCGACATCTTTGAAAGTAATTTTACAATTTGGAAGAATTTCTTCCGTTTCTTTATCATACGTATAACCTTTCACTCGAATAACAATTGGTTCATTGCTAATTTTGTAAATATCGTAACAATGTCCACCTGAACAAGGCTCACGGTCACTCGCGAAATATCCATTTTCTAATTTCGTGTCCCAAATTAAATAGGAATCATCGTAACTAGAATTGATTGGAGATCCTAGATTTGCAGGTGTGTTAAACGTACTTAAATCACGGTCATAATAACTTTTAAAAATATCTAAACCTCCAATACTTCCATGCCCATTTGAAGAAAAGAAAAATGTCGATGAAGCCTCGTGGAAAAATGGTGCAAATTCATCTTGATCAGAATTCACTAATGCTCCAAGATTTTCTAAATTTCCCATTGGTAAACCATCTTCCGTTAACTCTATACGCCAAATGTCCATTCCGCCAAATCCACCTTTGCGATTACTTGAATAGTACAAATATTTTCCATCCATTGAAACAAATGGTTGCATACTTTTATATCCAGGCACATTTACAAGCGTATCTAATTTCTGAGATTCGTAAAATTTAAAGTCAACCATTCGCGCCATGAAAATATTTTGATCTTTGCGATTGACATCATTCCATCTTGTGAAATAAACAATGTTGTTATTTGCTACAGCTGCTGCAGCATCATGTTGAGCTGAATTCAAAGGACGACCAAAATTTTGAGGCAATCCCCAAGTTCCATCTTCATTCATTTCAGTGTAGTACAAATCCAATAAATAACGTGAATCTTGACGTTCATCTAAAATTACTCCACCTTCACGAGCTGAAGAGAAAATCAATCGCTTGTCATTTCCAAAAAATGTTGGAGCAAATGCAGAAGTCCCATTGTTGAAGACAGCTGAATCTGCATAATCAATCCTCACTTTTTTTACCTTATTCAAATCCTCTTTCGCAAAGAAACAACCAGTCATTGCAACTTGACTTGCATGAGAATATTCATCATCTGCTTGCGGAGATCGAATATATTGCTCAAATTGCTCAATAGCTTTGTCGTATTCTTTGTTATTCATCAATGATAATGCATAATAATATCTGTCATGCGGATAAACATTGATATCTGTTGTTCTTTTAAAATGAATTTCAGAATTCTCGTAATCAAAGATTCTAAAATAACACAACGCAACTTGATGGTTAAGATACTCTTCTAAAGTCACAGTAAACGTACTGTCAACTTTGATTTTTGTTTTCGGAAGTTTTTGATTTGTAATGTCCGTACCATAAGGCACAACGCGACTATTTTTCTCAACTGAATCTGATAATGCCATGTTGTATTGATCAACAGCATTGATGTAATCCATTTTATTGAAAAACTCATCTCCTTTGTAAATAAACAATCGTTTTGACTGCGAAAAAGCAAAAGAAAAACTAATTAAAAAAAGTATAGATAAATATGATTTCATGCGAATGTTATAGTCGTGGACAAATTTTATATGTTGAAGGTTTTGCTTTTTTATACAAATAGGTAAAAGCAATTTCAAATCCTCCTTTTCCAGAAGAAGCGAGTGAAAGCGTCGATAAATTTATATCGTAACCTACTTTCAGAATGTAAGCATCTTTTCGAGCACCCACATGAAGAATGGCTGCATCTCTATTTCTATAAATTGCTCCAGCTAATAAATACGTTTCGCTTGATTTCATGAAGTAACCAACTTCAACAGCAGCAGTCTGCTCATTAAATTTACGTTGATTCATTACTAATACCTTAGGAACAATATACACTAATTCAGTAATATTTATTCGAGCTCCAACATGAGTGTACATTCGAAAAGGTAAATCATTGTCTTTATCAAAAAACGTTTCTCGAGGAGTCAATAAATTGAAAACAGAGATCCCACCAAATGGATTAATTCTTCTTTTTTCACTTGAATTATAATACATAATTCCTCCATTTAAATTTGGAACCAATCTACGTTGTCCAGCAAAATTTTCACCTGAAACGATTGTTTGATCAAATGTTCCGCCACCCTCTGTTGAATATTGATTATTGAACGAAAGCAATTGATACTCTACAGATTTTTGGGTAATCCCTGCTTGAAGTCCAAAATTCAAAATATGTGTTTTCTTTGTGTTCAAAGGAACATAGTAAGAGGTCGAAACCAAGCCTTGGAGTGCATTGAAATTACCAATTCCCGCTCGGAAGTTTTGAATTTGAGCACCAAATCCCCATTTGTTTACTGGCATGTCGAAACTAACCAATGCGGAAGTATACGGCTTAAAGTTAACCGATTTCCATTGAGTTCTGTATTGACCATGAACACGGTAATTTGCTTCAAAAACACCTGTTAAACTTGGGTTAAGAAACAAAGGAGCAGCGTCGTACATAGATAAATGAAAATCTTGTGCGAAATTCTGACTTGAAATACTTAAAAGTATTAGTGTAATATATTTTCTCATCTGATTAGCGCATTAAAGTTACGTCTCCCGACTCTTTGTAAATGACCCCATCGCCAATGTCAACAATGAATGTCCAGGTATAAACTCCAAGTGGAGAAGGTTCACCTTTGTAAGTTCCATCCCATCCTGTATTTCCGTCAGTTGTTTCAAAAATAAGTTGTCCCCAATTGTTGTAAACTTTAAAATCAACAGTTTGAAAAGGTCCACCTCGAATGATAAACACATCGTTTTCACCATCACCATTAGGCGTAAATCCTGTTGGTAAAACTGGCAATAATACAATTGAAATTTGCTTCATAACCTCATCCTGACAACCCAATTGATCCGTCACGAGAAGAGTTACATCATAAACTCCACCATCAGGGAATGAATTACTTGTATTTGGTAAATTATCACCTTCACCATTTCCAAAATCCCACAACCATTGTTGAATAGAACCTGAAGATTGATCCGTAAATGTTATTGTTTGATTCACTAATGCTGTTAGTGGACTTGCTGTGAAATCTGCAGTTGGTAAAGGGTTCACAATTACTTGTTGAGTAGTTGTTCCAATACATCCAAAGCTAGAAGTTGCAGTTAAACTCACGGAATAAGTTCCAACAGTATTAAAAGTGAAGAAAGGATCTTCAGATGTACTTGTTCCTAATCCACCAAAATCATATAAGTAACTTGAAATGACACCTGAACTAATAAAAGACGTATTCGTCAATTGACTTTGAGCATCCACACAGAATTCTGGGGATGTAAATGAAGGAGTTGGAATCGGATGAACTGTAACAGTTTTTGTAACTGTGTCGTGACATCCATTGTTTGACGTTACAATTAAACTAACTCCAATATTTCCATTTGTCGAATAATTGTGAGATGGATTTTGCACGATTGATGTTCCAGTATCACCAAAGTTCCATTCCCAAGCTGTAATTGTACCTGATGTATTTGTTGATAAATCAGAAAATACTGTGTTAGCACCTTGACAAACAGCATTTGAATTGAAATCAGCAGTTGGAATTGGACTAAAAACAATCGTTAATGTATCTTTATCTGGTGGACAACCATAGGTTGTAGCCGAACTTAAAACTAAACTTACTGATCCGTTTCCTACATCAGCTATTGAAGGTTGATACATTCCATCAACAAAACTTGAACTTGGGAAAAATCCTCCAGTTCCTAAAGTAGACCATGTCCCAGTAGTATCAGTTCCAGTAATGGTACCATTTAATTGTACAAGTTCGTTTGCACAATAATTTAAATCCGAACCAGCTAAAACGCTTGGTGGATTTACGAATAATATTCGAATTGAATCTTTTTCAGGAGGACAAATTCCTGTACTAGAAAGAATAACATCAATATAACCAGTTGTTGGATCAATTGGTGAAACCGAATAAATCGTATTTAAATTTGTTGGAGATGAAATTGTTCCCAAACCAGATGTAGTCCAAATTGAAGTAAATCCTCCACTTACAGTTCCAGTAAAGTTAATAGATGTATTACTTGAACATATAGAATCATCCGTAGTTATTGTCACAACAGGGAAATCGATAATCGTCACTTTGATACTATCCATTTCCGCTAAACAATCTCCATTATTTGTTGATTGTAAGTATAATGTAACTTCGCCAGTTGTAATGTCACTAGAACTTAAAATGTAATCGCCATTTAAAGTTGTTTGAGATGGAGAAAAACCTCCAGTTCCATTCGTTGACCAAATCCCTGTCGTTGTTCCACCCGTTATTGATCCTGATAATGGAACGTTTGGAGTATTTGAACAAACAGTTATATCACCACCTGGTAAAATTGTTGGTTTTGGAGTAAATATAAATTCAACAGAATCTGTTCTATTTGGACAAGAGAAAAAGCTACCAACTGAAGTATAGTATAAAGTTACTGAACCCGAACTTAAGTCTAAAAGTGAAGGAGTATAAGTTGTTGAAGGACTACCACTATTCCCAAAAACACCTCCATTTCCACCGCTCCAGGTTCCAGCTGCAGCAAATGTAACCAAACCATTAATTGGAATTGTTGAGACATTGTTTTCACAGAAAGATTGACCTGTACCTGCTTCAACTGTTGGCGACTGTATGAATGTAACCTCAACCGTGTCTCTAATAGGATCACAATTTCCTGTAGAACGTAATACAAAACGAACTCCACCTTGCGCATAATCACTTGCTGAAGGTGTAT
>JBKDZA010000335.1:0-4411 GCA_046308455.1 Fluviicola sp.
GGATTACACAGATATAATTTCACATCATACCTTTGTGTTCTCTTTGTCTTTGTGGTTAATTTTCTTGTTCGTGGCGTTTTAATCGTGGCGTCATTGCGGCGTGGCGTTTCACAAAGAATAATTTTGCATGTCGATTTCACCCCGATGGGATTCAATTGGCAGAGCGAAGAATGAGAAAGAAAATGATGAAGAAAAGCGAGGAGCATGAAGAGTGAAAATCAGAATGAGAATCAAGAAAAAAACAGAATTCAGATTTTGCAGTTTATCAACCTGATAGTTAATTCTGAATAGTTAAATTCTTTATCATTGAGTATAGAATTCTAGATAATTCATCCGCATCTTTTAATAATTTGTTGAATTGATTTTCATCAATTTTTTGTTGATCATTAAGAATATCAATAACTGCAATACATTCAAATAGAGATGCTCTTGCGGTTGTAAAATAATTTTTTCTGTCTGCTTTGGAAAACTTACCACTTCCCTCAGCAATATTTAAAGGAACACTGAAAGAAGCTCTACCTAATTGGTCATTTACATATTTATCGAAATCACTTTCAATAATAACTCTTTTACATTCCAAATGAAATGTTTTAGCTTTTTTGTAAACTTCCAATTTTTGAAAATCGAACATAGATGATTTTTATTATTTGTTGAATTAAGTTAGTAATAAATATTGTTATAAAAATCTGAAATGAATGAAATTTTTCAAGTAAAGAGAAAATTTAGTAGAAGAGCGAAAATGTTTTAGAAGAGTGAGAATCAGAATGAGAATGAAGAAAAAGAGCGAGAATGAGTGTGAGAATGATGAAATAGAGTGAGAATTTAAAAAAGAGCGAAAATGGGAATGAGAATGAAGAAATAGAACCAGAGTTCGGAACAGCGCTCTCGCTAGAATATTAAAGTGATCAATTCTTTTTACATATTAATTTTAAAAATTATTAGTGCGAGAAGGAGTGTGAGAATGAAGAAAAAAACCAGAGTTCGAAACAACGCTCTCTTTAGAATATTAAAGTGATCAATTCTTTTACAGATTAATTTTAATAAAATTATTAGTGCGAGAAGAAGTGCGAGAATGAAGAAAAAAACCAGAGTTCGTATTTCCGCTCTCGCATAGGTATTAAGGATATTAATTCTTTTTATAGATACTTTAAACGAAGTACAAGAGCGAAGAACAGAATGAGAATGAAGAAAAAAACCAGAGCTCGGAACAGCGCTTTCGCTCTGTTTCTCACTCTGGTTTTTAGTACCTCGGGCCGGAATCGAACCGGCACTCCCGAAAGAACAGGATTTTGAATCCAGCGCGTCTACCAGTTCCGCCACCGAGGCTTCTCTAAACCAAATTGCGCTTGGTTCGGGACTGCAAAACTAGTGATTTATTTTAAATTCACAAATCTTGTTCGTCCTTTTTCTTTTTATTTCACGACTTTCAAACTCACCTGCTCCTCACCCTTTACAATTTGAATGAAATAACAACCTGATTTTAAGTCGGATAAATTTGAAATTGTAAACTGATTGTCTTCCGCATTCTCAATTTGAGTTACACGAATTAATCTCCCTTGTTGATCTGTAATTCTTAGCTCTGCACCCGATAAATCACCTCTACTCCATTCAACAGTTACAGCATCTGAGAAAGGAACTGGATAAGCAGTCAATTGATTAACATTTACCAAATCTTGTAAACCTGTAAAACTACATCCATTCAAGGTTCCAGGCATATTTTGATCCAACCAAGTTAATCGTCTTGTATACCAATCTTTCAATTTTTGAACTTCTTCAGCATACGTTTGACTTGGCGTTCCAACTTCTGGCGTTCCAGTTTGAATTCCCATATGTCCCCAAACTTTGTAATGCCAATCCTGACTTTCATTCACCACATTCGCTACCGAATCAATTTTTGCATGAATATACGCTTCACTTAAAATGTTTCTTCTAAAATCATCGTAACGACATCGTAATTCATTTGCAAATAATGTGTCTTGCAACAATCGAATATACCAACCTGGAGCGTTCACATCTTGTGCTACTTCGCTATACATGAATTGAGAACCGTCTTCCGAACCAGCCCACATATCTTTCTCCGCCCAGTCAAAATCCCAAACAGGTCCAGCCTTCAATTTTCGAACTGTTCCATCTAACTTATCTTTGTCTTTATAGAAATAACGACTTTTCTTAAATCCATCACCATTTCTAGCAACTTCATTTACAATGAAATAATCAATAAACGATGTAACACCAATAAATGCACGGTATCCTAAAACTGGATCAGCAAAGTCAGGGCCGTATAAAGCCGTCTCAAAATTATTGATATAATTGCGTATATACGTCACTTGTTCGGGTTGCATGTCGGCCAAATCTGGATACACATGAACAAAGTGTATGTCTAAACCTGGATATCCAATCGGGCTAAAATTGGATTGCCATGAATTTGATCCATCCCAGTAATCAATTTTTAACATGTATCCTCCTGTTACATCTACACCTGCTACATCAATTGAATCTAATTTTGCGACATCAACGCGATTTTTATCCCGTTTAATTTTTTCACACAACAAATAAATTCCTTGATATTGACCATCTAACACTACATCTACAAATCGACAACGTGTTGCATAATTTCCTAAAGAATCAAATAAATGAAACGGAACAACATTTCGAGCGAATGATTTATCGTTATAATTTGCAAGTAATAACCAGTCGTTTTCACTTGGCATTCCTAACAAACTTGTATCAATTGGTAAACCTGAAGCATTCCATGTTTCAAAAGCAAAGGGTTTCTGAGGTAATGAAAGCGAGTAATTTCCACGGTATTCAATTCCAATTTTTCCATTGTAATGATTTTCAGGATCAGTCATATAATTGCGAACTCCAGCACCATTGTATGTGATTTTCATATCCGCCATCACTTTTGGATCATCTACAATTTCATTTCCGTTTGTATTGATTTTAACGATTGGTAACAGTGAAGAAGTAAACGAAAAATACGATGCTGGATTGTTGCCAAATGTGAGGGTAAAAGAGCTAACCACACCTTCATCTGCTCCATAATTATCACTTACACGCAAAAACCAAGTTCCTGAACCGTTTTGTCCATTATTAACAGAACCCATTTGTGCATTTGGGCGAAATGTTCCCGTAAAAGGAGCGGTTCCAGCAGTAATATCGATTGCAGCATCTTGATTCAAACACGTATTGATGAAATCATCGTCGCCCCCTCCAATTCCTCCAAACAATGGAGCGACTGTTCCATCGGGAGCAACAAGAGAAAAAGTCACATCAGAATTGTAGGTGTGAGTTGCGTTGATACAAACTGTTTCCAAACCAAAAGTTACTGTATCCAAGGATCCAATTCCTGTTACTGTTATTGGAATGTCTAAAGTTTGATTGTCTAAAATTGGTCCTGTACCACCAGTAAACGTTTGCGCAAAAAGGTTTCCAGTTAAGATTAACTGAAATGCAAGTAAAGTTCTTTTCATGTTTATAGTTCTAAAACAAATATATCATTTTTTAGTTAACAATTTGATAACAAACGAATAATTGGAAATTCACAATTGAAAATTGAAAAAGGGTTCTTTCAATGAGCTATGGTTTGAGTAACTTTTAATTGGCTATATTGCTAGTAGGACAATCATCCTACAAATTCGTATTTCGACAATTAGGGGAAATTACCTACGATTAGGTAAAAAGGCCTAATTGGTAATTATGAATTCTGGAATTATGAATTATTAAAAAAACCTTATAATTGAAAATGCAAAATTGAAAATTGAAAAAGGGTTTTTGTATGTCCCTAAAATAGGTTGACCGTTTTTTGTTATTAATTACCGTCATCAAATATAGTGATTTTAGGTCTTTCATTAGGCTGCATTTCTTTCCATTTTTTGACAAACTCAAATGGTGTTAACATATTTAAGCTTTTATGAGGTCTAAATTGATTGTAATGTGAGACAGCTCTTCCAACAACTGCTTTAAGTTGACTTAATGTTCTAATCCATTTGTACTCTAAATATTCTTCTTTTATAGTTCTATTGATTCTTTCAGCATACGCATTTTCTTGAGCAGTTTTCCCCATGCTAATTTTAGTTCCATGTTTTTCTAGAAGTCCAACATAACTTTTACTGATGTATTGACTACCCCTGTCAGAATGATGTATTTGAGGAGGCTTCCATTTTTTTAAAGCCATTTTCAGTGCTATAATATGGGCTGTTGCTCTCATGTGATCAGCTACAGAATAACCTACTATTTCTTTTGTATAAACATCAATTATAAAAACTACATAGGGTCTGCTGAAAAAGTATAACTCTTTGATTTTATTGAGTTAACAGTTAATTTTGCAGGATCAAGTGCAAGGAAAAATGAAAAAAGCATCAAAAAACCGTGCATCTCGTCCAAAATATGTGAGTACTAATCAGCTTAC
>JBKDZA010000336.1:0-1466 GCA_046308455.1 Fluviicola sp.
AGTTAGGAGTTTCACTTTTTTCAGTGAAATGTCGCGTAATTTACAAGAAAACGGAGTACAGGCCTAGACCTTTTTGGCTCCACCTTTTTGTGGCAATGACAAAAAGGTGGAAAGTATGAGTTTATTCAAAAGTCAAATAGATTCTAATTCTCTAATCTCGGGTACTCCCCGTCCCATCGACCTTTTTTGAAGTCCGCGATTTTTTCTTCTAATTTCTCGACGAGTAGATCATTCCCTGCTTGTTTTTCGATTTCCTTTGCTTTGTTTAAGGCATCAGCTGCTTGTTTGGGTTTGTTGTCGACGTAGAGAAACCAAGCATAACGGTACCAAGCGAAGCTTACGTTTTGTCGTTCATAGGAATGTAGGCTTTCAGTGAGATTCATGCCGTAGTATATTTCGTGTGGTTTTAAATAGGAAATATATATTGCGAAAGCAAAACTTATAATTGCAAGTTTATTGAAGCGTGAAAGTTTGATTTTTTCCTTTGAAAACACTGCTACGAAAAGGATTGCAATAATACACAAAACACTAAAAACAAGCAGATCACCTGGCCAATACAAGGATCTAAAACCCAAATAGACGAATGAAGCATCGATTATAGCAAAGGCTAAAAAGTTTATACGTTTGGTTTTGTCTCGTGCAGCAAGTAAATGTAAAACCATAAGAACACTGAATTGTCCAATCGAAATCACTTTTAGTTGTCCAGCAAAAGGCCAATGCATAAATTGGAAAAATAAACCTACGAAGAAAAGTGCCAATGCGATGAAAAACACCTTTTTTAGAAAGCTATTTCTCTGGTTTTTGTCTGGTACATTCGTGTTCATATTGGAGTCTAAATTCATATTATTAATGTCTATTGAGTTTCTTTAAAAGATTAAAAATAGCTATTTCTTGGGTTTGACTGTGAAAAAAATGTCAGGACTCTGATTTTTATGATGGGATGATTCATTTGATTTTTTGAATTTATTTATTAAATTTAGAATAGCATCAATATAAAATAATTTAAACTCAACAAATGATTAACGACGCTTACAAGTATTCAGATTTAACTTCAAAAGTAATTGGATGTGCTATGAAAGTACATTCAACATTAGGTAACGGATTTAGAGAAGTCATATACCAACGAGCTTTAGTTCTCGAATTTTCATCGTCAGGCATTGATTTTTCCCGTGAATTTGAAATGCCCATATTTTATCAGAATCAACAAATTGGAACTCGTAGGGTCGACTTTTTAGTTGAAAAAATTTTGTCAGTGGAAATAAAAGCACAAACTAAAATTGAAGATGTGCATTTTGCACAAGCAATTAACTATTTAGAAGCATATAATTTAGAAATAGGTTTGTTAATCAATTTTGGAGAGCGTAGCTTAAATTTCAAACGTTTGCAGAACAAGAAATTTAAAATCAAAGAAATCAAGTGAATCAAACAAATCAGAGTCCTGACTTTTTTATTTACGACACTACTCT
>JBKDZA010000337.1:0-4607 GCA_046308455.1 Fluviicola sp.
TCAATCATCTCTTAATTATTAATTTGTGAATTGTCCGCAAATATACAAATAAGAACTGAATGATTGTCAGTTCCTTTAGTATATTTATTCTGGTTAGATTTGATAGTATTACCGCCAACTTTTTTATTGACGAAGTCCTAATAATTCCATAAAAATTAAAATACTCGACACTAATCTTAAAATCATCCATTTACAATAATTCGTATTGCGTATTTTAACTTTACAATTTTTAACTCAAACTTCTTTTTTTACTCTTAAAATTTTTTCTTTACAAACCTAACTACAAAAACCCACTAAAACAATGTGGAAAACCACAGACTTTTTTGCGGAAAACCACATCGGTTTTCTGCGGTAAACCACATGCGTTTTTTGTGGTAAACCACATTTTAGAGTCTGTTTTTTGAAAGAAAATCGCTCTTTGAGTTTGATTTTTAGAGATTTATTCTGTAATTGGCATTGGTGGTATAAATTCAATTATAACATCATTTTCTTTTTGACAACTAGTTGGAAATTGATGCGACTTTTTACTCTTTTTCAAATCCATCGTTTTTGTCAGATCGATGATTTCGTAAAAAAGTATTCTTAGTTCATCTGGAAAACTAAACTCTTGTCCTCTGATGCGCTTCATATTATTTCCGCTGTAAATAATTAATTCAATGGTTTGGTCATCAAGAGAACGAGAATAGACAGAATCGCATTCCATAATTTCCATTTGGTTTAATTTTTCACAAATAGTATCCCAAATCAGTTGTTTGATTGTTAAATGGTAATCTCCTTCTAACTTAGAAAACTCACCTCCAAAATAATTTACCTTCAATGATTTATTGATGTCCAAAGCCTGATAAGTACATCGCCCATTACATCCTCCTGTTGCTAAAACAATTCTATCAATTTTAGTGTCTTTTTCATTCTTATTTTCACTTTTACAAGCAAATAAGATCAAAATTGAGAGGAGTACAACTGCTGATTTCACGCGATAAACTTTAGAACTTAAATCTAATAAAAAAACAGCAGTAAATCACTCTACCACTGTTTCATCTATTCGTGTATTAAAATTATAACGTTTTCACCTTTAAGAAGCGTTTCGTGAAGGTTCCAGAGTTTTTGTAGACTGTTACTACGTATGTTCCAGATTCTTGGCCTTCCATGTCGATCGGAACGAGTTGCTCTCCTGGGGAAAGTGTTTTGTCGCAGAAAGTGCCCACTTTTCGTCCAGAAATATCGTGAACAAGAACAGTTACGCGCTCGCCATCAGACGTAAATTTAACTGTTGTTTTTTCTCCACATGGATTCGGGAATACGGAAATGTCCGCAACTTTCGTGTTGTCGTCAATTCCAAGATTACAGCCAGCAAGAACTGGAATGAAATTGACCGTGTGCTCAAATAAGTTTTGAACCTCCGTTTCATCCGCCAAGAACCAATCTTTTAAAACAGATGCGTACACATCTCGGAAATCGATTTGCATCGGAACTCCCGCTTGATCAGTTACTGTGTTTGGAATCACTGGGTTTGGCCCAATAATTTGTCCAGAAAGACACGATCCAAATAAGAACAAAGGCGCTGCATCTCCGTGGTCGGTTCCGTAACTTGCATTGGATGCAATTTGTCGTCCGAATTCAGAGAAAGTCATTCCTGCAATGCGCTGTGAAATTCCCAATAATTCGATGTCGTCTTGGAATGCACGAATGGCATCTGAAACTGACTTCATCAAATCTGCGTGGTTCCCCGTTGTTGGTGCTCCATTCACCACTTGTGAGTCGTGCGTATCGAATCCATTGATATTTAAAATGTAAATCTTCGATTTTAAACCTCCTGAAATCATTTGCGCCACATAACGCAACTGAACCGCTAGATCGTTGTTGTCGTCATACATTGCAGACATCGTATTTCCAGCATTCGCAGCAGCATTTACTTGTGCTCCGTATGCATTCGCCTGCGCAATCATCGTCGACAAGTATTCCAAATGTGAACCGTAATACGTTCCATCGTTCACTTCCGTTGTTTCATACAAACTGTAGGTATCAAAAGGATCCACTGTTGCAACGGAGAAATTCGCCATCAAACCTTGACATGTCGACGACACTTCGTACCCCATTGAAATCGCAAATGGATCTGGATACGTCGCATTTGGATAATCGTCTGGGAAGTTCGGATATTGTGCATCGAATCTTCTTCCTAGCCATCCAGTTGTTGCTGGTTGTGTCATCAAACCCGTCGACCAAATGTCCATGGACTGAAAGTGAGATCTATTTTGAATAGGATACCCCACGTTTTGAATGACGGATAATTTTCCATCGTTGTACATGTCGCGCATTCCAGTCATAACTGTGTGCAATGCTAATGTAGGCGTGATGTTCAATAATTGATTTTCAGGAATAATAATATTTGGTCGTTGAATATTCAAATTCGCATACTGATCGATTGGCACTAAAGTTCCCAATCCATCGTTTCCACCGTTTAAGCGGATGATAACTAATACGCGGTCTTCAACACTTTTAGGAACACCGAACAAATCATCTGTAACGGCTCCAAACTTAAAGTTTTTCATGATCAATGGTGCACCAATTGATGACAAAGCCATTGCTTGAACGAAATTTCTTCTTTTCATCTCTAATCTTTTAATGCATCATTAAATAATATGGAACTGTGGCAATTGCGTAAAGCGCACCAAGACAAATTCTACTCGTTGACGAACAGGATCACTGTAAGTTGTATTTCCCGGATTGTTGATGTAGTCCGTATGTTGAACTGTCCATTCAAAATCAGGTAAACCATTTGTTAGAATTGCTTTCAATCCTAATTTCGTAGCTGCAGATAAAGGTTTTGGTGAAAATAAGGTTTCCAAATCATCAATTACCGCAACAGCGTTTCCTGGGTTCGACAAAGAATCTAATAAATTCAATGCTTTCACATTCCACTGATTTCCACCCACATTGTATCCACCGTAAAGTGTCAACCATGCGGAATATTCAAATCTACGTTTGATGTAAAATGAATTTGTCCATAATTTGGAGAACGAAGGCACTTGATAATATGCTGTCCATCCACCAACAGAAGGAGGTTCAAAAATTCCCATTCCTAAATTTCCACACGACCAATACGCATTTAAATACAATTCATAATTTGTTGCTAAATCGTATGTTGGAGCGGACATGGAAGCTTTCATGAAACTGAAAATGTATTCCACTGGATTTTTAATGATTGCACCACGAATAGCGACATCGTAGAAATGTTCACTTTTCAGCAACTCATCCATAACGGCGTAAATACTCCAGTTGTTTCCTTCCAAAGTTGTTGCCATGTCAGCAATCACAGTGGATTCAACAGTAGGAGTTAAATCGTAATTGACGAACCAACGGTACAATTTACGGCAAATAAACTTCGCCATATTTGGTTGTTGGAAAATGATATCTATGTAATTCGCATATTCATTTGCTCCTGCATCTGTTATACTTGCATTTCCAAAATAGGAAGAAAGCGTTTTCGTTGAGGTATCGTGAAGCGTCGGCATGAAGGTTGAAATCGCAGTAGGATTTACATCGCTGTACATTTCCCAGTTTGTCCAACCCGTTAAAACTTTGGCTCCTTCGAAAATATCTGTTTCCGTATAGGTAGAATAATCACCAACAGCTATTTGTGGACCTTTACCAACTGTAAACAATTCGAATAATTCACGCGAATAGTTTTCATTTGGCGAAAACAAGTTATTTGAATTTCCATTTAAGAAATCCAACATTGCGGGATTGATTGTAACGTCTTTCACCAATTGTTTGAAGTTACCTAAACCATTTGCACGATATAGTTCGTGTAATTGATACAAGGCTCTTCCTTCAGAATCGAAATTTACTCCAAAATGATTCGTCCAAAACAAGCACATTTTTTCTTGAATGGATAAATTCACAGTATTGATTCGTTCCATTTGACGAGCTGCCAAAGATGTTTTACGTGCTTGTACAGTTGGATTATTTCCCGTACTTGGATAAGGTGAATTGATCCAAGTTGTTCCAAATGCGGCAATTGCTTCATCTGGATGATACGTTAGCGGTGGGGTTGTAGCTGGCAATTGTAACAAGTTATTTACAGTTGTAGCCATTCCATCAGTCACTGCTTGCTGAATTTGTGGGAAAGTAGGTCCAAAAAGTGTTCTACGTAGTAGATGCGCCGCTTCAACTTTCGTCCAAGTTCCTGTATACGGAGCTAAACTTAAGGAAACGGGTTCAATAATAGTTTCTTCTGGTATCATAGTCGTAAATTATGTAACAATTTACAAATTAATTAAAAACGAAGCAACTGATTTTCTTGAAATTAACAGAATCTTAATCTTCTGTTGAAATTCTCTAGTGAAATGCTAGAATATACTGATTAACATTAAATTTTATTTTGAGTATTCTCTTGTTTAGCAGAAATTACATTTTGAAAAATGGATTAAATTTCTACGAAAAAGGCCCTTATGTAGTTTTCGTTAGTAAATAAGCAAATGAAACGTGGGAAAAAGTGCTGTTTGACGACACTTTGTCGAAGACATTTTGGCTTGAAAAGTCAAAATCGTCCTCGGTAACAAAGTTAGGAGTTTCACTTTTTTCAGTGAAATGTCGCGTAATTTACA
>JBKDZA010000338.1:0-620 GCA_046308455.1 Fluviicola sp.
TCACATTTAATACACGAATACGCGTAGGTTCTTTTACCTGAATTGAAAGGTTTTCCTTTGTTGGATTTGGAAAAACAGACAATTCATTGATTTCATTTGATTCCAGTGAATTGGAATTTTCACTCATTAATAATCTTCCAACATGTAATCCTGTATTAAAATTATCTACATATGAACTTGCTACATAAATTAATTTTCCGTCTTGTTGAAACGTAAAATCACGTATTTCAGCTCTTGGTAAGTTAGAACTTAAAACAATTCCGTCATCATCTATCGAAACATTTGGAATCCCTGCAAGCGATAAAAACACAAAAGCATAAGAACTTACTGTAGCATTATTTGAGTATCCACCTGCAATAATTTCATTTGAAGCTGTAACCATAACTTTGTTAAGACCCGAATAATCACCAGGAAGTGTATACAATCCGAAAGTATTATCCATTACACCATCAGCACTAAGTTTCACAATACCTCCACGATAAATATCCCACGGACTTGCTGTAAATGCACCTAAACCTGCAGCAATGATTTCGCCAGTTGAAGTCAAAGCAATTGAGTTTATGTAGGAGTTTTTGTTGAATTGACCCAACATGATTTTAACTAATCCACCTGTTCCAAAT
>JBKDZA010000339.1:0-16118 GCA_046308455.1 Fluviicola sp.
AACAAAAAATAAAAGTCAAAAAGCATGGGTATAGAGCAAAAAGTATCTTTAAATATGGTCTAGATTATGTGGCAAGCATACTTTTAAACCCTCAGAATCAATCAAATATAAATGTGTTTAAATTTTTGTCATGTAGTTAGCGAGTCTGGTTATTTTAAATCCAAAAATTCAACAATCAAAATTTACTCTTTTTATATTACTTGGAACATGGGTTTTATTTTTCCCAAATGCTCCATACATATTGACTGATTTGTTTCATTTAAGTTACAATTCATCAATGCCAATTTGGTTCGATTTAGTTTTGATTCTTTCTTATGCTTGGGTAGGTTTACTTTATGGCTTTTTCAGCTTAAGAGATATTGAAGATTTACTTCAGAAGAAAATCAAAAAGTCAATTGTTCGATTACTAATAATTACATTACTTTTCTTGGGAAGTTTTGGAATTTATTTAGGTCGTTTTCTTCGTTGGAATAGTTGGAATTTAGTCAATAAACCAAATCAATTATTTGAAGACATTGGCGATCGATTTTTCAATCCATTTGAACATCCAAGAACTTGGGGGTTCACATTATTTATGGGATTGTTTTTAAATCTTTTGTATTGGTCGTTTCGAATTATTCGTAGAAGAAATGTAATATTAACCTAGTTGGGGTTCGATTAATCGCACCCCAACAGTACCAAAAAAATGAAATAAAAAAAGGCGCAAATAATTGCGCCTTAATAAATTATAATAAGAATTATTAAGCTAATACTTCTTTTACTTTGTCAGCTGCTTCTTGTAATAAAACTGCAGAATGTACATTCAATCCAGATTCATCGATTAATTTTTTAGCTGCTTCAGCATTTGTTCCTTGTAAACGAACAATAATTGGAACTGGGATATTTCCCATATTTTTGTATGCATCAACAACACCTTGAGCAACACGGTCACAACGAACGATACCACCAAAGATATTGATTAAGATTGCTTTTACATTTGGATCTTTTAAGATAATGTGGAAAGCTTTTTCAACGCGTTCAGCATCAGCAGTACCACCAACATCTAAGAAGTTTGCAGGGTTTCCACCTGAATATTTAATAATATCCATAGTTGCCATCGCTAATCCAGCACCGTTTACCATACAAGCAACGTTACCATCTAATTTAACGAAGTTCAAACCAGCAGCATCTGCTTCAACATCCAATGGATCTTCTTCAGAAGTATCACGCATTTCAGCATATTCTGGGTGACGGTACAAACCGTTTCCATCTAATGTTACTTTCGCATCAACTGCAATGATTTTGTTGTCTGAAGTTTTCAAAACAGGGTTGATTTCAAACATAGCAGCATCACAACCTTCGTAAGCACTGTATAAAGAAACAACGAATTTTGTCATTTGCTTAAACGCTTCACCACTTAATCCTAAGTTGAAAGCAATTTTACGTGCTTGAAAACCTTGGATTCCAACGCGAGGATCGATTTCTTCTTTGAAGATCAAATGTGGCGTATCGTGAGCAACAGTTTCAATGTCCATTCCACCTTCAGTAGAATACATGATTACGTTACGTCCTTTTTCACGGTCTAATAAAACAGACATGTAAAACTCTTCAGTTTGCGCTTCACCTGGATAGTAAACATCTTCAGCAAGTAACACTTTGTTTACCAACTTACCTTTATCTGAAGTTTGTAAAGTAACCAAATGTCCACCTAAAATTCCTTTTACTTTCTCTTCAACTTGGTCGATTCCTTTTGCTAAAACAACACCATTTGAACCAGTTTCAGTAACGATTCCTTTTCCACGTCCACCTGCATGAATTTGCGCTTTCACAACGTACCATCCAGTACCTGTTTCTTCCGTTAATTTCTTTGCAGCTTCGACAGCATTTGCGACATTGTCAACAACAACTCCTCGTTGTACTGTAACACCATACTTTTGTAAAATGGATTTTCCTTGATATTCGTGTAAATTCATAAAGATTACTTTTCGTGGGTTAAAATTACACATAAAAACGATTTAACAAATAGAAGAATTAAAAAAAATGATGATTTTATTTGAATGAAATAAAAAACCACTATTTGAATTTAAATTCATACTCTTTTTTCAAAAAATTAAACCTAATTAATTAATGATTTATTCTATTAACAGTTCAATCTTAACTAAAATTTAAGCTTCCAATTTCCACCATTTTAAAACCTATTATTTTTGTTCAAAATTCGAAAATGGCAAAACGAAAAAAGAAAAAAGTTAAAAAATCAAGTTCTAGTAAATGGTTATTAGCTTTAGTTCTTGTTGTTGGCGTTGGAGCTTTCGTTTATTTTTGGTACAAATCATCAAAAACTGAAATCCATACACATGCTGAATTTTTAGAACAATTCCCTGAAGGATTTAAAAGTATTGGAATTGATATTTCTCATCACCAAGGTGAAATTGATTGGGAAGAATTGTTGGTAAATAAACATTATGATACCATTATTGATTTTGTATATTGTAAAGTATCTGAAGGTTCAGATCACCTAGACACCCAATGGGAGAAGAATCGAATTGCTTTGAATGAACATGGAATGATGAATGGTGCTTATCATTATTTCAATCCGAAAAGTGCTCCAAGACCACAAGCAAAATTCTTTTTGAATAACTACATGTATCGTTCCATTGATTTACCTCCAGTTTTAGATGTGGAAGACGAAGGTTTTTCAGATAGCGATTTAATTGCTAAAATTAGAATCTGGGGAGATGAAGTGTACAAAAAAATTGGTGTTCGCCCAATCATTTATACTTCTTTAAGTTTTTATGAAACTAAATTCAGAGGAAAGTTACCTGAATATTCATTTTGGTTAGCTGCATACAGTCGAAAGCCACAATATTTAGATGACCCTCAAGTTATCCATTGGCAATTCAGTGAAACAGGTCGAATTCCCACCATAAAATACAGTATCGACCTGAATGTCAGTAAAAACAGTTTTGATTAACTTATTGTTACTTTTTTGTAAAAGTTGTTTTTTAACTGTAGCTTTACACTGATTTTGGTAGAACCTTAACAATGAAAACTATACTATTAGTCCTATTACAATTTGTCTTATTCTCAGCTTTTGCTCAGAATTCAATTCGTATAACATGGGATTTTAAGAACATTGAGCCTGGTTTTGATCACCAAAATAAAATCGTAGTTTTTATTGATAAACAACCAATAGCTGAATCTGAAACTTTTTTGGAATCTCAAATCGGTACACTCAATTTTAGAATGCCTTCATCCAAATTCTATAAAATCAGAATTGTAAATTATGCGTGGACAGATGGTGAATGGGAAGAGCACATGATTTCAAACAAATATTCAATAGATTGTATCTATGAAAAGAATGTGAAATTGAAAACAAACAAAACAGGACTATTACACTTAACTTTTGATTTCAAATTTGATAAAATGAAAATTAAATCAAAGTATATCAAAACTAAAAAAGTAAGACCAAAACCGGAAAAGTAAACTCTTTCTTATTTCATCAATCTTTTGATGTTGAGGATCTTCTTTCTAAACAAAAGGAAAAACTCAATTTTCTAAACAAATTTCAAAATTTAAAAAAAACTCAACCATCGAATTTCAATGGAAGAGTTTTAATAGAATAGCTTACTTTTTACCCTTCAAATATTTTTCCAGCCATTGATCTTGCTCCCACAAAACGTGTAACACGCTTTCTTTTGCAGCATAACCATGACTTTCTTTTGGAAGAACCACATATCTAACTGGCGCTCCAAGTCCTTTCAACGCTTGATAGTAACGTTCTGTTTGAATTGGGAAAGTCCCCGGATTGTTGTCGTTTTCACCGTGAATCAACAACAATGGCGTTTTCATTTTCTCAGCAGAATTAAATGGTGACATTATATTGTATGTTTCTTTCGCTTCCCAATAATTGCGTTCTTCACCTTGAAAACCAAAAGGAGTCAAAGTTCTGTTGTACGCCCCACTTCTAGCAATTCCAGCAGCAAACAAATTTGAATGTGTCAATAAATTTGCTGTCATGAAAGCGCCGTAAGAATGTCCACCAACAGCCACTTTTGTTCGGTCGATATAACCCAAATTGTCTACAGCATCAATTGCAGCTTTCGCATTTGAAACTAATTGATCCAAGAACGTATCGTTTGGTTGCGCGTCACCTTCTCCAACAATTGGGAAAGCAGCTTCGTCCAAAACAGCATATCCTCGTGTTACCCAATAAATTGGTGAACCATAGAATGGAAAAACAAATTCATTTGGATTTGTTGTAGTTTGAGAAGCACTGTTCTTATCTTTAAATTCTTGTGGATACGCCCACATTACCATTGGTAACTTTTCTTTTTTCGATTTGTCATATCCTGCTGGCAAATAAAGCGTTGCTGACAATTCCAATCCATCTTCACGTTTGTATTTTATTACTTCTTTCGAAACGCCAATCATCGAAGTAAATGGATTCTTAAAGTTAGTAATTGCAATTGGAGCAGCTTTTCCAGCCATTTTACGCGTAAAATAGTTTGGATATTCCGTTTGTGATTGAATACGCACCATTAAATCGCCTTTTTTCAAATCCAAAACAGCAACAATTTCCTCCATTTTATCAGTGTATGTTGAACGGTAAAGTGTTTTCGTTTTCTTCGTCTCCAAATTAAATTGATTTACAAATGGAAATTGTCCTTTTTCCGTAAAACCATCGCCAATCATTAAAGTATTCATACCTTCTAATTGAAGAACATAACGATTAAATGAATTTTTCACCGTCTCAAATTCACCTGGATTTGCATATTCATCTTGTGAATTTCTGTCAAATAAGATTTTTAGATCACTATTAGGTTTTGAAGGATTGAATAAATAACTTTTCTCGTTTCGTGTATCGTACCATGAATCGTAAACGATACATACATCTGCTCTACCCCAAGTAATTCCTCCAAAACGTTGAGGTGTTTTCAATAAAGATTGTTCCGTACCTTTTGTAAAAGGAAATTTCCACGTGAAAACTTCATCACGAAAATCAACTTTTTTCTGAGGATCACCTCCATCAAGTGCTAGAACATAAACAAGAGTTGCAGCTTCATCATTTCTCCATTGAATAGAACGTTTGTTATTTTCAACCGCCATAAATCCTTTTGGGATTTTATCCAATACAGGACGATTTTCAACTTCTTGAACCAATTTTCCTGAAGCAGAATAAATTTCAGTTTTTACTCCAAAACGACTCCAAGGAACGATGTAAGAAAAAGGTTTTAAAATCGTATTGAGTAACAAATAATTTCCATCAGGCGAGAATGATTCACGCATGTACAAACCAGCTTCTTTCCATAAAGTAGCAGCTCCAGTTACATCAATTTTCCACAATTCAGAACTAGCCATTGTTTCAAAGTTTTGTTCATCAATTGCATTTTTCAGCATGTCTGGATAAGTTCTATTTTGTCCAGTTGAACCATCACTAACACTTATTGATGGACCAGCTGGAACAGCAGATAAAACATCAACAAAAGATTTTCTATTCGCAGGAACTTTGTGAACCATTAAGTTCTTACTGTCTGGAAACCAAACGAATGCACTACCAAGATTTGCGTTTAAATTAGCTTCGGTAAGTTTTTTTGCTGTTTGAGTCGCTAAATCAATCACCCACAATTCCATTCCTTTGTCTGTTACTACTCCACATGCGATGTACTTTTCATTTGGCGACCACTGTAATGCAGTAATTTGTGGATTTGAAGGAAAACCTTGTACCATTTTTGGTGTGCCTGTTCTATTCAATTGCACTTCAATTTTCTCAATGAATTTAATTCCAGAAGAGATATTTAACTTAGGATTGATTCGTTGACCAGCCAATTTCATTTCTGGTTGAGACAATTGCTCAATCGTCATATACATTGGTGTGTAAGTGTAAACAATTGTTTGTTTTTTAGAATCCATCATCACACTAGGTGCACGTTGAACGTCGACCAATTCCAAAATCTCTTTTGGTGGTTTTTGATAGTTAGTTGCTACTTGAGCGAAGCTTTGAATAGCTATGAGAGTTGTGAAAATTAAGAATGTGAAAAATTTCATATCAATTTTTTTTAATGCTAATTTAAAGTTAATATTGACGTTAAGAAATTTAAAGTAATTAAATAGGTAATTTCCTGTATTTTTTTGGATAAGTTATACCGTAAGATAAACCAAGATTAACTTGAAAAGAATTAATAACTTTTTTCATTATTGAATTATTTATAGTAGTGTAAAACTCATCATTACTTATAATGGTTGATCTTGGTTGACTTCTAATACCTACTTCATAAAAAGTTCCAAAACCACTTAGACTAGTCCAACCTCTGTAACCTAAATAAATCCCAACTCTTTGTTTATCAATCATAATTGAATTACCATCAAGATCTTTAAAATCATTTGTTGGATTTAACACCCCCAAAAGTAAAGACCCAAAAAATTCACTTCTAGAATTAATTCTGCCTTTAAAATTGTATTTTTCAGTCGAAATTTTATAAGAGTAATCTGACCAATAAGATAAAACTCCACCAATTTCTATACAATATGATGATTGCTCGAAAAATGAATTGTTATCAATATTCAAATTATAAAGCAAAAAATTAGTCTGTCTAATGTATTTTTTAGAAACTCCACCAACAATGGATATTTTTTTTGAAACATCAGTTTTTGAATTAATAAAAAAATCTTTGTTTTCTCTTTTTCCTATAGGAATAGGTCCAACTTTAGAAATCAACTCATATTTTAATGGATAATAGGCTTTGCAATCAATATCTAAAAAGGTTAAAAATCTTTTTCCTTCTAAAAATTGTAAATCTCCAAAAGATTCATCTTTAAAAAATTGATTGGTCATTATTTCACAAGAATAGTCAATTCCATTTTCAGTTGAATATAATCCTGTCAATCCAAATAAAAATCTATTCCCATTTAATAAATTTCTATTTAAAAATGGAGGCACTAAACTTATTACTAATGCTTTTTCATCACTTTGAATGTTTGTTTCACTTATTACTTCAGCTGGAATTCTTTCCATTTTATCATAGTTCCTTTTAATGATACTACAACTATAAAATAAAACTGATAAAATAATAAAGGTAGTTACTTTCATTTCTTCTTTTTTTATGAATTATAAATTGTTAATTATTTTCTCTCTAATCAAACAAAGTTTTTACGCAGTAAAATTAATAATTTGGTTCCGTCTCAACCAACTTTCAATATAATTTTGATGAATCTTCACTTTCCATTCGATACTTTGATTCGATTCCATTCGTTGCTCACGAACAATAAATGGCTCTACTTTTTTAATATCAAATCCAATTCCTGTGAAATCGAAGCGTTCGTTTTTATATCGGAAATACACATGACATTCCGGAATTTGAAGCAAGTTATACTTCTCTAATATTGGAGAGATTTTCGGATTTGTTTCAGCGTTCATTAAATAGATTCCACAAATTAACTCAAGATCTTCGATTCCATTTTCAAGGGCTAATTCCGAAAGTAAAGCATGTTTTGAGGAACACGTTCCTTTTTTTTCACTTAAGACCAAGGAAAATTCTGAACGATCAGAAATTCGACCATATCTCAAGCTTTGAACAAAAGAACAAGCCTCTTTAAAAGTTGAAATATCTAATTCACGAAAAAGCGAAGAGAATTTCCCTTCGCTTTCAATATTAAAATCAATCAAGCGACTCATTCCTTTAAACCTTCTTTAACTAAGTTAAAAACAGATTACTTAACTGGAGTTGAAGTAAGCAGTTTATATCCTTTCAATTCAGGATACAGTTGGTATTTTACTAAATATGGTTCTAATACTAATTTGTAACGTTTTGCGTTCACTAATTTAGCTTTTTGCGCAGCCGTAATATCTGAACCATACATCAACACATAAGACAAATCTTTATTCAAAACAGTTTTACCTTTCTCTACTTTTAATCCATTAAACGTTGCTACTGTACTTGCGTTTGAATTCGTTAATTGTACACGAGCTACCGTTACTTTAGCTTGAGCTTCAGAAACAAAGTTTGTCCATGGTGCATTCGCTAAGAATTTACTTCCTGATGATAAATTAGCTAAAGAAGCAGCTTCAAAATAGCGATTCGCTCTTAAAGTTGGATCTTGTTCTGCACGAATTTTAGAGCAAACTCCAGTTGAGTAAGCTAATTGAACTTTCAAACCCCCTGTTTTATCTAATACTGTTTGATTTTCATATGTAATTTCAACAAATCCAGTACCTTCTTTTAATTCACCTGAAATTAAAGCAATTGTATTAGCAATAGCTCCAGGTGTAGTTCCCAATTGACCTTTTGCTTCTGGAATCAAATTGAATTTACCTTGAATGATTTCTACGTCATTGATGACATTGTAGAAATAATAACCAGAAAAGCTTAATTCCAACAAATGTCCATTCGCATCTGTATAAAAACTACCATTTGGCATCAATGATTCAAAACCAGATAATTTTGCAGATTTTGTGAATTCAGAAATTTTCAAGCCATTAAAATTGCGAAGCTTTATGCTTACATTGGCCATATCGCTTTCTTCTTTCATTGCTTCATTTATTTTTGCAATTTGTGAAATCGGTGCTTTTTCATTTGGCTTTATTGCTAAAGCTTTTTCGTATTCTGTGATGGCTTCTTTGTATTTCTTATCTACTAAAAATTGATAACCTATTTTCATTCGCTCTTGATATTCCGCTTCAATTTTCGCTTTTTCTACTAGTTTCTTTTCTTCTTGTTCAGCTTTTATACGTTCTTCTTCAGCTTTTTTCTCAGCTTCAACACGCTCTTTTTCTAATTTTTCTTTTTGACGTTGCTCTTCCTCTTTTGCTTTTTGTTCGGCTAAATCTTTTGCTTTTTGTGCAATTTCAGCTTCTTTAGTTTTCAAAGCGGCTATTCGAGAATCTGCCAAAGTCTTGAATTGATTCAAACGAACATTTGGTTCATCTCCAACGATATCTGGATATTTTGGTGCTTTTGGCGTTAACATTTCCCCAACAGTTACAGTCTTTTTTGCTTCTATCCAATGGTTTAATGCCAATTGAATCAAAGGAATTGAATCTGTAGTAGCTAATTTACTTTCATACATTTTTGCAGCCCAATAATGTGCATTTGTATTTTCGGGTTCTTGCTTCAAGAAAGTTTCAACCAAAGGAATAGCTAAGTTGTAATTTCCAGATTCAATAACTGGATAGACGTCCTTGTTGTACTTCAGTTTTTGAGCATTTGAAAATCCAGCTAAAAAAAGCAATAGTAATAGTAGTATTTGTTTCATCTTTTAAGTTTTAAAGTAATAAAAAGTTTATCGTTTGCTTTTCTTTAACAAATTACATACCAGGCATTCCACCAGGCATATTTTTCATTTGTTTCATCATCTGCATCATTTGCTTCGGATTACTCATCATTTTCATCATTTTCTTCGTGTCTTCGAATTGTTTCATCAATTTGTTGACCTCCTGAATATTTGTTCCAGATCCTTTTGCAATACGGTTTTTACGTGCACCATTCATCAAACTTGGATTTTCACGCTCTTTTGGAGTCATTGAAAAAATGATTGCTTCAATGTGTTTGAATGCGTCGTCTTGAATGTCAACATCTTTGACAGCTTTCCCCATTCCTGGAATCATTCCCATCAAATCTTTCACGTTACCCATTTTCTTGATTTGTTGAATTTGGCTCAAGAAATCATTGAAATCGAACTGATCTTTGTGGATACGTTTCTGTAATTTTCTTGCTTCTTCTTCGTTGAATTGCTCTTGTGCACGCTCAACTAAGGAAACAACGTCACCCATCCCCAAAAGACGGTCAGCCATACGTTTTGGATAAAACACATCCAACGCATCCATTTTCTCACCCGTACCAACAAATTTGATTGGTTTGTCTACAACAGTTTTAATTGATAAAGCAGCTCCACCACGAGTATCACCGTCTAATTTCGTTAAGACAACACCATCAAAATCAATGCGTTCGTTAAA
The DNA here is from genome assembly GCA_046308455.1 of Fluviicola sp. GTDB lineage: Bacteria > Bacteroidota > Bacteroidia > Flavobacteriales_D > Crocinitomicaceae > Fluviicola. Next base: position 9,929 of record JBKDZA010000339.1, read on the forward strand.
TGCTTTTGCAGTATTAACAGCATCTTGTCCAGTCATGGAATCCACAACGAACAATGTTTCAGTAGGTTTAATTGCAGCTTTAACTTTTGCAATCTCGTCCATCATTGCTTCATCGATCGCCAAACGTCCAGCTGTATCGACAATTACCACATTGAATCCATTACTTTTCGCATGAATAATCGCTGCAGTAGCAATTTTAACTGGATCTTTTTCTTCTTTGTTCGAATATACTTCGATTCCCAACTGTTCGCCTAAAACGTGAAGTTGGTCAATTGCAGCAGGACGATAAACGTCACACGCAACTAATAACGGCTTTTTATTTTTCTTGTTTTTTAAGTAAGAAGCAAGTTTTCCTGAGAAAGTTGTTTTACCAGAACCTTGAAGACCTGACATTAAAACGATCCCTGGGCTACCTTGAATTTGAATTTCAGATTCATTTCCTCCCATTAATTCCACCAACTCTTCGTGGCAGATTTTAATCATTAATTGTCCAGGAGAAATTGCTGTTAACACGTTTTCACCAAGTGCTTTTTCTTTCACACGATTAGTGAAATCTTTGGCTGTTTTAAAGTTAACATCGGCATCTAACAAGGCACGACGCACTTCTTTTAATGTTTCAGCAACGTTAATTTCAGTAATTTGTCCTTGTCCTTTTAATACTTTAAAGGCGCGTTCAAACTTATCCGTAAGATTTTCAAACATGTTTTTTGCTTTTTATTTTGGAATGCAAAGATAAGTTTCCTAGCTGTAAATCAGAAAGGAAATACAAAAGAAAAATACCTCAAACCAGAATTAACTGGTTTTATCGCTTAGATTCATCCATTGAATTGAAATTATATTTAGCGGTAAGTGGCAAAATAAGTATATATAAAGCCAAATATAAACTTGTTAAAATTGAAATAAATCGATGAGTTTTATGTTGTGTTGAACGCTATAAAAATACATATTTTCTTTCAAGCCATAAACAGTTACAAATCCAACAAAAACAGCTTTTTTTAGTTTATTTTCGTTAATAAAAGCACTCACCTTATTTCGAATATTTTGTTCGTAATTTTTGGTGATTTCGTATTCAGTTTGACCGAACTTGACCTCTATTAAATTTATGACTCCATCAGCCCTGTCTAATACCAAGTCGATTTGTGCGCCATTTTCGCTTTTTTTACTTTTCCAACTGGAAACTTCCACTCCAATTCCTGCAATTCCTAATGCTGAAAGTAATTGGGGAATATGTAGAAAGACGAGTTGTTCAAAGGCGTAGCCAGACCATGCGTGATAACTCTGTGAATTCATTTTAACAAGCCATGGATCTTTATTCGAAAGCTTGGTGTTTTCAATAAAATTTAAATAAAATAAGGAATAATTGTCGATTAATTGATAGAGACTTTCTCTGTTCAGCTTTCCGAAAGGATGGTATTTACGTATAAATCCACTTTCAATTAATTCTTCCAGAATTCGTGTAAAACTACCTGCATTTGCCAATTTTGATTCTTTCAATAGCTCATTTCGGGTTAAGCCTTTATTTTTCTGAGCTAAGATGCGAACAATACGCTCGTGATTCTCTGCATTCAAAAATAAGGATGCATACAGATTTTTAAATTCTGATTGTAAGATACCTGTATTTTTAAAGCACAAATCATTGATTACTTGGTGAACACTTTTTCCTTTTTCAATTGCCTGCCAGTAGAATGGAATACCTCCAAAAACCATGTATAATTGTGCAATTTGATAGGGATTGAACTGAATTTTATTGTATTCAAGAAGTGCTCGACATTCAGCTAACGTAAAAGGTTCTACTCTTATTTTCTGTGTGATTCGATTATGAAGCCCACCTTTGTTATTAATAATTTTATTGATGATCCATGATGCTGCAGAACCGCAAACAATGAGTAAAATATCTGTGCGATTTGAAGCAAATGTATTCCAAAAATATTCCAAGGAAGAAAGGAAATTAGATTTTGGCGTATCCAACCAAGGAAGTTCATCAATAAATATGACTTTTTTCTTTTTTCGTGAGCGATTGATAGCTTGTTTCAACAGTTGAAATGCTTCAGTCCAATTATTCGGACTAGAAAATTCTGATTGAGGAAAAAACTCATTGAATGAGCGATCAAAATTTGTTAGTTGCTGTGTTAATGTAGCTGATGATTGTCCTGTTAAAGAGAAAAATAATTCATTTTCAAAATGCTGTTTGATCAAATAAGTTTTACCAACCCTTCTTCGGCCGTAAACAGCAAGAAAATCTGATTTATCTGCATCTACTAATTTTGATAATATATTTCGTTCAGAAATTCGACCAACCATAAGTTATATTTGGCTGTAAATATATAAAAAAGCATAGATAAAGCCAAATATAAAATAGTTCTCAGCAATTAAAAACAGCTTAATTAAAAATGAATACTAATAATAAAAAAACACTAACCAACTAATATTGAGGGTTTTAAAAATAATAAAAGATAATATTCACAGGTGGAGAATTTTATTAATTTGATAAAACGACCTATGTTGACATTTGTGACTTTAATACTAAAAACACTGAAGGTCAATGTAGGTCGATTATCGTTTATAAAGCGTTGTTTACTGTTGTTATCTTTTGTTGATTTAGTTTCGAGTTTCTCTTACTGTAAATAAAATAGATAACTAAACCTACCAATAACCAAATTGTAAATGCGATCCAATTTGCCAATTCAACTTGAGACATCATGTACAAACATGAAAGTAAGCCCAACAAAGGAATTAATGATAAATTACCTTTATAAGTTGTATAAATCATGAAGAATGTGAACAAGATGAAAATCCAACTTGGAATTTTTTGCGCGAAGTTTGCAAAACCTGAAAAATACAATTGTTCTTTCGTTAATCCAACTTGTTGGAATGCTTCAACTGCTGTAACAATTGGTTTTTGAGCGAAATATAAGTCCAAATCATCTTGCATTAATTGAATTCCTGCTTCATCGTATCCTTGCAAGAATTCCAAATCACGTTTACGTTGATTGTCGTTTAATTCTGAAACATTTTCAACTTTCGCTTTAATGCGTGTTACTTTCAAAATCTTTGACAACTCAATTTTAGGACCTTGTTCAAAATATTGCACCAAATCAGAACCAAATCGCTCTAAACCAATACGATCTCCTTTTTGAATCAACTGTTTTACTTTCGTAATTTCTGTTGCACTTAAATCCATTAACACTTCCGACGTTTCTTTTTCCACTGGAGTGTTTTTAATGAAATTTAGGCTTTCATTTTTGTAGTAAGTGAAGGAAATCACCAAAGTAACAACAACTAAAACAGGTAATACAAATTTCCCGTTGATATATGGTGTTCTGAATTTTCCTTTTGGAACATTTGGATTATTTTGTAATACGAGTACACCTCCACACACCAGTACGAATGCGAAAAGTGTTCCGATACTACATAAATCTGTTACTGTTTTCAGGTTTAAAAATAAAGTTGGAACTGCAACAACAAAACCTACAACAATTGTAGCGAAAGAAGGCGTTTTGTATTTCGGATGAACTTTCGCGAATTTCTTTGGAAGTAAACCATCACGACTCATTGCCATCCAGATGCGCGGTTGTCCCATTTGGAAAACTAAAAGTACTGAAGCCATTGCTACAATAGCAGACACTGCAATAATACCTGACATCCATTTCAAGTCTAATTCACGGAATACGAATGCCAAAGGATCACCGACATTTAATAAATCGTAGTTGACCATTCCAGTTAGGATAAGTGCAATAATTACATATAAAATGGTACAAATAATAATTGCCCACATCATTCCCCGAGGTAAATCTCGTTGTGGATTCTCACATTCTTCAGCGGTTGTTGAGATGGCATCAAAACCAATGTAAGCACAGAAAACTGCTGATACACCTTTCAGAATTCCACTTACTCCATTTGGTGCAAAAGGACTCCAGTTTTTTGTATCAACATAGAAAATTCCAACAGCGATTACCAAAAGAATAATAGCTAATTTAATGACAACCATTGCATTTGAAGCATTTCGACTTTCTCTCATCCCTCTGTAAACCAACCAAGTAATCAAAACAATAATCATTAAAGCTGGTAAATCGAAAACTAAGTGTAGGCCTCCAATTGTTGGAGCTTCGGTCCAAGCTTTATATGCATTTTGTAAACCCATCCCCAATGTTTCATATGCTTTTCCACCTTGCATCAAGGACATTGCTTCGTTGTATCCATCACTTGCTGTAATGTAATCTGTTTGAATCCATTGTGGGAGATGAATATTAAATCCTTCGAGCATTCCGGTGAAGTAATCACTCCATGAAATTGCGACGGTTATGTTTCCGATTGCGTATTCCATGATGAGCGCCCAACCGATAATCCATGCGATAATTTCGCCGAAAGCTACGTATGAATAGGTGTAAGCTGAACCTGCTACAGGCACCATCGATGCAAATTCTGCGTAGGCAAAAGCGGCAAAACCACAAGCGATTGCTGTGAAAATAAAGAGAAAAATTACTGCTGGCCCACCGTTTGAACTTGCTTCTCCGATTGTTGAGAAAATACCTGCTCCGATAATCGCTGCAATTCCAAACGCAGCTAAATCCCTAACCCTTAAGTGTTTTCCTAATGATTCATGACCATCACCACCAGTAGCTTGGTTTGCTAAAATATCTTCGACTGTTTTTTTTCTAAATAAAGAATTTCCCATGGTTTAATTTCTTAGAAGACAAATGTAAAATTTTCTTTTGGATTCCAACCTTTTCCATTTAACAGCATTATTGAACCGTAAATCAACTTTTCCGTTTAATATTTAACAAAGGAAAAGTGTTTAACTTATTATTTACTAATTTTGAATACTAAATTTAAAAAAACATGAAAAAAACTTTACTCGGAATTTCAATTTTAAGTGCACTTGGTTTGAACGCGCAAACGTTTACACAAGCAGATGAGCCAGCAATTGGAAACAACATGAATATGTACATCCGTGATTCTTTTGTTACAGCATATTCAGCAACAACAGGTTCTGGAGTTACTTGGGATTATAGTTCAACAACTGCATATGGAACAACTAAATTAATCACTGTTATTGATGCAACTACATCTGCAAACGCAGCTGATTTCCCAGGAACAACAAAAGCGATAGAAATTCCAGGATTCATTACATCTTTTAATTATTCATCAGCTACAGCGGCAAATTCAAAAGGATTTGTTTACGCAGCAGGAGGTACATTAGGAACAATTATTGTGAAATTAGATGGAGATGATCAAAAAGTTATGGATTATCCATTTGCATTAAACAGTGTAACAACGGATAACATTGCAGGAAATGCAGTTACAGGAACATTTGGAACCATTGCAGTTACAGGAACTTCAGTTTCAACATTTGATGGAATTGGAACATTGAATACAGCTGTTGGAATTTCATATTCAAACGTTAAACGTGTTAAAAACATAATTACAGCTACTGGAAACGTATTCCCTCTAGGGACAGTTAATTTAGTACGCACACAATATGAGTACTACCTTGCTGGAACAGCATTGCCGATTTTCATTCACTCAACATTAGAAATTACAGTTGGTGGAGGCGCTCCAATTTCATCTTCATTGGTATTATCTAAAGATAATGTAGCAGGAATATCTGAAAACGCATTTGAATTCGGAATGTATCCAAACCCAACGAAAGAGTCAATGACAATTTCTGGAGTTGAGAACGGAACTGCATCAATCATTGACATGAGCGGTAAAACAGTTATTACAGCTGCAATCAACGGAAACACAACAATAGCAACTTCAGATTTAAAAGCTGGAATGTATGTTGTTAAAGTTGCTACAGAAGCTGGAATTTCAACTTCAAAATTAATTATTGAGTAAGAATAACTCTAAATAATACGTGAGCCTTTCCGAAATTCGGAAAGGCTTTTTTTATATCATTTTTTTAATTTTATTAATCTACTTTTATCACAGGAATAAATTCATGTGGAGACGTGTTACGTTGATTTATCATTATGATGAAAGAAGGTGTTTTTGAAGTTTTCAAACTTCCACAACGACTTTTGTCTTATTAGATATTATTTTTAGTTTTAAGGAATGTTCCGCAGGATTACAAACCCAGCGGGGAGAGTGGGTGGGGCAAGGCTATTAATAAAATAAAAATGATTAAGAAAATATATTTAAAATTACTTTCAAGTACTGTTTATGTAATGAAAAACAGTGAATACCATAA
>JBKDZA010000340.1:0-27673 GCA_046308455.1 Fluviicola sp.
ACAAAAAATAAAAGTCAAAAAGCATGGGTATAGAGCAAAAAGTATCTTTAAATATGGTCTAGATTATGTGGCAAGCATACTTTTAAACCCTCAGAATCAATCAAATATAAATGTGTTTAAATTTTTGTCATGTAGTTAGATCTGTCCGATACAAAGATTTACCAGTTTTCTGACTAATCCCTATTGATTTGGAAGATTCCTTGATAACTTCGGATTCTAAAAGTTCTAGCAAGAAACTCGATTCTACTTTCTTAATGGCTGTAAAAAAGAGACTTTGGAAGTATCCACTTGATTCTGTTTTCTTTGAAATTTGGCTATCCAGATAAGTGTCGACTATTTCTTTTGTGGATTTATTCTGTGTCATTAAAGAATCAGAAATCATAGTACTTAAGAAACTATACGCATTTTCAGAAATGGCCTTTTTATTTAAATCAATAGATTTATTTAGTTCTACTTGAGCATTTCGTATAGGAGCAAACTTAATCGCAAATACAATGAAATAGATTGGAATCAAGACATAATAAAATTTAACTAAGACTTTAGCAACTTTGGTTTTACGAGAAAAGAATCCTAATCGTGTACAAACAATTAAAAGTACAATACTAATAAGTAAAAAAAGAAATGTCCATTTTACAAAAGCATCGAAAAAAGAAAGGTAACTTATGTCTTTTAAAATCTCTAGGTAAACCATTTTTTTTTATTAGTAAAAATAGAAAAAAATCATGTGAAATAAAAAAGACCAAACTCTATTGAGCTTGGCCTTTCTCTATATTTTCAAGAAATTATGCTTCTGTTTTCGGAGCTTCTTCCTTTACAGGACGCTCTAACAAAACTTTACGAGACAATTTCCATTTTTTAGTTTTTGGATCTTTTCCAACTACCTTAAACGTAACTACATCTCCTTCTTTACACACATCTTCCATTTTTGCAACTTTTTCATGTGCAAATTCAGAAATGTGGATCAAACCATCTGTTCCAGGAAGAATCTCTACGAAACAACCGAATTCTTTGATTGCTTTGATTTTTCCTGTATACGTTGCACCTTCTTCAACTGTTGGAGGGAATGCGATTGAACGAACACGTGAATTAGCAGCATTCATATCGTCAGCATTATTTGACATGATTTGAACACGACCTTCACCCGTTGGCAATTCTTCAATTGTAATTACAGTATTTGTATCTTTTTGAATTCCTTGAATAATCTTACCTCCAGGTCCGATAATTGCTCCAATCATATCATTCGGCACATTGAATGCTTCGATACGAGGAGTTTGCGGTTTGAAGTCAGCATTTGGCTGAGCGATTGTTTCAATGATTTTATTCAAAATATGTAAACGTCCTCCACGGGCTTGTTCCAATGCTTGGATCAATACTTCGTATGGTAAACCGTCAACTTTGATATCCATTTGACAAGCTGTGATACCTTTTGCAGTACCAGTAACTTTAAAGTCCATGTCGCCTAAGTGATCTTCATCACCTAAAATATCTGAAAGAACTGCAAATTTACCTTCATCTGCAACTAATCCCATAGCGATACCAGAAACTGGAGCTTTGATTTGAACACCACCGTCCATTAATGCTAAAGTCCCAGCACAAACAGTTGCCATTGAAGACGAACCATTTGATTCTAAGATATCAGAAACTAAACGAATAGTATACGCATTATCTGCAGGAAGAACTGGTTTTAATGCACGTAAAGCTAAATTTCCGTGTCCGATCTCACGACGAGAAGTTCCACGAAGTGGTTTTGCCTCACCTGTTGAGAATGGAGGGAAATTATAGTGTAATAAGAATTTTTCAGTTCCATGGAAAGTAACTCCATCGATTAACTGCTCATCCATTTTACCACCTAATGTTAAAGTTGTCAATGACTGCGTTTCTCCACGTGTAAATACTGCTGAACCGTGAACGATTGGCAAGTAATTTACTTCTGCCCAAATTGGACGGATTTCATCAAACTGACGACCATCAAGACGCTTTCTTTCATTTAACATCACCCAACGAACCGCTTTTTTCTTCACTTCAGAGAAGTATGTTGAAATAAAACCACCAACTTCAGCTAACTCTTCTTCCGAGTAACTAGCTTTCACTTCAGCTTTAATTTCTTCGAACAATTCTGAACGTTTTGCTTTGTTTGCTAAACCTAAACGAGCAACATCTTTACATTTGTCCATTGCCAATTCGTACACTTTCGCACGAACATCTTCGTTATGAGTTTCATGAGAATATTCACGTTTTGGATTCGCTGTAGGAATTTCCTTTGCTAATTCCAATTGGAATTTACATTGTTCGATAATCGCAGCATGAGCAATTTTAATTGCTTCAACCATTTCTAATTCAGAGATTTCTTGGAATTCTCCTTCGATCATGTTGACATCTTTCATCGTACCAGCAACCATCATATCGATATCTGCTGATTTCATTTCCTCCATTGTAGGATTTACGATCCATTCACCGTTCACACGACCAACACGTACTTCTGACATTGGACCGTTGAAAGGAATATCAGAAACTGCGATTGCAGCAGATGCAGCTAATCCACATAACGTATCTGGATTGTTAATACCATCATAAGAAAGCAATTGAATCATCAATTGTACTTCAGCATGGTAATCATCTGGAAATAATGGACGAAGAGCACGGTCAACAAGACGCATTACTAAGATTTCACTTTCAGAAGGACGAGCTTCACGACGGAAAAAACCACCTGGAAAACGACCTGCAGCAGAATACTTTTCACGGTAATCTACTGTTAAAGGAAGAAAGTCAACTCCTTCTTTTGCTTCGGGTGCGGCAACTACTGTCGCTAGGAGCATCGTATCTCCCATGCGCAACACCACGGAACCATCGGCTTGTTTAGCTAATTTACCAGTTTCTATGGAAATTTCCTTTCCTCCAGTAACGATGGATTTTTTTAAACCTATATTCATATTTATAATTTACATATTAATTGCGGATAACGGATTTCGAATGTCGGATGTTTATCTTTTTATATTCGTTATTCGTTATTCGTTATTCGTTATTCGTTATTCGTTATTCGTTATTCGTTATTATTAAACAAAAAAAGGGACTACGGAAATAATCCGAAAAGTCCCCTCTAATAAATTTATTTCGTCTTGCCGAAGCAATAAGTATTAACGACGTAAACCTAATTCTTTAATCAAAGCACGGTATTTCTCAATATCTTTACTTTTTAAGTAGTCTAATAAACTTCTACGTTTACCAACTAATAACTGTAATGCTCTTTGAGTTCCGTAATCTTTACGATTCTTTTTCAAGTGCTCAGTTAAGTGAGAAATACGGTAAGTAAACAATGCTACTTGACCTTCTGTAGATCCAGTGTTTGTTTCTGAACCTCCGTGTTTAGAGAAAATCTCTTTCTTTTTTTCTGTATTTAAATACATGCTAATATTGCTTGAATGATTATTATGTAGTTATATCAACTTTTGAAATAACGCGACAAAGATACGATTAAATTCGATTCGACAAAAAGTTGCTTGAAAATTTTAAAGGAATTTTACAATTAAAGCATTCCGTTAGAGAAGAACTCTCCATTTTTGAACACTTTAACTTTCATCAAAACACCATCCGTATCGTAAATAAATTCTTTTCCGTCCCACAATTGAGCATTCTTGAATTTACCATCAATCCAAATTTCGTCTTGATCGTTGTAGACCTTATTCCAGCCATTTGGATGGAAAACAGCTCCATTTAACATTCTAGGAGACTTAACGATAGGTCCATTTCCAATAGTTTTTACCGTTTCAGTTTTTGCTTTTTGTGAAGATGGAATTCTAGCTTCATCAAACGCTTTTTCAATATTTTGATAATTGCTATTTAACCATGAATAATCAACGTTTTGTTGTGTTGACTTCGTTGAATTAAAAGCTTTCTCCACCCAAAACTGAAATGAATTTTGCTTTTTCAAAAAGTTGTTTTTGTGGAAAAATACTTGTCCAGCTACTAATTCAGAATTTTTGAAATTTATTTTACAGTCAAAAGCAGCTGTTGTAGCAACAACCATTGGTTGTAACAATAAATCTTTACGTGTAGTACCAGCTTGTACTAATTCTCCTTTAAGATCGAATCTAAAAAAGACTCCTTTTGGACGATTATCAGAAAACTCGCCAATAATTCTCGGAGTTGTAGTATTCTCATGAAATAATACCCAAACACCTTCTTTACGTCCATTGACATAATATCCTTCTTTGGCTTTGTTATTACTTTTTATAGAAACAGGATTATTTGACTCATCTAGAATCCAAAATCCGATACGATTACCTGAACGATCAATTTGATTAATTCCTTTTTTAGCAAAAAGTGAAAATTGAAAAAACAGTAGTAGTGTAAGTATGTAATATGCTTTGTTCAAAATCTTGATTTTTTTTCGTGTTTAATGCTTAGTGAATTGACATAGTTGGAACGAAGTTAGGAACTGTTCTCAATATTGAGTCGTATAATGAAAGAAAACTATTAACAAATGTATATTTTCAATCTTTGAATGAATATTTGAAAATGAGCTGAAATCAATAGAAAAACGAACTTAATTAACTCAGATTCATAACCGTTTAAAAATCAAAAAAATAGCCCAACTGTTAATTGGGCCATCATTTCTAGTGTTAAAAACCTTTTTTAATTTCTAAAAAGAGCAAGTGAATGAGCTAATGTTTTCTTCAATTCTGTTCGGTTTACGATGTAATCTAAGAATCCATGTTCCAAAACAAATTCAGAAGTTTGGAATCCTTCTGGTAAATCACGACCAATTGTTTCCTTAACAACACGTGGACCAGCAAAACCAATTAATGCTTCTGGTTCAGCGATATTTAAATCTCCTAACATTGCAAAAGAAGCTGTTACACCTCCTGTTGTTGGATCTGTTAAATAAGAAATGTATGGTAATTTATGTTCAGCTAACTGACCTAGTTTACCTGAAACTTTTGCCATTTGCATCAACGAAAATCCAGCTTCCATCATACGTGCACCTCCAGATTTTGAAATAATCATAAATGGAGCTTTCAATTCTATTGCTTTATCGATTGCTCGAGCAATTTTTTCTCCCATTACAGATCCCATTGAACCACCAACAAAAGAAAAATCCATTGCAGCAACAACAAATGGATGTCCTTCTGTATTTCCATAAGCTGTACGAATTGCGTCAGTTAAACCTGTGTTTTTCTGAGTTGCTTTAATTCTATCTGTATATTTTTTTGTATCGACAAAAGACAATGGGTCACCTGAGCTTACATTTTCATTCAATTCAGTGTACTTTCCTTCATCAAATAAAATATGAAAATACTCTTCTGAACCAATTCTTTCGTGATTTGAACAGCGGTCACACACCCATGAATTACGTGTTAGATCTTCAGCTGTAAACAACGTTTTACAACGTGAACATTTACTCCAAATACCTTCAGGAGTTTCTTTTTTATCTTTTGTAGAAGTTGTAATCCCTTCTTTTGATCTTTTAAACCAACTCATCTTTAAATAATTATAATGTGTTTATATTGTTCAAATCTGCGAATGCTTGCTCTAAACGTTTAATAAATGTCAATTCTCCATCACGTCCCCATTTACGTGGGTCGTAGTATTTTTTATTTGGAACATCGTCCCCTTCTGGGTTTCCGATTTGAGTTTTCAAATAGTCAACATTTTTAACTACATAATCTCTTACACCTTCTGTAAATGCGAACTGTAAATCCGTATCAATATTCATTTTAATGACACCATAACCAATCGCTTCACGAATTTCTTCCAAAGTAGAACCTGAACCACCATGAAAAACGAAATCAACTGGATTCGTTCCGGTATTGAATTTTTGTTGAACAAACTCTTGAGAATTCTTTAAAATTTTCGGAGTCAATTTCACATTTCCTGGTTTGTAAACACCGTGTACATTTCCGAAAGCAGCGGCAATTGTAAAACGTGGACTAATTTTCATTAATTCTTCGTATGCAAATGCAACTTCGTCGGGTTGTGTATATAATTTAGAAGAGTCAACATCTGAATTATCAACACCGTCTTCTTCCCCACCAGTTATTCCTAATTCAATTTCTAAAGTCATTCCCATTTTACTCATTCGAGCTAGGTATTCTTTACAAATTTCAATATTTTCCTCAATTGGTTCTTCCGATAAATCAATCATGTGAGAAGAATACAACGGTTTTCCAGTTTCAGCAAAATGTTTTTCAGAAGCATCTAAAAGTCCATCAATCCAAGGTAATAATTTTTTCGCGCAATGATCTGTATGTAAAATCACTGTCGCACCATACGCTTCAGCTAAAGTATGAATGTGTTTAGCTCCTGCAATTCCACCCAAAATAGCTGATTGTTCATTTGCATTTGATAAACCTTTACCTGCAAAAAAAGAAGCCCCACCATTAGAAAATTGAATTATTACGGGTGATTTTAATTTTGCTGCAGTTTCCATAACTGCATTCACAGTAGATGAACTAGTAACATTTATAGCTGGCAACGCAAATCCTTTTTCTTTTGCTAATTGGAAAATCTGTTGAACTTCATCTCCAGTTGCAACCCCTGCTTTAATTGAATGTGTCATTTTTGTAATTGTTGGTCGACAAAATTAGTGATTAAAAAGGAATCTACAAAGGGTTTTATGACTTGAAAAAATGCTTAGAATGGCAAACCAATTCCGAACTGAAGTCGAGGTTGATGCCAGAAATTCGGCATTCGATTTGTTGCTTCGGCACCCCAATAATCATTCATTTGCTGTTCTAAATTGATTTTTTCTTGAAAAAACCACCGTTCTGCTGTTGGATAAGCTGGGATATAGATAGGCCAACCAATATCAAGACGTACAATAAAGAAACTCAAATCAATACGCAAACCATATCCAACAGTTAAACCAATTTCTTTCCAGAAAGTAGCTCCACTAAATCGAGAACCTGGACGTGCATCATCCACATTTCTTGTCCAAATATTACCAGCATCAGCAAAAAACGCATGATTAAAAAACCCATTTCCAAAGCGTAATTCAACTGAAGATGCCAAACGATAATCGGCAATTTGAGTTTGAATTGAATTTGAATCTAGTAATGAATTGTAGGAACCAGGTCCTAATGAACGTGCCACCCATCCACGATTGTCATTCGATCCTCCAGCGAAGAACGAATAATCATAAGGCATTGAAGCAGAATTTTTAATACTCGAAAAACCTGTACTTGCTAATATTTTATATGCAAATGTCGATTTTTTGAAAACTGTCATGGTTGAAATCCACTTAAAGTCTAAACTTAAAAATCTAGAATATGGAATCCCTAGTAACATAGGATGGTTTGTTGCTGAATCGACTTCGTTTTTAATATTACCAAACACAGATGCCATATTTCCAGCTAAAATTCCTGTAATACTCGAAATCGTTCTATAATTTCTAATATTTATAAAACGCTTATCGTCTTCTTTTTCAAGATTATCGTATTCGAAATTCACTTTAATATCTTCCCAAATAAACTGATCACTATACTGATTCCTTAAAAATAAATTACCAGTAGCATTAATTTTTTGGTCAAAGTCACCTTGTCCATCGAAATTCACAAATTTTAAGGTACTCATTCCAGGTAAACCAATAGTTAAATTTTGAGTTTTACCTGTTCCCAAAGAAGTCTTATAACTATAGTTTACTTGTACAATTTTACGTTTAAACTCAGGTCTATCTTGATAATTGTAACCAGCAGAAATCAATGTTTTTGGTCTCATACGTTTGTTTTTAATAAACGTATAACGAATAGGAAACAAACCTGGGATTTCTAATTTTACAGAAGGACCAATTTCTTTTGTGTTGAAAATAGTTTCTCTTGCAGTTGATGTTGCGGTTGAAGTTGTTGTATTATCAAATACTTCTAAGTTAGACTCAAGTCCACCGCTAATTGAAAAATTAAAACTTGTTCCAGATCTAAATTTCCTTTTTGTCACTTGCGGATCTCCGTTTTCATCGAAACGAGTTATTCTTGAATTCGATTTAAAAATATTTTTATTGTAATAACTTACTGAAGCACTTAAACCTAAAAATCCTGAAGCATTCGTTGCTTTTGGCTCAAAAGAAAATCCTTGTCTAACTGATGGAACTAAATAATAAGTCACCTTTAACTCCCCACTTCCAGGATAAGTTTCTTTCATAACAGGTTTTATGACAGAAAATAAATTTAACTGCGATAAACGCGTATATGAACGATCTAAATAATAATCTTTATAATAATTTGTTTGTTCCAAATAATTTTGAGACTCGATCAACTCAGGTCTTACAAAAAGATCTCCATTGTAATAAAAAGTTGCTTGGCGGTAAAGGTCATAATTTATACTATCCTTAAATCCGAAAATCGTTGAATACTTTTGACTTTTATAAAACTCTACAGGTTTGGTATCAGGAATTTGAACTCTATCTAACAACCAATCAAAAGACATGGTGTCTTGAGTAATTAAGAAGTTGTTTGGTTTAAAATCTTTTTCAAATTGAACTTTATCAGGACTATTTAACTTTTCGCGCATGTCTTCTCTAAAACTTCCAACATACATGGATGAATCCGCAATAATAAAGTTCACTTCAATGACTTTAGCATCAACGTGATTGATATAAACTGGTTCTGTTTGACCTTCTTTAAAAACCTGTCGTTTTAGCAAGACTACCTTTAAAGTTAAACCATCATCGCCTTTTTTTCGATGAGTAGAATCTACTTCATAAACAATATTGTTTTCAGTGAAATCATAAACTGATTTATCACGGAGGTATTTTGAAGCCAAGTAACGGTGTTCATTTAATAAATCTGCATCAAAAGGAAAATGTACCACTTCATTTTTATAAATTCCTTTATATAAAAACTGATTAATTCCAGCTTTATCATCAACTTTTTCCAAGTATCTTCTGTATTGACCTGCAGCTCCAGCAGTTTGAATATCAATTTTAATTGTATCGAAATATTTACGATTTCCAGTTTCTATGTTATAATAAATTTTACCTGTTTTCTTTTTTACATTAGGAATTACATTACCTGTAACTTTTGCATTTACAAAACCTTTTGAAATCATGTATTTGGTTAATTCTCTCACAGTTCCTGAAACTTTTGCAGAATCAATTATTACTGGTGCTTCACCAAATTTATATTTCCTACGTTCTTTACCACTTAAACCAATGTTTAAAGTATCTTCCAATTTATAATCAAGTGATTTCTTTACATAAGTTGTTTTAGCATATTTAATTTTACGCTCAAGTTTAAAGTTTTTATTTTGTGTGAGTATCGAATACCTTCTTAAATTTAATTTATGAATCGAATCAATTTGATGAGTAGTTCCAGTTTCAGGAATTGAATCTTTTCGCCACTTTCTAATAAATTTTACTTCTTGTTTTTTTATTACTTTGGAATTGTGCTTTTCACGTTTAGCAATTGCAGCAGGTGCTTTATCTTTTTCTGCCTCCTTAATTGCTTTCTTAATTCGTTTATCGTTGATTTTCTTTTCTTTTTTTAAAATTTTACCATTATGTTTGAAAACCTTTCTATTTAAGCGTTTGATATGTTTTTCTTGAGCTTTAGTAGAATCAACCATGTTGTAAACTCGTAAACGTAAACGCCAAAAACCAAAGGTTTTAATATTTGGTTGTTGTTTGAAAATCTCTTCGATTTCATCTTCGTTTACTTGATCTACTTGCGCTTTATCACCAATTATATCTTTCTTATTCTCTTTCAACAAGAATTTACCTTCTGGAACATGTTTCGTTATATTACAAGCAAAAAGCACAACTAACGCACTTAAAATCAATCCGATTTTGGATAGTTTTTTACTTATTTTTATTGACTTTAACGTAATCATGAAGTAACAAAATTAATAATTCAATTCAACTTTTCAACTTATTCCAATTTAATCCCGAATTAAATTGTAGAAAAAGGTAATTTTACAACTGGAAATGGAAAAATTATCAAAAGAACGTCAAAAATGGATTCGCTCTCTTCAACTGAAGAAAAACCGTGATGAAGAATCAGTTTTTGTGGTTGAAGGTGAAAAAAGTGTACTTGAAGGACTACAAATTTTCAAGCAAAACTTGATTGAATTGGTTTCAACTGAAAACTTTATTGATTTAATCCCGAATACATTTCATTCAATTCTAAAGATTGTTAGCGAAAAAGAATTGGAAGGAATTTCCGATTTACGTACTCCCAATAAATTCCTTGCTGTCTTTAAAAAAGAAATTCGAACAATTTCATTGAATGAATCATCAATAATTTTAGATGGAATTCAAGATCCAGGTAATTTAGGTACGATTTTAAGGTTAGCTGATTGGTTTGGAGTGAATCAAATTATTTGCTCAAAAGATACAGTTGATTGTTACAATCCAAAAGTAGTTCAAGCATCAATGGGAGCAATCTTTCGAATTTCTGTTCATTATACAGATTTGTCAGATTTCATAACAAAATATGATTCACCAATTTATGCTGCATTTTTAAATGGCGAAAACTATAAATCGATTGCAAAGCCAAAACAATTTGCGCTTTTAATGGGAAATGAAGGAAAAGGAATTCGTCCAGAAATCGAACTCTTGGTTGAAAATCGCGTTACGATTCCGCGTATTGGTGAAGCCGAATCATTAAACGTAAGTACAGCAACTGCTATTTTGTTAGCTGAATTTTGTTTGTAAACAGTTGATTTACAGCATCCGCACATTTCATCCCATCAATTGCTGCCGATACAATTCCTCCAGCATAGCCTGCACCTTCTCCACATGGAAATAATCCTTCTGTTGAAATACTCATGCACGTTTCAAAATCTCTTGGAATGGAAACTGGACTCGATGTTCTAGATTCTGGAGCATGTAAAACGGCATCATTTGTCAAAAAACCGTGCATTTTTTTATCAAACTCTACAAACGCTTTTCGCAATCTTCTAGCAACAAAATCAGGTAAAACTTTATTCAAGTCTACACTTGTCAAACCAGGAACATAAGAAGTTCTAGGGAATTCTTTAGAAACTTTCCCTTCCACAAAGTCTTTTAGACATTGAGCTGGAACTTTCTGAGATGAGCCTGCTGCTTTCCAACAATCTTGCTCGACTTTCTTTTGAAAATCTAAACAAACGAAAGGATTGTCTTTTGAGTAATTGGGCAATTCTTCAGGTTCAACCGAAACAACGATTCCCGAATTTGAAGTCGGATTATTTCTTTTTGAAGGCGACCATCCGTTAGTTACAACTTCTCCTTCAGCTGTTGCACATGGAGCAATAATTCCTCCTGGACACATACAAAACGAATAAACTCCTTTATCTTCCACTTGAGCAACCAATGAATAAGAAGCAGGAGGTAAAAAATCGTCGTTTACTCTTCCTGAATATTGAATTTTATCTATCAATTCTTGTGTATGTTCTACACGAACACCCAAAGCAAAGCCTTTCGCTTGAATGTTTACCTTTCGTTTATGTAATAAGTCGAAAATATCTCTAGCTGAATGTCCCGTTGCTAAAATAAGCGCTGAACAAGGAATTAGTTCACCTTGATTAATTTGAATTCCTTTTAATTGATTGTTCTCGATTTGAAGATCTGTCAACTTTGATTCAAAATGTACTTCTCCTCCATGTTCAATAATACATTCTCGCATGGAAACAATCAATTGAGGTAATTTATTTGTTCCAATATGTGGATGAGCATCAACTAAAATGGAATCTGGCGCACCAAAATGAACCAACCATTTCAAGGATTTCATCACATCTCCTCTTTTTTTAGAGCGCGTATATAATTTACCGTCCGAATAGGTTCCTGCTCCACCTTCGCCAAAACAGTAATTCGATTCATTGTTTACAATGTGTTCCTTATTTAATTTTGCTAAGTCACGTCTTCTTGATCGCACATCTTTTCCGCGTTCAAAAATAACTGGTTTTAAACCTAGTTCTAAACATCGCAAAGCTGCGTAAAGTCCTGCAGGTCCAGCTCCAATAATATGAACAGCTTTCGATTCGTGAACTTTTAATGGCGAGAAATCCGCGTCGAATGATGGTGTTTTACCTTTTGGAAACACTTCAAATGTCGCATTTATTTTTATGTCTCTTTTACGTGCGTCAATCGATCGTTTGTGCCATTTGAAATCGAATGATTTTGACTCTAAATTCAATTCTTTTTGAATCGCTTTTTCAATGTAATTATCATCTACTGCTTGTTCTGGAGTAAATTGAAATTGGATTGTAGTTGTCATTTATCCTTCAAAAATAATGGAGAACCAAACAGCACGATTCCGAAGTTGGTCAATTGGTTTTGAAACATTTGTACCATCTTGGATAAAGACATTGTCAACACCAAAAGAATATTTCACTTCAAAACTGAATTTAAAATAAACTGCAAACCATTCCAATCCAGCTCCAACTTGACCTTGCCAATCGTTTGCTTTAATTTTTATGAATGGATCAATAAAACTTTGAGAAGCATCTTCTTGCGATTGTAAATCATAGGAATATTGTGCTCCACCTAATGCGTACGCTGTGAAATTATTCAAACGCATTGTTCTAAATTGAAACATCAAAGGAAAATCTAAGTTGGTTGAATTTACTCGTTCTTCCAATAATTTATCTGTTTTTGCAGCTGGATCAGGATTTACAAAACTGTAATTCAATACTTTTTCTTGAAATGAAAGCGTTGGAATAAATCGTAAACGTACAACTGGAGTTCCTAACTTTAAACTGGTAACAATTCCAACTTGTCCACCTGGTGTTCTATTTGAAACAACAGATTTTAATCCGTATTGAGAATACGCATCAACTTTAGGTGTTACTTTAAAATTTGAAGTGTTAATACCAAGCATAAATCCAAAATGCAACCATTTTTCATCGAATTTACGGTAGTTTTTCGGCTTTTCTTTTTGTGAAAAAACCAAAGAACTGATAAAAACTGCTGCTATAAAACAAATAAATCTCATGCTTATTTAACGTGTATTTAAGTTCAGTTATTTTATACCTGAATAAATTGTTGCAATTCCACCAGAAACCAATTTTGCTTTAACATCTTTATATCCTAATTTCACTAAGATGTTTTCGAAATTTTTTCCCTCAGGAAAAGCTGCAACAGATTCTGGAAGGTATGCGTAAGCACTTGAATCTTTAGAAATGCGTTTCCCAAAAAATGGAATGATGTATTTTGAATGGAAGGCGTAGTACTGTTTCACAGGAAATTTCTTAGGTTTAGAAAATTCTAGAATCACTAATTTTCCTCCTGGACGAACTACTCTTAACATTTCAGCTAGACCTTTTTCCAAATTTTCGTAATTGCGAACACCAAAACCTACAGTTAACGCATCAAAATAATTGTCTTCAAAAGGCAAGTTTTCAGAATCACCGTTTCTCATGGAAATAATTGAATCGTAGCCATTTTTTTTCATTTTAACACGTCCAACTTCAAGCATTCCGTCCGAAATATCCATCCCAACGATTTCAGTTGGATTCAACTTTAAACTTGCGATTGCGAAATCACCTGTACCAGTTGCTAAATCCAATATTTTTTTCGGTTGAATTTCACGCAGCATTTTCACCGCTTTCTTTCTCCAGATTTTATCTATTCCGAGAGATAGAAAATGATTTAAGAAATCGTAACGTTTTGAAATGTTATCAAACATTTGAGCTACTTCTTCCTTTTTTGATTTATCTTCCGTGTTATACGGTTTTACTGCTGTACCCACTTTTTATATTTTTAGAATTACCAATTTATATTAGTTCCATTCTTTTCCTTCGCACTCTTGAATGAGTAAATCTGTTTCAATACTCACCACACCACTTTTTTCACACACTAATCCACCTGCAAGGTTTGATAATTCTGCAATTGATTCAATTGACAAACCAACAGCTAATGCTAAAGTTGCAACTGAAATCACGGTATCTCCTGCTCCACTCACATCTGCAATCGTACGGATATGTGCAGGTGCATGATGAACGTTTGAACCTTTTTTAATAAAAACACCATTTTCTGAAAGCGTTACAAAACTGATTTCGTTGTTCAATCTTTTTTCAAGTTCTTCCATTGCTGCATCAAACGATGTGCGATTTTCAAACGAGCAATTCATATCTAAACCTTCTCTTAACTCTTTTAAGTTGGGTTTGAATAATGTAACACCTTGATAGGTCAAAAAGTTTTCTTTTTTTGGATCTACGGTTGTTGGAATTCCTTTTTCTCTTGCAAAAAGTATTGTTTCTTGAATCACATTTTTAGATAAAACACCTTTATTGTAATCTTCAAAAATGATTGCATCGATCTTTTCCGTTTCAATTAGTTGTTCTAATAATTCTAAAAAAGAAGTTTCCTCTTTTTCAGTTAGAAAAAATGTGTCTTCTTCGTCAATTCTTAATAATTGTTGATTATTTCCAATTACACGTGTTTTAACTGTTGTAACGCGATCATCTGAAGAAAAAATACCATGCGTATTCATTCCTTCATTTTCTAGAATTGATAGAAATTGTTTTCCTTTTTTATCGTTTCCAACTACAGAGCACAGAATTGTTTCGGCACCTAAACTTTTAAGATTTAACGCAACATTTGCAGCACCACCCAATCTTTGTTCTTCTTTGTTTAGAGAAACAATTGGAACTGGCGCTTCAGGGCTAATTCTATTCACTTTCCCTAAAATGTATGCATCGAGCATTACATCACCAACAACTAAAATTCGTTTTTCTTTAAAACTAGCTAAAACTTGATGAATTGTCATTACTTCAATTGTGCTAATGCTGTTGCTACTCGTTTCATTGCTTCAGTAAGTGTTTCTTCGGAAGCTGCATAAGAAATACGCATACAATTTGCGTCTCCAAAAGCCTCACCAGAAACTAGGGCAACACCTTTATCTAACAAATACATACACAACTCTTCTGCTGTTTGAATTGTTTTTCCTTCAAAAGATTTTCCAAAGAAAGACGAAATATCTGGAAATACGTAAAATGCACCACCAGGACGATTACATTTCACGCCAGGCATTTGATTTAAAGCGTTTAACACCAACTCTCTTCTACTTTCAAAAGCAGCAACCATGTCATTTAAAATTGCTGGATCGGCATTTACCGCAGCAATTGTAGCTCTTTGTGCAATTGAACATGTTGCAGAAGTAAACTGTCCTTGCATTTTGTTACATGCATCAGCAATCACTTTTGGAGCGCCAATATAACCAACACGCCATCCTGTCATTGCCCAAGCTTTTGAAACACCGTTTACAGTAATAATTTGATCACGAACATCGTCGAATTGTGCCATTGAAAAATGATGTCCAACAAAGTTAATGTGTTCATAAATTTCATCTGACATAACTAAAATCGAAGGATTCTCTTTCAAAACATCAGCTAAAGCTCTCAATTCTTCTTTGGTATAAACTGTTCCCGTTGGATTACATGGCGAAGAAAACATCATCATCTTCGATTTAGCTGTAATCGAATTACGGAATTGTTCTGGAGTAAATTTAAAATCGCTTTCAATTGATGTTGGAATCACAACTGGAATTCCACCAGCAACTTTCACGATTTCAGCATATGAAACCCAGTATGGAGCTGGAATAATCACCTCATCACCTGGATTAATCGTCGCCATGATTAAATTCGCAATAGATTGTTTCGCTCCAGTAGAAACGACAATATTTTCACGCGTATATGGAATATGATTATCACGATTGAATTTATTAGCGATTGCATCACGTAAATCATCGTAACCTGGAACTGGTGTATATGTCGTGTAATTTTGTTCTAAGGCTTCTACAGCAGCTTTTTTAATAAACTCTGGTGTGTTAAAATCGGGTTCACCTAAGCTTAGCGAAATAATATCTTTTCCTTGCGCTTTAAGTTCACGACTTTTACGAGACATGGCAAGCGTTGCCGACTCTTCCATTGATAAAATGCGTTCTGAAAGTTGGATCATATAATTAAATCGTTTAGTATTTCTTAAAGATGCGAATTTAGTGAATATTTTCAACTGAATAATATGAAAATGGCTAAAAACAAAAATTAAATATTTAGCTATTTATCAATCTTTATCTAACTCAGAAAAAGTAGAATTATTCGAAATAAATTCGGGAACAATTTGCTTCATGCGTTTCACCAATTCGTGATTCGATTCGCAATTTACATGTTTGATTAAGTCATCAATTTGATTGTAAAGACTCGATTCGCCTTCACGTTCCATCGCTTTCATGATTTTTGGATGATGAGTTGCAATCGTTTTTTCTGCGTCGTTCAGTAATTCTTCGTACAATTTTTCACCTGGACGTAAGCCTGTAAAAACAATCTCAATATCTTTTCCTAATTCCAAACCAGATAAGCGAATCATGTTTTTTGCAAGATCGACGATTTTCACGGAATCACCCATATCGAAAACGAAAATCTCTCCACCTTTCCCCATTACTCCAGCTTCCAAAACCAATTGACAAGCTTCAGGAATGGTCATAAAAAAGCGTGTGATTCGTTCGTCTGTAACAGTAATCGGACCACCTTGTTCAATTTGTTTTTTAAACAAAGGAATAACAGAACCATTTGAACCTAAGACATTTCCAAAACGAGTTGTTATAAATTGTGTCTTCCCGATTTGATTAGTTTTTTGAGCAATCATTTCAGCAATTCGCTTACTCGCACCCATCACATTTGTTGGATTTACAGCTTTATCCGTAGAAACCATCACAAACTTGTGAACATTGAACTGAATGGATAAATCCACTAAATTGTTTGTGCCAAAAATATTTGTACGTATCGCTTCTGAAGGATTGTCTTCCATTAATGGAACATGTTTGTAAGCTGCAGCATGAAAAACCCAATTCGGTTTCAATAATTCAAACAGCTTTTTCATTCGCTCAAAATTGCGAATATCTCCAATCACAACTTCTAAACGTTCAAAATTCTCTGTTCCTTTTAATTCTTGTTCCAGTTCGTATGCAGGAGATTCAGCTTGATCTAAAAGAATAAGACGTTTTGGTTCATAACTTAATATTTGACGAATCAAACCCGAACCAATTGATCCTGCTCCACCCGTTACAAGAACAACTTGATCTTTCAATTCATTTGAAATATTTTCTTGGTTTAAAACAATTGGTTTTCGTCCAAGTAAATCATCAATATTTACTTTTGAAATTTGATTCGTAGAAAATTCACCATTCACCCAATTCTTTAGACTTGGAACTTTTTTTACTGCAATATTTAATTCTAAACAGGTATTAACTATCAATCTTACATTGTCTGCGTCAGGTTTTTGAATCGCCACAATTATTTGATCGATTTTTTCTTTTTTGTGAACTTCAGCGAGTTTGCTAGTTGGGAAAACTGTTTCACCTTCAATTCTTGAACCAAAAAGTTTAGCATCATCATCAAAAAAACCAATGATTTCATAATTCATTCGCTGATCTTTTTCTAAACTTCGTTTTGTAATGATTCCTGAAATTCCGGCTCCATAGATTGCAATTCGAACAGATTCACCTTTGTTTTTCATCGATTCTAGGTACAATAGCTTGATTGTAAATCGTGAAGAAACAAAGAAAAATAGACACAAAATATATTCTAAAACAAAGATTGTACGTGGAAATAAATAATATCCATCGTAAAAACTATGTCGTAGAAAACTGAATAGGAGATAAATACCCGAACAAACAGTGATTGCAATAAACAAGCGTCTGAAATCTGCCGTTGAAGTATGTCGAATAATTCCTCTGTGAATTCCAAATAGATAAAACACAACAAATCTTACACCGAAATAAACTAAAAGTGAAGAAGACAAAATCTCCCATTCCTTTTTCCAAAGATCCAGATCGGCACTTAAATCAAAGCGAATCAAGTACGCAAAAAACAATGCAAATGCAGAAATGAATAAATCGATTACGATAATTATCCAACGGGGTACATTTTTTTTTGGTAAAATCACACTTAATTTCTTTGTACAAAGTTAATTTTTCTATTCAAACAGTCAATTCATCAATTACAAATTGACTTTTATTTTTTTACGATCTTTTTCAAACGTTGAAGGAACTTCCACCAAAAAGGAGCCTCATTCCAAATTACATGCGCATATTTTTTGTCTTTCGAACCGAATTTAATATTGAATTCACGCACTGAAGCGACATTCGAACCACCGAAATCAAAGATTTTATTTTTTTCTTGTGCGTACAAAATCCCTTGAAAGATGAGCATATACATTCCTCCATTCGATTTTACATCTTTCTCACACGCACCTTTTATGTAATAAACTTTACGCTCATTCTCTATGAACCATGCTGCACCTTTCCAATCTTCCCCCTCATAAATATTGTATTGGATTTGTTGACTATCAGGAAATGAAACTGCAACTTTTTCCAATAAGGGAAGCGTTTTAGGATTTAAAGTCGCTACTTTTTTACTCAATTCTTGATGGATACACGCCATTAATTTTTCAGGAAGAAACTCTCTGAAAACTTGATAAGTATTCGCTTTTTTTAAGGATCTTTTCGCTAAATCTGACAATCGTAATTCAGATGGATTTAACTCTTGATGAATTCTCTCTTTACCTCCAAAAGCAAAAGATTTAAAATGAAACGTAGATACTTTAAATCTTTCTTTGAGTATTTTTTTTGCCACTTGAAAATCGGGCTTCTCTCCTATCCATTCAGCATAACGGATAAAGAAGGGAGTATACAAAATTTCAATCCCCATTCGTTTCGTATAGGCACAAATCATCCCTCCAGTTTTGTTTTCATTGTATAAAACACACCAGTTTTCAGCAGTTGCGTCTAAAAAAGTCGACAGAGAAAACAATGAACCTTCGTTTTTTTCAACGAGTTGATCCCACTCTTTTTTCTCTTCTTTGTTGAGATCTTGAAAAAAATAATTCATTGAATTAAAATTATGAATTGTGATATTCTGGTAAAATCGTCGGGATTTTAGCTACACGATCGTGAAGAACAATACTTCCTGTTACAGCAACATTTAGTGAAGAATTCCCTGGAAGCTTCACAATTGCTTGACATCTATTTAAAACTGCTTCTGGTAAACCTTGATCTTCGGATCCCAATAAATAAATTGCACGTTTTGGATGTTCAAATTCATGTAACCATTCAGCATCATCCGTCAATTCAATACCAATCAAACGACAATCATATGGAATATTCTCCAACAGATCTTCCACTGTATCGTAATGAAAATAAGGAATTCTCGCCCATGTTTTTGTGACGTCCGAAGTTTGCTTTTTAACTCTTTTTCCTACTGTAAAAATGTAAGATGCTCCTAAAATAAAGGCTGAGCGCCATAAAGTTCCGACATTGTGTTCTGTTTTCGCGTTGAACACACCAATTGCACAATAACCTAATACATTTGAAGTTTGCATTAATCGTTTGAGTTTAGTTCTTTAGTTTTTGTTGTTTTATTAGTTGATCCTATGTGGAAAATTGCATCACCTCTATTCACCAATGGAGCTTCATTAATACAAATCACAGAACCTGATGGATGTGCTTTTATGGACTATTAACGTCCACCAAAAGGGTCACAAACTGCACCACTTAACATTCCGTTCTCTCTTTTCATTCCGTTTTCAACGTATGATTTGAACATACCAGAATGTGGAGCACGAAGCCATCTTGATGATTTAATTAATATTGGAGAACGTTCTACATTTTCAGTTTTAAATGCACGCATCCCGAAGAAATTAAGAACTCTTTGTACGCCATCTAATCCTTCTTGAACAACCGTTTCGTTGATTGAATTTGTTTTACCGCCTTCAAAAAGTAGAATTTTCTTCCCCATTTTATTCAACGATTCACGAATTGACTTCGAAATGTAGTTTGAATGAACAATAAATGGAGCATTGAAGACATGCGCCAATTCCATTGAGATTTCGTCAGTTGTCACACAGCGAATTTGAGCAATATTCGAACGTTGAGCAGCTCCAGTATGAAAATCAACTACCACATCCACATGTGGAGCGATTTCTTTCATAAAATGATACGCAAATTGACTTGCAAGTGAACCATTGTTTGTTCCGGGGAAACTTCTATTCAAGTCGCGACCATCGGGTAATTCACGAGTAACGTTCAAAAAACCAAAAATATTAAAGACAGGAATACAAATGACCATTCCAGAATTCGGTCGGTTCCATTTTTTTTTGATAACTCTTCGAACGATTTCCATCCCATTGATTTCATCTCCATGCATTCCTGCTAGAAGTAATAAAACGGGACCATCTTTCTCAGAACGTGAAACAATCACTGGAACTTGGATGGGCGTATTCGTATGTAATTTTGCAACATTTAAACTTAGTTCAATTTCTTTACCTGGAAGAATTTCAGTACCTAGAATCGAAACACGTTTTCCCATATTCTTCATTTTTCTTTTCCAATTATCAAGTAAATTTTAGCTTTTACTTTACATTTTTCTCAATAAATGTAATAATTTTTCCAGCAATGTCAACTCCAGTTGCTCTTTCGATTCCTTCTAAACCGGGAGAAGAATTCACTTCTAAAACTAATGGACCTCTTTCTGACTGTAACATATCTACACCTGCAATCCCAAGTCCAACAGCTTCTGCAGCTTTAATTGCAGTATATTTTTCTTCGTCAGATAATTCGATTTGCATAGCAGAACCACCACGATGAAGATTTGAACGAAATTCACCTTCTTTTCCTTGTCGCTTCATCGCTCCAACAACCTCTCCATCAACTACAAACGCACGAATATCAGCTCCTTTCGCTTCATGGATAAATTCTTGAACAATAACTCGAGCACGTAATCCATTGAACGCTTCCAAAACAGATTGTGCAGCGTTTTGATTTTCAGCTAAAACGACTCCTAAACCTTGAGTTCCTTCCAATAATTTTAAAACCACTGGTGCTCCACCTGCTGATTCAACTACGTGTTCGACATTTCGAGAGTAATTAGTAAAAACAGTTTTTGGAAGTCCAATTCCTTCTTTAGAAAGCACTTGAAGGCAACGCAATTTGTCGCGAGAGTGCACTATTCCACGTGAACTTACTGGTGAAAATACATTCATCATTTCAAACTGACGAACAACAGCAGTTCCATAAAAGGTTACAGAAGCTCCAATTCGTGGAATTACAGCATCCACATTTGTCAAATAATCAGAACCATAATATAAAGAAGGTCCTTTTTGTTCGATTTCGATGTTACATCTTAAGTGGTCAACAACAAGTGCTTCATGTCCGCGTTGTTCAGCAGCTTCAATTAAGCGTTTTGTTGAGTACAGGTTCGCATTGCGCGAAAGCACAACAATTTTCATATTTTATATATTAACGTATCTATTAATTTGATAGAATCTGTGTTTATTTTGATTGTAATTTTTGTTTTTCGAATTCAAAAGAACAATTTATTTTTGAGGAATCGATAAGAAATCTTTTGTTTAATAATTTCCTACCAAGTAAAATTGGATTTCTTAGCCCTGTTCGTTGAGTCAACGAGAAAAGTGTTTCATAATCTTTATTAAAAATTCGAATCGTTCCTGTTATGAAATAGCGCAATTGAGATTGACCATTAGAACTTTTGACTCTCTTTTCTTTAAACTTATTGAAGACAAATTCTTTACCCGTGAATCCTTGGTATTTTTCATCTAGAAAAATCACGTGTAATTCCGCATTTTCTCCTTCACCAATTAATTCAATTTTAGAACAGTGCATCGATGAAGTATATGCTCCAGAATCAATTTTTACAGGTACAGAAAACAAACCAAATGCGGGGAAAGAAACCAAGTCTTTTCTACCAATCACTTCCATTATTAGTTGAATTGTATAAATGAATCTTCAGCGAACTTGGTCCATTTTTCATCCAATAAAGGTCCAATTTCTGGCGCCATTGGTGTTTTAATATCTTTTGTTGCTTGTTCTAAAGGCATTCCTTCTAATTGTGTAATTCCAACATATTGAAACTTTTGAGAACTTTCGTAACACGTTAAAAAACGATCTGCTGGTGAAACATCCGAACGGCACGATTTCGTGTGTTGAAAAGAAACTTCAGCAATATTATCGCCATCAACATCAGTAATTGAAAGTGACCCTTTTGTGAAACCAACATATAAATCTAAATTTTCACATGCTTGTACATCCATCATTTTCCACATATTTCGATAATTCGCATTTCCGCTTTTCGTAAACATGTATGCATAGATTTCAGCCTTATCATTCACTTTTTTGTACTTCCCATTTTCATCTTTTTCACTTACAGGAAATTTACCCGTTTGAGTTAAAAACACCAAGTTATGACCATTTGCATCGTCGAATTCCAAACATTCAACAAGAGTTCCTCTGTAAAAAATATCACGTGGAATATCATTGAAACCAACTTGTAATACATTAAAACTTGGAACATTTTGCTTGGCATCCCAAATATCCAACCATAAAGAAGGTTTCATAGTAGCTTCTTTTTCTTCAGTAGTTTGAGCAAAAGTTAGATTTGCTAGTAAAAGCGTAAAAACTAGACTTAATTTATTCATTTAATTATTTTTGAAAATCGAATATACGTAAATTTCGAAATGAAGTTCGGTTGTTAACAATGTTTTACCAAAACATTCCATAAAAACACAGTTTTTTTCAGCATCTTACTTTTGGCATCGCCCCAAAAGTAAGCAAAAGGGCTAGGCCTGTATAAAAAAGATTTGAAAAACTACATTTCGTTTCACTGCCAAAACCGAAACTCCTAACTTTGTTAACGCATCGTTTAAAAACTCTGCGACAAAGTGTCGTCAAACAGCAGTTTTGTCCGCGCTCCACTTCATTTGCTTTTCTAAACCTTTTTTCTAATGGCCATTTAAGTTTTATCGAAAGATTTTTGAATCTAAATGATTTTAAGTACAATCAGACAATATAATTTTACTTTTTGATATTAATTTTATGTTTATTTTTGCTGTTCTCTCAATAGAACGAAAGTTTTTTTTAGAAAAAAATTAAGTAGTAGTGTTCTAATTGAAAAAAAATAA
Source organism: Fluviicola sp. (assembly GCA_046308455.1). Lineage (GTDB taxonomy): Bacteria > Bacteroidota > Bacteroidia > Flavobacteriales_D > Crocinitomicaceae > Fluviicola. The sequence goes on from JBKDZA010000340.1 coordinate 22,883, forward strand.
CTAATATTGCACCCCAATTAAGGGATAGCGAAAGAAAATTAAGGTCATGGATTTTATCAAAGAACTTCAAAAAGAGTTAGTAGAAGTAAAACAATTTCCAGCATTTGGAGCTGGTGACACAGTTACTGTATCATATAAAATTAAAGAGGGTAATAAAGAACGTACACAGACATTCCAAGGAGTTGTATTACAACGTCGTGGATCTGGAACAACTGAAACTTTTACAGTTCGTAAAATGTCAGGAAATGTTGGTGTTGAGCGTATCTTCCCTATTTCTTCTCCTTTCCTTGAAAGCGTTTCTGTAGTTAAAAGAGGTGCTGTACGTCGTGCACGTATCTTCTACTTCCGTGAGCGTACAGGTAAATCTGCTCGTATCAAAGAAAAAAGAAGTTTCGCGAAATAATTCGAAAATCATTTCTATATATAGAATCCTACTTTCATCGGTAGGATTTTTTTTTGACATAATTTTCCTATTTTTATTACATGAAAGAAATCGAACGTAAATTTTTAGTGAAACCAAGTATTCTTTCACTACTTCCTACTCTATCTTCTAAAAAAATTCAACAAGGATATATCAGTGAAACTGAAAACTCTATTGTACGAGTGCGCACAAAAGGTGAAAAAGGATTTTTAACAATTAAAGGATCAACCCTTGGAATTACACGAAGTGAGTTTGAATATGAAATCCCTTTTTCAGATGCAGAATCATTGTTACTGAATTTTTGTCCGTCGGCGATTGACAAAGAAAGATTCGAATTCAAATCGGAGAAACATACTTGGGAAATAGATGTGTTTCATGGTAAATTAGAAGGATTAATTGTTGCTGAAATTGAATTAAAATCGGAAGAAGAAACATTTGAAATTCCCGAATGGATTGAAAAAGAAGTGAGTTACGATGAGCGTTTTTATAATTCGAATTTAATACATCTGACATATTCAGATTTGTTTACAAACTAAAAGCACATTTTTACAAACTATATATTCTTTGAAAAAAAAATCAATTAGTTTTGTGAAAATTTAAAACCAAAAGACAATGAAAAAACTATTTCTACTTTTTATACTTTTATTTACTAGTAAATTAACTTTTGCAGATGCGTGGGACAATCTTACAATGGAACAAGCAAAAGCTGTTGTCGCTCATTTGGAAGAAAACCCTTATATTTTTGATTACTGTGACTGTTGTGATATCAAAGGTGAATTTGCAAGCAAAGCATACTTTTTAAAAGTTATGGACGCTGAAATCGTACCTTGTTCATGGGACAATACTTTTTATTCGGTGAAAATTAATGCTGAAATGATTGGAGAAGTAAAACGTACGAAAACAGGTTTGAAACTCAATAAATTGATTAAAACAAGTGCCGAAGCAAGTAATATTATTTACATGAATTACACGTGGGCCTATAATCCTACTACAAAAATGGCGAGTCCATTATTCGATATCGTACAATCCGACACTTACGGGTCTGAAAACAAACCGTGTAAATCTACATTTGCTTACCCTCAAGAAAAAGTAGTTATGAAAGTTTTCAAAGACGAAATTTACTTGAATTGGTATAGTAAGAATTTGAAATAAATATTTACAACCAATAAATATTCATTTTACACTTTAAAATAAATTTGATTTTACTAGTTTTAGTGAAAATTTCACTTTTATGAACATAAAATCACTTTTTATCATTCTGTTTGTTTCTTCAGTTGCACAAGCACAGAACACGCAATTCATGTTGCAACCAAACGCTCTTAACCCAGCAACTGCAGGTTTTTTCAATCAATTTAGTGTTAGTGGACTTGGAGAACTTGAAAAAACAGCTTCTATCAATCGTATTAATTCTACTCTCAATACCAATTTAAAAATTGAAAAAATAAAAGGTGGTCTTGGAGCCAATTATGGATATATAGGGTTTAGCGATATGTATCGCCATTCAACTGGAGAAATTAATTATTCTTATCATGCAATTGAGAAAGAACGATTTAGAATGGCATTTGGAACAGGACTTTCTATAGAGAATGACCGTTTTAAAACAAATACAATAACTGATCCAGATACTTATTTTTATACAACAACTAGTACTCCATTTTTAAGTTTAGGAACAGTCGCTCAATTTGGAAATCACACTGGTCAATTTTCTGTTAGAAATATTAGATTTAGTAATAATCTAGGAAGCGAATTGTTTTTAGTTTCATATGCTTATGATTGGAAAGTTAATGACGATTTTTCAATGAAATTAGGTCTACTTTTTAGTAGTCAAAACAAATACAATTCATTGATTTTTTCAACTCTTTTCAAATATAAAATGATCTGGCTAAATTTGGGTTTAACAAATACGGATGTATTAGCTGTTGGTGCTGGAGTTGATATCAAAGACAATTTACGAATCGGTGCATTTTACAACACCTACTTTTCTCCTTTGAGTAAAATTACTGATTCTAGTCTTGGTATGTTTCTTTCATACCGAATTAAGCATAAAGAAAAAGCAATTGTCACGGAATAATTTAGTCATACAAATTCACAGCTTTCTTCAATTTACGTTTAATTCGCTCACTTAAAATTCGCGGTTTTATGACTTTTATTGAATCTCCAAAGCCAAGAATCAAGCGTTCGAATTCTAGGTTTAAATGTACTTTTAAAGAAATAACCACCATTCCATCTTCCAATTGTTTTTCCAACTTTTGAGATGCATGAAGCGGTTTCGTCAAAACATAAGGTGCATTTTCTTTGTCAATTTGCAAATGGGTTTCTGTTAAATCATTGTCATTTAAGACCGTTACTCCTATTGTGTTTTTATAATATTCATCTCCATTAAAATCATCCGCAAAAAATGGTGCTTTTAAATCGTAATCAATTGCTATCATGCGATCCAAGGCCAGAGTCAAAATTTGTGCTTGTTCACTCTTCTTCCCTACTAAAAACCAACGATTATTGAATTGTTTAAGAATAAATGGACGGAAAATAATCTCTGTTGCTTCGCGTGCTTTAAACGATTGGTATGAGATTTTCAAACAAATTTGTTTCACAATGGCTTGATAAATGACATCCAAATGTTCCAATCCTTTCAAATTTTCATTCTTGTCCAGATGAATGATTGGCGCTAAATGTGTTTTCTCTGTGTAAATCTTGTCTTCCAAGCGCTGAATAATTCCTCCTAACTCCGAAAAAAGCGAAAAATCTTTGAATTGTTTCAACATTTCTACTGTTTCAGTCAAAACATTCATATCATTTTCGGTCAAAGGAATATCTTTAATGGAATAATCTTCATCTTCGTATCGGTAAAACTTTTTGTCGTACACTTCAATTGGCGCATTGTATCCCAACTTGTCACTACGCATCAATTGAATATCGAGTTGAACTGTTCGTTTACTTACATAAGTGTCCTTGCCTTCGTATTCGAACAAAGCTTCCGAACACGCTTCAATTAAATCGTCAAGCGTCCAAGTTCTATACTTATTTTGCAAGCATTTATCAATTGTTTTATAGCGAATTAAAGCGTTTTTATTTTGTGCCATGAGTGATAATTAACGTTCATTAATCAAATTTACAATCAACTTTATCATCAAATCTTTGTCACTCGGATTACTTTGCGCTACTAATAAAGCTAAAGTTGTCAAACCATTATCGTTAATTTTCAATTCTCCAGATTTTTTAAATCGGTGTTTGTTTTTATCCAAATACCAAATAAATAAAAATGCTCCAATCCGTTTATTCCAATCACTAAATGGATGATTTTTTATTATAAGATAAAGTAGATTTGCCGCTTGTTCTTCAATCGTTTGATATAAATAATTTCCATCAAAAGTTTGTACAACATTCATTAATGTTCCCTCAAAGCTTTGATCTTTTTGATTTCCAAATAAACTAGTTGCTTGATTTTTTGAAATTAATTCATTTTTAAGAATATCAATTGCTTCAACAGCTTCTTTGTATTCAATTTCATAACTAATTTCGTGTTCAAGTTTTTCCTCTTTCAAGTTATTACTGTCAAAATCGTTTAACAATGAAAAGCTTTGAGTATATTGATTGATAATCTCTAAAAGTCCTTTAGCTTCATGTAAATTGACATCCTCAAGACTAGAAGAACTTATCATTTTTATTGTTTGTTGAAGTTGTTCTAAGCGTTTTTTATTTAAAGAAACCCCATCTATTAAATACTCATTCAGTCGTTTTGTTGCCCATTGTCTAAATTGAGTTCCCTGTATTGATTTCACTCTATATCCAACAGAAATAATAACATCTAAATTATAAAAGACAACCTCTCTTTCAACTTTTCTGTTTCCTTCAATTTGAACTATACGGGATTTCCGAATAGTTGAAAATTCTTCTAATTCTTTTTCAGAATAAATATTTTTAATATGCTCATTTATAGTAGTTATTCCCTTGTCAAAAAGTAATGGTAGTTGTTTTTGGTTTAACCAAACAGTTTCATTTTCAAAAGCCACTTCAACTTCTATATGACTATCCCCAATTTTGTATATTAAAATTTCATTCATTACTTAAAGTTATTAGATTTAATTTTAATTAGTTTCTAATTTTTCATTTCAAAATACCCTTCGAAAGCATGTATTCCTTTATAATGTATTGATTGAATTGCAAATTCAAAGTGTAAAATACAAGCAACTCTACTGCAAATATTCATGTGATTTTAAATAAAAGTAACTAACTACATGACAAAATTTATAAACAATTGATTATCAGTAAATTAATCAACATTTTACTTGTTTAAAACCTTGAAAATCAGTATCTTAGATGATGTTACCAAGCAGTCATTTAAGCCCGACTTCCAAGGTTAGTCACGA
>JBKDZA010000341.1:0-17977 GCA_046308455.1 Fluviicola sp.
AAACGAAATCTAAAAGAATCCAATTAAATCCTACGATTTAGCTGTATCATTCCGTTTTTTCAATTTGTATTTTTCAATTTTAAATTGTTACATGCAACCCTTTTTAGTTGAGCTTCATCAATGGAGTAAATCAATTAAAAAAACATGAAAAAAATAGCTTTTGTAGTTTCCATTCTATTTTGCGGAATAGCGTTTGGACAAGAAGAAATGAAACCCAAGATTGAATCTGGAATGTATAATAGAACAAGTATTGGAGTTTTAATTGGAAAAGAAATCACAGGATCACTTCAAACTTCAATGGGATATCGTTTCACAGGAGGTTGGGAATTAGGTCTAGCTCTAGGTTTCGAAGATCGTTCGATTCGAAATGCACCATTGATGTTAGACATGCGCAAATCATTTCAATTAAAAAAATCGAGCTCCATTCAGCCATTTGTTGCTTTACAAGCAGGTGCAGTTCTTGGTACACAAAACAATAATTATTACTATTATCCCTATGAAAAACAACAAGGATATACTGGTGGAATTTCAATTGGTGTGACCAACTATTACACAAAACATTTAGGAATGACATTGAGTTTGGGGTATCGTTTCTCGCAAGTTTCTGGTTATTATTACTATCCATATTACTTATCTTATGTAGATTTGATTTATTATCCTGAACAATTAAGAGATTTACACCGCTTCGAGGTACGTTTTGGGATAAGTTTACGTTAATACTACATGTCGGAAAAACAGTTTAATACAGAAAAAGAATTGGTGCATGCGTGTCTGAAAAATGACCGCATTGCCCAGTTTGAACTGTTTCAACGTTTTTCCTATCAATTGAAAGGTGTTTGTATTCGCTACATGGTTGATTCAGATGCAGTTGAAGATGCATTACAAGAAAGTTTTATTCGTGCATTTTCAAATTTAAAAAAATACAATTTTGAAGGACCTTTGGGAGCTTGGCTGCGCAAAATCACTGTGAATACTTGTCTTGAAATTTGTCGTAAAAACGCAACTTTAAAGTCACACTTGGATGAACTCCAAAATGACTCAAACAACTTTATTGTTCTTTCAAAATCAGATAACTCGATCTTCCAACAACTTTCGGCAGAAGAATTAATTGGGAAAATAAATCTACTTCCAATCGGCTTTAGAACAATCTTTAATTTATATGCAATTGAAGGTTACAATCACGAAGAAATTGGAAAAATGTTGGGGATTTCAGCCGGGACTTCCAAATCACAATACAGTCGAGCACGATTAAAATTGCAAGAAATGATTAAAAAAGAAATGGATCACGAAAAAAAAATACGCTATGTCTGAATTAGAAAATGACAAAGGATTTTTAGCTGGAAATTTCAGCGACTTCGGTGCTCAAGCTAGTACGGAATCGTGGCAATCTATTGCTTCAAATCTACCAACTGAAAACAAATCAAAAAAACGTGGTTTATTCTTTTTGTTTACAGGAATTTTGTGTTTTAGTCTTGCCTATTTTTTCATTCAGCCTTTATTTAAATCAACTGTTTCTTTGAGTTCCTTGAAATATGCAGACTTTAATTTAAACAACAAAGTCTTAAAACAAAAAAAGAAAACGCTTCAAAAAAATAAAAAATACACATCTGAAGAATTTGTAATTACTCTCAACAATGCCAGTTCATTTTTCCCTTACTATTCTTTCAATTCTTCCGAGTACCAACTTCCGTTTTGCAACACCATCTATTCATCTGATTCAAGGTTTGTTTACGTTGATAATATTTCTTTAAATTCAGAAAACGCAACTAATGAAATTAATAAGCTATTTACCAAAAAGCTTGATCGAAACATTCTTCCAATTACATTCAAAAAAGAAAATCAAATAGTTAAAAAATCACATTTCATTAAATTACAAAGTTCTTTTTACTATGATGCCGATCGACCAGAAAATCAAGTAATATTCATAAATTCGCCAGTACAAACTCCCATTTTAGATATGCGTTCACAACTAGAATTGAGTTTTCACCGTGAATTCAATTATCGATTTACACTTGGCGTAGGTTTGAAATATGGTAAATTCGAAAATCAATTTTCACGAAAAGATATCGATTATCAAAATCCTTACAAGAAAATTGAAGCGCTTGGAATCTCAGTTCATCCTGAATGGGCACTCATTAAAAGATATCGTTTTGAGTTAACAATACAAGCTTCAACAGATTTTAATCATTATTTCAAAGAAACAACTAAGCAACTTAATGAGCCTGTTTCAATTTCCATTGAACAGTCATTTGAAAACAATACAATTATTACCCGAACTAAAATAAATATGCAAAGTCTAGGTTATTCTTTTGGCTTATCTGCAAACTATTGGTTAAATCAACGTATAAAGCTTCATTTTTCGCCACAAATCAGTGATCAATTTTTACTTAAAAAAGAATTCAAAAGTGAGTATCAAATTGAGAAAATAAAACTTGGAGCTCAATTGGGGATTTCCTATCATTTTTAAGGATAAATAGATGAAAATAATCGTTCAATAATATATTTTTTCAGATGAATGAAAATCAATCTGCTGAAAATTAGTACCTTTGAACTGTGAAAATCGCATTTATTAATGGAAGTTTAAGTTGGGGTGGCTTGGAATTGAACCAAGTTAAAAATGCCTTATGGATGCAAGAATCTGGACATGATGTAGTAGTTTTTGGACAATTACGATCACGAACTGAAGAATTTTGCCTTGAAAACAACTTGAAATTTATTCCAATTCTTCCACACAAAAAATACTATGATTTTTCAGCTGCAAATCGCTTACGCAAACTGTTAAAGAAATTTGACATTGAGCATGTAGTCATTCGCCACGTTAATGACATGAGTTTATGTGCACTCGCGAAATACTGGGGACGAAGTAGATTTAAGTTGCACTACTTCATGGAAATGCAATTAGGTGTTTCGAAAAAAAACCTATTACATACTTTACGCTTTTCACAATTAGATACTTGGAACGCGCCCTTACCTTGGTTAAAATCTCAAGTACTAAACAAAACGCGTTTCAATCCTTCTAACATAACTGAAATTCCTTCAGCAGTTGATACAAGTCAATTTTTTCAAGATCTTCCGAAAACAATGGCTCGGAAATTACTGGGCATTGAATCTGAAGCAATTATAGTAGGAATAGCTGGTCGATTTGACCCACAAAAAGGACAATTGTTATTGTTAAAAGCAATAAAAAATCACCTGAAGAAACCAGTCGAAGTCTTGTTTTTAGGTGAAACGACTTACAATGAAGGAAATGCCTATTTCGATGAATTAAAGGATTTTATTTTACGAGAAGGAATGTCCACACAAATCTATTTCCGTTCATTCCGAAAAGACATTGAAGTGTTTTACAAAGCTATCGATGCCTTTGTGATGGCCAGTAAAGCCGAATCCATTGGAATGGTAACCATTGAAAGCATGTTGAGCGGAACTCCAGTAATTGGTTCAAATTCTGGCGGAACTAGAGAATTGCTACAAGATGGAAAGATGGGATTTCTTTTTGACCCTGAAAATGCAGAAAGTTTAGGTGAAACAATTGAGATCTTTTGTCAAAACCCCTCAAAATTTAGTGAAGAAGAACTTAGAAAAAGTGTTCAACATTTTGATAAAAAACAAGTTCTACCACAAATAGAAAAACGTTTCCAACAAACTGCCTCGAAAAAATTCTCTTGAAGCAAGAGTTTCATTACCTTTGTTAAAAATTGATTTATGATTGTCATTACTGGTGCCGCTGGGTTTATTGGAAGTTGTATTGTTGGAACTTTTAATGCAAAAGGAATTACGAATCTTGTGTTGGTGGACGACTTTTCAAGAGAAGAAAAAGCTAACAATTTAGAAGATAAAACCTTTATAGCTTTGGTCAATCGTTCAAATTTCGAACAATGGTTGAATGACTTTGGAAAAGAAGTGACATCAATTGTACACATTGGCGCACGCACAGATACAACAGAATTTAATAAAGATATTTTCGATGAATTGAATGTCAATTATTCTAAAATGGTTTGGAATAAATGCATTGAATTCAACATTCCTTTAGTGTATGCATCTTCGGCTGCAACGTATGGTTTGGGTGAATTTGGCTACGACGACAAAGAAGAAGACATGCCGAAATTACAACCCTTGAATCCGTATGGTTGGTCGAAACAAGACTTTGACATTTGGGCATTGAAACAAGAAACAACACCTCCGAAATGGTACGGTTTAAAGTTTTTTAATGTGTATGGACCAAACGAATACCACAAAGGAAGAATGGCTTCAGTTATTTTCCACACGTTCCATCAAGTGAAAGACAAAGGAAGCATGAAGTTGTTCCGTTCACACAATCCAAATTACACGGATGGTGGACAAATGCGTGATTTCGTTTATGTAAAAGATGTGGTTTCTGTGATTGAATTTTTGATGGAAGGAACTGCAAAATCTGGAATTTACAACTTGGGTTCTGGAAAAGCACGTACTTTCTTAGATTTGGCAACAGCAACCTTCCATTCAATGGACAAAACGCCAGACATCGGGTTCATTGATACTCCAGAAGACATTCGCGACAAATACCAATATTTCACTGAAGCAAACATGCAAAAATTGATTGATCAAGGTTATTCAAAACACTTTCATTCTTTGGAAGACGGCGTTGCTGATTACGTAAAGAATTATTTGATTGAGATGAAATACATTTAAAATGTACAAACAACTTACCATCTTATTATTTTTTATCGTTCAATTTTTTTCATTTGGACAAAGCGACACCATTTTTTATTCAAAAAAATGGAAAGAATGTTCTAGAAATGAAGCAAAATATTACAGATTAACTGAGAAAATTGATAATTTATTTTTCGTAAGAGACTTTTATTTGAATTCAGATAAGATTCAAATGACTGGTTTTTATTTAGAACAAGATTTTCAATCAAAAACAGGAGTATTTACTTACTATGATACACTTGGTAATATTTCATCAAAAAGCGAATTTAAAAATAAAAGAAAAGATGGTGAATGGTTAGATTTCTATAGCTATACAAATAAACTTTACAAAAAAGAAGTGTTTGTAAATGATAGATTACAACTTTATCAATTATATTACAAAAATGGTCAACTTAAAAGATTTGAAGAATACAAAGATTCAGTAAGAATAAAGGCAGAATGTTATGATTCTTTAGGAAATGAAATTCTCTTTTTTGAATATGAAACTGACCCTGTATTTAACGGCGGTATTAATGAAGCTCGAAAATATATTTCTAAAAATATTAAGTATCCAAAAAAAGCAGCAAGAAAAGGAATTGAAGGTGAAGCAATAGTTGTATTTATTGTAAATAAAGAAGGTTCAATTACAACTGTAAAAATAGTTCAAGGTGTAAAAAATTGCTCAGAATGTGACAATGAAATCATTCGAGTAATTAAATCAATGCCTAAGTGGGAGCCTGCAAAACTTGATGGAACACCAATAAGCTCTGGTGTTAAACTACCTGTGAAATTCGAGATAAACAAATAAAAATTGTCAGAATATAAAATTTTATGAACTCATAAATTCTTCACAATCGCCAAGCTTTCAGTAATATGTGCTTCTGCGTTCATCTGAGAGTTGAAAATATGGACAATTTTCCCGGCTTTATTGACGATGTAAGTTACTCTCCCTGGAATTAATCCTAGGAAATTCGTTGGAACTTGAAAGGCTTTTCGTGCTTCTTTGTTTACGTCGGCTAGCAAGGTAAACGACAAACGGTGTTTTAAAGCAAATGCCTTGTGTTTCTTCACACTATCGGATGAAATCCCAATCACATCACAATCGTTGTCTTTAAACACTTCAAATGAATCTCGAAAGGAACAAGCTTCCGCTGTACAAACACGTGTTTCATCTTTTGGATAAAAGTAAATTACCAAATTTTTCGTCCCAATAATGTTCTTACTATCTACCCATTCACCATCTTGGTTTTGTAAGTTGAATGCAGGACAAGAATCTCCAATGTTAAGTGCCATAATGTGTGTGTGTTTTTTATAAAACAAAAAATCCGACACGAAGTTCGCGTCGGATTTTAAAATTATTTGTTGATTCGGATTATTCTCCTACTACTTCAAATTTGAAAGTTGGTTTAACACCTTTGTGTAAGTTAGCCTCAGCTTCGTAAGTTCCAACTTCTTTGATCGGCTCGTCTTTAATTTTCAAAGATTTACGATCGATATCGAAACCTGCTTTTTTCAATGCCTCAGACAATTGAACTGTATTAACAGATCCGAAGATTTTACCGTTCTCACCTACTTTCGTAGCGATAGAAACAGAAACTCCTTCTAATTTAGAAGCGATTGCTTCCATTTCAGCAAGAATTTTAGATTCTTTGTGAGAGCGTTGTTTTACCATATCCTCGTGCGCTTTTTTCGCAGAAGGTGTTGCCAATACAGCGTATCCTTGAGGAATCAAGAAGTTACGTCCGTAACCTGGCTTTACAGTTACAAGTTCATCCTTGTAACCTAATTTATCGATATTTTTCTTAAGAATTACTTCCATGATTTCTTATCATTAATTGATTCAACGATGAACGATTACTTTAACATGTCACCAACATATGGCAAGATAGCCAAGTGGCGCGCACGTTTAATCGCTTTGTTAACTTTCTTTTGGTATTTTGCAGAAGTACCAGTGATACGACGTGGCAAAATTTTACCTTGCTCATTTACCAAACGTAATAAAAACGTTGCGTCTTTGTGATCGATAAATTTAATTCCGCTTTTCTTGAAACGGCAGTACTTGTTTTTCTTGATATCGATGTTAATCGGTGTCAAATAGCGAATATCATTTTGTGACATTGTTCAAAATTTTGGGTTAATAATTATGCCTCTACTGGCGCTCCACTCATTTTTTTACGACGCTTTTCAGCATACGCAACATGATCTTTTTCCATTTTCACAGTCAAGAAACGCATTACACGCTCGTCGCGCTTCATTGCTAATTCGATGTCTGCAATTACAGTTCCTTCAGCTTCAAATTGAAACAAGAAGTAGAAACCAGAAGATTTCTTTTGGATTGGATAAGCCAATTTTTTTAGGCCCCAGTTTTCAGAGTGCATTAATTTACCGCCCATAGCCGCTAAATCAGACTCGTACTTTTTTACTGCTTCCTTTGCCTGATCATCAGACAAAACGGGAGTTAAGATGAAAACAGTTTCGTAAGAATTCATAAATTTTACGTATTTGTTATTAATAAAAACCTTGAATATCCTCAATTCAAGGGGTGCAAAGATAGGAAAAAATCGAATACACAACTATTAAAAGTCTATTATTTTTATCGATTCTGAAATTTTATCTTTTTAAACTAAGTTCTTCATTAATACACAACTAGGTTTTAACTAAATCTAAGTTATGTGCAATCAACAACTCGGTAAATCAAAACCTAAACTATCAAAATGCAAACTAATTTTCAACTATTTAATTTTTTTGATAAAAATGATTAAAAACAAACATAATTTCCATTGCTTTTTGCTAAATTCGCGCGGTGAATTGTTACATTCAAACATTTCAATTTGAAAAATAACTCATCACTTTATTTTAGAAATATCCTTTATACAGAGTAAAAGTAAAATTTCCATTTATGAATAATTATCAAGAATACATCCAAGAAATTGAAGAAAGAAAAGGTCAAGGTCTTCACCCAAAACCAATTGATAGCGCTGAATTAGTGAGCGAAATAATTGATCAAATCAAAGATACTTCTAACATTTACAGAAATGATTCGCTTCAGTTTTTCATTTACAACACTTTACCTGGAACAACTCCAGCGGCTGGTGTGAAAGCAAAATTCTTAAAGGAAATTATTCTTGGTCAAGAAAATGTAACTGAAATCACACCAACTTTCGCATTGGAATTACTTTCTCATATGAAAGGTGGACCTTCAATTGAAGTATTGCTTGATTTGGCTTTAGGAAATGATGCAACGATTGCTATTCAAGCAGCTGAAGTTTTAAAAACTCAAGTTTATTTATACGATGCAGATGCTGACCGTTTAAAAGTTGCGTATGAAGCAGGAAACGCTGTAGCAAAAGATATTCTAGAAAGTTATTCAAAAGCAGAGTTTTTTACAAAACTTCCAGAAGTTGCTGAAGAAATTAAAATTGTAACTTTTATAGCTGGTGAAGGGGATATTTCTACGGATTTATTGTCGCCAGGAAACCAAGCACACTCGCGTTCTGACCGTGAATTACATGGGAAATGTATGATCACTCCTCAAGCGCAAGAACAAATCAAAGCTTTACGTGAACAACATCCTGATAAAAGCGTAATGTTAATCGCTGAAAAAGGAACGATGGGTGTAGGTTCTTCGCGTATGTCTGGTGTGAACAACGTAGCATTGTGGACAGGGAAACAAGCAAGTCCATATGTTCCATTTGTGAATTTCGCGCCAATTGTTGGAGGAACAAATGGAATTTCTCCAATTTTCTTGACTACTGTTGATGTAACTGGTGGAATTGGTATCGACCTTAAAAACTGGGTGAAAAAAACAGATGCAAACGGAGAACTTGTTCGCGATGAAAACGGAGACGCTATTTTAGAACAAGTTTATTCAGTGGAAACTGGAACTGTTTTGACAATCAATACAAAAACAAAAAAACTATACAACGGAGATAGAGAGTTAATCGATATCTCTAAAGCTTTGAATCCGCAAAAAATGGAATTCATCAAAGCGGGTGGATCTTACGCAATCGTGTTCGGAAAGAAAATCCAAACGTTCGCATGTAAAACTTTAGGAATTGCAATTCCAACTGTTTTTGCTCCATCAAAAGAAATCACTAAAGAAGGACAAGGACTAACTGCAGTTGAAAAAATATTCAACAAAAATGCAGTTGGAAATACTCCAGGAAAAATTTTACATGCAGGTTCTGATGTACGTGTTGAAGTAAACATTGTTGGTTCACAAGATACAACTGGACTAATGACTGCACAAGAATTAGAATCAATGGCTGCGACTGTTATTTCTCCAATTCTTGACGGAGCTTATCAGTCTGGATGTCACACAGCATCTGTTTGGGATAAAAAAGCACAAGCAAACATCCCTAAATTGATGAAATTCATGAATGAGTTTGGTTTGATTACCGCTCGTGACCCGAAAGGCGAATACCATTCAATGACTGACGTTATTCATAAAGTTTTGAATGACATCACAATCGACGATTGGGCAATTATCATCGGAGGTGACTCACACACACGTATGTCGAAAGGTGTTGCTTTTGGTGCCGATTCAGGAACTGTTGCTTTGGCTTTAGCAACTGGTGAAGCTTCTATGCCGATTCCAGAATCTGTAAAAGTTACGTTTAAAGGAAAAATGCGTGATTACATGGACTTCCGCGATGTGGTTCATGCAACTCAAGCGCAAATGCTACATAAATTTGGTGGTGAAAATGTATTCCAAGGAAAAGTTATCGAAGTGCACATTGGAACATTAACTGCAGATCAAGCATTTACATTTACCGATTGGACTGCTGAAATGAAAGCAAAAGCTTCTATCTGTATTTCAGAAGATGATACATTAATTGAATCATTAGAGATTGCAAAAAGTCGTATCCAAATCATGATTGATAAAGGAATGGACAACAAAATTCAAGTGCTTCAAGGATTAATCAATAAAGCAAATAAACGTATTACTGAAATCAGAACAGGTGATAAACCAGCTTTGACACCAGATGCAGATGCGAAATACTATGCCGAAGTAGAAGTTGATTTAGATCAAATCATTGAACCGATGATTGCCGATCCAGATGTTAACAACAAAGACGTTTCAAAACGATATACACACGATACAATTCGTCCATTGTCATTCTATGGTGGGACTAAAAAAGTTGACCTAGGATTTATTGGATCTTGTATGATTCACAAAGGGGATATGAAAATCCTTGCTCAAATGTTGAAAAACGTTGAAAAACATGAAGGTAAAGTAGAATTCAAAGCTCCATTAGTTGTTGCTCCTCCAACATATAATATTGTAGATGAGTTAAAAGCTGAAGGTGATTGGGAAGTTTTACAAAAATATTCAGGTTTCGAATTCAACGATAATGCTCCAAAAGGTGAAGCTAGAACGAAATACGAAAACATGTTGTACTTAGAGCGTCCAGGATGTAATTTATGTATGGGTAACCAAGAAAAAGCCGAAAAAGGAGATACTGTAATGGCAACTTCTACTCGCTTGTTCCAAGGAAGAGTTGTGGAAGACACAGATGGAAAAAAAGGTGAATCTTTACTTTCATCAACTCCAGTAGTTGTTTTATCTACAATTTTAGGACGTACTCCAACAATTGAAGAATATGTTAAGGCAGTAGAAGGGATTACTTTGACGAAATTTGCTCCTTCACACAAGTTACTGGTTAATTAATTGTTAATAAAAGCCAATTTTGGCACAGAATTTGAATACGGAAAAATAAATATTAAAAACATGAAAAAAATAATTTACACACTCGTACTAGCAACTGTTGGTTTTGTTAGTAATTCGAATGCACAAGTAGCTCAAGGATCTATCATCATTGACCCATATTATGGATTTCCAAATTTCGGAGCAAGAACTGCTAGCATATTTGAAGTAGATGGAAATTCTGGTGTTGAAGTAAAGGGTCTAGGTCCTTTAGGATTAAGAGCTGAATATGTTGTTTCAGAAAAAGTTGGAATCGGATTAGATGTAATCTACAATGATTATGATGTGCGATATACATCAACTGACTCTTTATATAATGGAACAACTGGAACTTGGTCAACTACATCGACATCGAATCGTTTCACAATGCAACGTTTACGTGTGCAAGCTCGTATGAATTACCATTTCGAAACAAATAACCCTAACTTCGATGCTTATTTTGGAGTTGGAGCTGGTACAAATAACCGCTTCCGTAAAGTATACGAAAATGGTGTTGAAGTAAATGACGAAGTTGATTTAGGTAATATAACACTATTACCTGTTTCTATGAGAATTTGTACAGGATTCCGTTATTATTTCGCTGAAAACATCGGTATCAACTTTGAATTAGGTTTAGGAGGTCCAGTTTTATCTGGAGGTGTTTCAATGAGATTCTAAAACTCAATTATAAACAAATTTAAAAAGGGTGTCCGAAAAGTCGAGACACCCTTATTCATTTTCAGAAGATGTGCAGAAAATTGTCAAAACGAGGCTTTCGAAGAGGTAAAAAGCGCAGTTTACAATTGTAAATGAGCATTTTTAAATCAAGGATAACGAAGTGTTGGCACTTTTCGGACAGCTTCTTTTTTGTTTACACGCTTCACTACAATACTTCACCTCCTCCCAAACTTTTTCCCATTTCTTTCGCCACGAAAAAGGACGTCCACAAGAAACACAAAGCTTTTCAGGTAAATGTTGTTTTTTAACACCTTTCATTTTCTCAAAACAAATTCAACTTTTTATTGTTTCAATGACATGGAAAAAAGTGAATTTACAGATCAAGACACCGACCGTATCATAGAAATGGCATGGGAAGACCGAACTCCATTTGATGCAATTTCACTTCAATTTGGAATTAAAGAACAAGAAGTCATTGAACTCATGCGCAGAAATCTAAAACCTTCTTCGTGGAGATTGTGGCGCGAACGCGTTCAAGGAAGAGCAACAAAGCACCTCAAAAAAAGAACCTTTACTGAAGGAAGACACAAATGCTCCATGCAGAGAACTATCACCCTCAATAAGATCTCAAAACGTTGATGATGCCACGCACTGATGCGATTCATCGCATCAACTCAAAACAAAAAAACCTAGAAACGTGTCTAAACAGCTACATTGTGCTCGCGCAATGCATCATTCAACGAAGTCTTCAAATCTGTCGAAGCTTTTCGCTTTCCAATAATCAATGCACAAGGAACTTGAAACTCTCCTGCTGGAAATTGTTTTGTATAAGATCCTGGAATCACAACTGAACGCTCAGGAACATATCCTTTCAATTCAACTGGTTCATCACCTGTAACATCAATGATTTTTGTCGACATTGTCAAACAAACATTTGCACCTAAAACAGCTTCTTTTCCAATGCGAACACCTTCAACAACGATACAACGTGAACCAATAAACGCATCGTCTTCAATGATCACTGGAGCAGCTTGCAATGGTTCCAAAACTCCACCAATTCCAACGCCTCCACTTAAGTGTACATTTTTACCAATTTGTGCACATGAACCAACTGTCGCCCACGTGTCGACCATTGTACCTGAATCAACATAAGCGCCAATGTTTATATACGATGGCATCATAATTACTCCAGGCGCAATAAAAGATCCGTAACGTGCAACTGCATGAGGAACTACACGAACACCTAATTCCGCATAATTCGTTTTCAAAGCCATTTTATCGTGAAATTCAAACGGACCAACTTCAATTGTTTCCATTTTACGAATTGGGAAATACATCACAACTGCTTTCTTCACCCATTCGTTCACTTGCCAAGATCCATCTTCCTTCGGATCTGCAACACGTAAAAGTCCTTTATCCAAATCTTCAATTACAGTTTCAATCGCTTGAATTGTTGCTGCTTCTTTTAAAAGTTCGCGGTTTTCCCACGCTTGTTCAATTATTGCTCTCATCGTAGGACAAAATTAAAGATTAAATCAAAGAAAAAGTCACTAACTTTGAACAATGTCAAAAATTTTAGCACTCGATTTTGGATTAAAAAGAACTGGAATGGCACTTTCTGATGAAAGTTTCACCTTTGCTTTTGGCTTAAAAACAATCGATTCAAAATTATTAATGGCTGAATTGAAACTTTTAGTCGTAAAAGAAAAAATTAGTGAGATCGTTTTAGGTGAACCCAAGCGTTTGAATTTGGAAGATTCCCACATCACACAAAATGTTTACCTCTTGAAACAAGCCATTGAAAAAGAACTTCCAATGGTTAAAGTTGCACTTTTAGACGAACGTTTTACTTCAAAAATGGCAAGTGCAGTCATTTCTCAAAGCGGATTGAATAAAAAAGACAAGCAAAACAAAGGGTTAATCGATGAAGTGAGTGCAACAATCATCTTACAAGATTATCTTGCTTCAAGAAGCTAAAATTTCCACATAAAATAGAGCTCAAGGTCTTGTTAATTGGGCTTTTGTAAAACAAAAGATTTCATTTCATAACTTTGTAAAAAAATAGAACAATGATTTTACCAATCGTCGCATACGGTGATCCAGTATTAAAAAAAGAAGCGGAAGAAATTGAAGAAAACTATCCAGATTTAGGAAAGTTAATTGAGAACATGTTTGAAACAATGTACGAAGCTTCTGGCGTTGGATTAGCTGCTCCTCAAATCGGAAAAGCAATTCGTTTATTTATTGTGGATGGAAGTCCTTTTGCGGAAAGAGATGATGACGAAGAGGAAGATCCAAAAGCAGTTGGAATGGAAGGCTTTAAAAAAGTCTTTATCAATCCGATCATTGAAGAAGAAGACGGAAAAGAATGGGGTTTTGCTGAAGGATGCTTGAGTATTCCTAAAATCCGTGAGGAAGTGATGCGCAAAGAACGTGTGAAACTTTCGTATTACGATGAAAACTGGAACTTCCAAGAAGAATGGTTTGATGGTTACAAAGCGCGAATCATTCAACACGAATACGACCACATCGAAGGAATTTTGTTTACTGACCATCTTTCTGTGCTAAAAAAACGTTTATTATCAAAACGACTTTCTAATATTTCACAAGGTGTGATCAATGTAGATTATAAAATGCGTTTCCCAAACACTAAAAAAGGTAGATAATCATATGAAACAGATTTTTTATTTTTCTTTTGCTTTGTTTTTGTTTGCATGTAGTGAAGATCCAAAACAATCAGCTGAAGATAAAACGAAAGAGTTACTTCAAGATTTTAAGAATTACGAAGATTCTCTTGGAGTAATGCAAGTCAATTCAAAAGTGACAAATAGTACAACAGCTGTTCAATATGCTGAAAAATGTATTGCTGTTGCTGAAGAAATTCCACAATCTGAAGAAGCACCAAAATTGTTAGACAAGGCGCACATGATTTTTTGTAATTTCAACATGCATAGAAGATCTTTAGATCCTGCAACTAAGATTATTAAAGACTATCCGTATTACAAAAATCGCTTGATGGTGATTCAAAGTGTTGCGAATGCTTACGATATGTTCATTCTTCCACGTGAGAAAAACCAAGCGAAAAAATACTACGAAATGTATTTGAAAGAAAATAAATCCATTTCGAAAGAAGAAAAAGCAGATTTAGAATTCAGAATAAAAAATATTGATTTAACTGTTGATCAGCTGATTGAAGTACAAAACAAATAGGAATACAATTAATTTAGTTAATTTGCTGTTAACAATTAATTGAAAACTCAGATTTGTTTCTAAATTTGAAATAACTAAAAAATTCACAACAATGAAAGGTTTATTTTTAACTCTTCTTTTGACAGTGGCTTCAGCGATTGGATTCGCACAAGAAGTTCAGCCGTTAAAAGGTGCGAAAATAGAGTTCGCAAGCGACGTTCATGATTACGGTGACGTAAAACATGGCGGAAACGGTAAATGTACATTTACATTTACAAACACAGGTACAGAGCCTTTAGTAATTTCTAACGCTCGTGGATCTTGTGGATGTACAGTTCCTGAGTGGCCGAAAGAGCCAATCGCTCCAGGTGCAAAAGCAGTAATTACTGTAAATTATGACACAAAACGCGTTGGTGCTATCAACAAGTCAGTGACTATTACATCAAATGCTGTTAACGAGCCTACAAAAATCATTCGTATCAAAGGAAACGTTCTTCCTGCTCCAGAAGGAACTTCACCTGTAAACGAAACTGGTGCGCCAGTAAACAACTAAGAATATGCGCGCCTTTTTAGTCGCAATATCACTCATAATTTCCGCCCTTGGTTTCGGCCAGGAGGCGGATTTTTATTGCAAAGAGAAATTACACAAATTCCCTAAAACCAAAGCCGGACCCGTTCTAGAACACACCTACCTCATCGAAAACCACGGTACCGACACCCTAAAATTCACTTCCTACAAAGTAGGTTGTCACTGCACGAAAGTCATTCTCCCAGAACCAATCGCCCCAGGAAAAACGGGCGAAATCAAACTCACTTTCGAAACAGCTGGCAAGTACTACCAACAAGACCGCACAATTTTATTGTATTGCAACACCAAAAACGAAGTGGAAACATTGCGCTTTAAGGTGTTTGTGGAGGAGTAAAAACCAGTATCATTTCCTATTTATTCAGATTATTGTTTCTCTTTGAACATTTGAACACTTCTATTGAGAAAATTTAACTTTATTGTTTTATTTTAGAGATGCGGAAAAAGTATACAGCGAATACAATTTGATGAATTTGTATGGGTGAAACGTTTGTATATGTAACTTAGCTACAATATTTGAAAAAATGACAGAATACAAAGTAATTATTCCAAAAGAGAACTATTCACTACTCAATTTTACTACAGACAATTTACCAGGAATCGCAGTTGTCAATTCAGCATTAAGACAATTTGAACCAAAAGCTGTCTTTGATTGGCATTTGTCTATAATGGTAGACCTTGTAGATCTAATTGAAAATGGGATGCCTTCAGAAAGTGAAGTTCAAATTATTGACGAATTTGGTGACTACCTAGACAATATTGTAAAAGGTAAAGACAAGGAAAAACCAAACGCTTTATTTCTAGCTAGAATAACATGGAACAAAACTCGTGAATTAATTTGGCGTGTAAATAATGTTGAAGCTGCTAATAACATTTTACAAAAAATAATTTCTGATAACTCTTCTCCTAGAGAATTTGAATATCATATTGAACACGACGAAAGTTGGAAATTATCAGAATGGCATCTTGCAGAATGGAAATAATGTAGTAAAATAGATGGAGAACAATAAAAATGGAATTATTGACAAACTACTTGCTATATCTGATAAAGATTATCTGATGGCTCTGCTACGTTTGGTTGATAATAGTGTAGTTCAAGATGCTAACTACATGACAAAAATTTAAACACGTTTACAGTTGCTTGATTTTGAGGGTTTAAAAGTATATTAGCTACATAGTCTAATCCATGTTTGAAAAGACTTTTTGCTCTATACCCATGTTTTTTGACTTTTACTTTTTGTTCAAATAAGTCCATGTAAATCCCAACTTTATAACACCAAACAAAAGCAATAAAAACAAGGGCAACTAACTTTTCAATTCTTTCAATTGCTTGAAGATGTGTTTTTTCGATGTTAAAACCACTTGATTTTAATGCTTTAAACATTGTTTCAATTTGCCATCTCTTTTTATAACATTCATTCGCATTTACTGGGTTATTGAATGATATTAAAAACTGATACTCAGGTTGACCAGTCTTAGATTTTATAACACTTGCCGAGATATAGCATGCTACATTATTGATCCAGACGATTTTTTTATGATGCTTAAACTCCCCCATTTTTAGACCTGAAAAAAGCCATGAAGCTTTGATTGGGACATCATTTTTTGTTTTATAAATCTTAAAATTATCTCGAATACGAATATGGTACTTTATTTGGTTTTGATTCAAATATTCCAGCCAATTTTCCCCTATGAACTCTCTATCTGCAACAAGATAATCAATGGTTTCAAATCCAAACAATGAATTATACTTATCCAATAATTCAATCCTTTCTGCACAGTTTGAGTTCCCAAATTTATCCATCATTTTGAATAAAATAGGAAATGCTAAACCTTCATAGACAACACCAATTACGAGAATATTGATATTTGTTTCACCTATCTTCCAATTTGTCCTATCTAATGTTAAACCATGTTTAGCCTCTTTTGGAATTAAAGCGTATAGCAATTTAGAAATCAAATCAATTTCAACAATGAATGAAGAAAAGAACCTTTGTATTCTACGAAGAGAGGAATCACTTTTTGAACAAGAATCAAATGAAAGTGCTAAACGGTTAAAATTTACAGTTTGGACTTTCACAAGCGATAAAATAAACATCGAAATCAATTTTATTCGTGCTTTATTGAAATGTCCATCAAAATGTTCTTTCAAAACAAAAAATAAGGATGTATCTTCGTGACTAACCTTGGAAATCGTGCTTAAATGACTGCTTAGTAACATCATCTAAGATACAGATTTTCAAGGTTTTAAACAAATAAAACATAAATTAATTCACTGACAATCAGTTGTTTATATTTTTTGTCATGTAGTTAGATTTATCTTAATTTAATTACTCAATCTCAATGATATAATTGTTCTTTTTACCTTTTCCTAGTAAAATGAATTTATTATTCAATAAGTCTAGATTTCCAACTATGTAGTTTTCACCAACTTTTTCTTTATTCACTGAAATTGCGTTAGCTTTCAGCTCTCTTTTTACTTCACCATTTGAGCTTAAAAAGTTTGATTTAGCTACAAAAACATCAACAATACTAATTCCAGCTTCAATTTCTGTACGCTTAACTTTCGCTTGTGGTACACCTTCAAAAACACTTAAAAAATCTTCAGAATTTAATTGTTGAAGATCTTCCTTAGTTGATTTACCAAATAATACATTTGTCGCAGCAATAGCAGCTTCAAGAGCTGATTTTCCATGAACTCTTAATGTCACTTCTTCAGCAATTGCCTTTTGTAAAATACGCAAATGAGGTGCTTCATTGTGTTCTCGTTCCAATGATTCAATTTCAGCTTGTGAGAATAAAGTATAGAAACGAGCTAATTTTGGAGCATCTGCATCCGAAGCATTAAACCAAAACTGGTAAAATTGAAAAGGAGAAGTTTTCGCTGGATCTAACCAAACCGTTCCAGATTCAGTTTTACCGAATTTACCACCATCCGCTTTAGTTAATAAAGGACATGTAAATGCATACGCATCACCACGTTCCATTTTACGGATTAATTCTGTTCCAGTAGTGATATTTCCCCACTGATCAGATCCTCCGAATTGAACGCGAACTTTATTCGTTCTGTATAAATGTAAGAAATCGTATCCTTGTAATAACTGGTATGAAAACTCAGTAAACGAAATTCCTGTTTCAATACGTTTTTTTACGGAATCTTTCGCCATCAT
>JBKDZA010000342.1:0-2843 GCA_046308455.1 Fluviicola sp.
CAATTTGGCTGAGCTAGTACAGTATTGCCTAAAAGTTATCTTCTCAAAAATTTTAAACTTTCGACAAAAAATATTTTTTAGCTACAAATTTTCAAATCTAAGTCAAATTTGAGTCTGACTTTTTCAGCAGACCCTAATTATTATTAAATCAAACTATTCAATTAAAATTTTGAATTGATCATTGTAGGATAAATGTCCACTTTGCATATCTAAACTGAAAATACAAAACAACTCAAATCTTTGTAAACTAAAGTTTATTAACCGCTAAGACCCTAAGGCGCAAAGGAATTATCACTGAAGAATTATAAAAATTACTCAACTATTACATTTGGCAATTAGGCCTTTTTACCTAATCGTAGGTAATTTCCCCTAAATGCAAAAAATGACTTTGTCGGATAAGTGTCCACACTGGAAAAATGCAATTCTGCCTTTTCCCCGAACACCTTCGGGTATTTCCCCGAAATGCAGAACTGCCTAATTGAAAAACCTAAACTATTCAATAGCTTAATTATTATTAAATCAAACTATTCAATTAAAATTCAACCTTTTAATAATTGATAATTTAGAATTGATAATTATCAAATTATTTTTGATTTAATGTGTAATTCAATTTCACTTCTGCGCCCAATTTTGCAAGAATCATATACAAACCATAAAACGTACGCAATAAATAAATTCCTTGCTTCGGTCCACGTGCACTGTTGATTCTACGTTTTCTCATTTCTTTCGCTAATTCCTCGCCTTGAGAATAAAGACCTTTCATGTAGTCCCAATTTGCAAAACTGAATGATTCGTGTTGAAAAGGTTCAGCAATTAATAACATCGAATGCTTTAAGCTCTCAAATAAATAAGCAATCTCTTCTGGTTTATCGTTTTCATTTAAATAATTCAAGCGATACATTTTTTCTTTCAAAAGTTCATCGTTATTCAAGACATCTAGATCCAATAATTCGAAAAAATCTTTGTAAAACTCTTCATCTAATTCTTTCACACAACCAAAGTCGATCAAGCAAACTTCATTTTTATCAGTGATAATGAAATTCCCTGGATGCGGATCCGCATGGACCATTCTCAATTCTTGAATTTGGAATAAAAAGGCATCCCAGATTGTTTGTGCTACTAATTGTCTTTGTGCTTCTGAAGGTTTATTTGACAACCATTCTGTCAATAAGTCTCCTTCAACAAATTCCATCGTCAACACACGCGATTTTGTTAAATCGGAATAATATTTCGGAATTCTTAAGTTTGGAACAGGTTTACATTTCTCGTACAACAACTCCCCCATTTTGAGTTCGTTTAGATAATCCGTTTCTTCAACCAAGGTTTTTTGAACTTCTTCAATGTAGAATTCCATCTCATTTTGAGGAACATTCAACATTTTCTGTGCAATTGGTTTCATTAAACGAATATCGCTTTCGATACTTTCAGCCACACCAGGATATTGAACTTTCACAGCCAATTTCACCCCGTCTTTTTCCGCACGATGCACTTGTCCAATACTTGCTGCATGGATTGCATTTTTCGAAAATGAATCAAAGAGCTCATTTATTTCTTTTCCAAATTGAGATCGAATGGTCTTTTGTACTAATGGAAACGACAATGGTGGTGCGTTGTGCTGTGCTTGTTCAAATGCTTTTTGATATTGCTCTGGCAATGTGAATTCGTCCATCGATAACATTTGAGCCATTTTCAAGGCTGTACCTTTCATTTCACCCAACGTTCCAATGACAGTTTCCGCATTTTTACGATCGAGTTCTGCTTTTGTTTCTTTCACACCCACCATTGATTTGGCATAATGCGCTGCGTAATTCCCTCCAACTTTTGCACTTGCACCAATCACTTTCATCGCACGTTGAACTTTGGAAGTCGGAATGGATTGGAATTCCTTTTTTTTCTCGTCCATTACCAGCTAACTTTAGTTCCAACTACAAATTTTCCAAAATCGATAATTTTTTCAAATTGATCTGTATTCGCGAAATCAAAGTATAGGTGAATTGTTTTCTCAATTGCTGCATCCGTTTTTGCATTGTCAGCTGAAGTATCTGCTAACCAAACGCGGTAGACATAATTCCATGCCAACAACAAACCATTCATTTCTTTCGTCAGTTGATTGGGTAATTTATTTTTCACCCAATTGATACGGTCATCTGTTTGTAAGCGATTGGTGTTTTCAACAAAGGCCAAATTATATTCTCTCCACTGTTTCAATTGATCCAAAGGATTGCGATTGGATGCTTGAATTTTGAAGTAACTTTTATACTTTGAGAATTCTTCGATTAAAGTAAAGAAAAATGCCAATGCTTTCTCACGTGGAGAATATTCTGGAAAAGTTTCATCAGCTTCTAGACGTTCGATTGATTGATCCAAAACAAATTTTGGAAATGCCAATTGAATTTCTTCAAACGATTCAAAATGTTCACGAAAATCTTCGGGTTTGATTTTAGAAGCTTTACAAAAAGCTCCAATTGATTCAGGATTTTTCCCTTCCAGCCAAAATGCATTTGCGTAGGCTTCAAAAATTTTCGATTGTTTCATGATGCAAGATTTTTATCTTTTTTATTCCTTTACTCAATCTTTCGACCAAGCTATTAATGTCGTATAAATTTAACGAAATAATCTCGGTTTTCGTATTCAATTCAAAGGTGAAAAAACGTTAAACTTTTCCCTCTTTTATTTCAGTTTAGATTATAGTTTAAAAACAAAAGAACTAGTAAAAAAGTTTAAACTTTAGAGTCGATATAAATTAATAAGATTATTGTTTTATAATAGTAATTGTGTGCAATGGAACTTTTTTTATTTTTTAGTCTCTTACTTTTTTCATTGCCAAAAAAGTAAGCAAAAAG
>JBKDZA010000343.1:0-1453 GCA_046308455.1 Fluviicola sp.
TAACCCAGTACATCCAAATAAGGAAATAATTACAATATTTCATAAAAACGCACTCGAAGTAGAAAAAGAAAAATTAGCACAGACTTTTAATTTTGAGACAACAATTTGGGAGGTTAAAAATATAGATTTCAAGCCTGAAAAAATTATAATATAGATCATGTTAACAAATGTAATAAATGAACTTGCTCAATTATTAATTGGACAAACTCCTACTCTAAAATTGAGTGACATTCCAAGTAAAATTTATAAGGATGACAAAGCTATTTTGGATATCAGTAAACTGGTTCTTGACGATGGAGATGAATGGGATTTTAACCGTAAAGTATATCTCTGTGCATATAATTTGGAAAAATACACCTTGGATTTATTGAAACGAGAAAATTCACTAACAGTAACTCAGTCAATTAATAAATTAGTTAAAACTACTAATGGTAAAAAATTTGTTTCTTTCATGAATGGTCCATTTTTTAATATGACAAATGGAATTGGAATAGGACGAAAAAAAATTAATGGAGTTACTTTCAATACTTTATTCACTGATTATTTAGAACCTTGGGAAAATAATACAACACCAATGAATATGAGAGGTTTTGGATTTAAAGATAATGTAGGGACTTTATTTATTAAAAATCCATCAGAATTATTACCTACATCTTTTGATGATGCTAAAATGTATTTTGAAGGAACACCTTTAATAATTGATAAAAAAAATTCTATAAATAATTTTGTTGAAAATGGAGCAACTGAACTTTTAAATTCTAACACATTACAAACTAGTCGAACTGTTTTTGGTAAATCTTTTGAACGAAATACTATGGGTTTACCTTTTATTGGAATATCATCATCAAACAACATAAATTATTTGATAAGTATTACCCTTGAAGATAAAATTACAGCAGGACTTCCAACTTTAACTGAAGTATTTAATACTTTATTTTTAGTAACAAAAGTAATTAATATCGAAAAATTGATTTATACAGATGGATCTGATAGTTTGTATTTAAAATATGGAACTGAAGTTAAACATAAAATGTATGATTCAAAAAACAAAAATATGCCTTTCTACTTTGGGATTCGGAAAATTTAATTGATTGTGTTTTTAAAAAGCATATTAATTTGAGTGAATCTTTTTCTTAAATTTAAAGTATCATTAAATTTCATCATCAATGACAAACGACTTTTTAGACAGCGCAATCAAACAATTTGAATACTACAAATTATTGGGAGAAAAAACGTTTGAGCAACTTACAGATGAGCAACTTTTTGTTCAAGTAAATGAAGAAAGTAATAGTGTTGCAACTATTGTAAAACATTTGTGGGGAAATATGCTTTCTCGTTGGACCGATTTTTTAACGACTGATGGGGAGAAAGAATGGCGACAAAGAGATGCTGAATTCGAAAATGATATCACAACAAGAAGTGAACTACTCGAAAAATGGAATGAAGGCTGGAA
>JBKDZA010000344.1:0-6159 GCA_046308455.1 Fluviicola sp.
GATTTACCTACAGTAATGAAAATTGTAAAGTCAAATTCGTTGGAAGTTATTCATCAAAATTTTGAATTGGAATGTGAAATGAACTTAGCAATTCAGCTAAATGACGATTTGAGTATAAATAAATTAACAGAAATCGATTCAATCGAATTAATTGAAAATGGAATTACAGAATAAAGAACTTTTGAAAAATCTAATTGCAACAAGAGGAGTTGCAAGTGATGAAACAACCATTAAAAATTACATTAAAGAATATGTGCGTTCACATATGAAATCTTGGAAAGTTCAACCTGAAATTATTGAAGGACCTGGGTTTCAAGATACGATTACTTTAATTTTCGGAAATCCAAATACGGCAATTTATGCACACATGGATACCATTGGCTTTTCAACTGGTTATGGAAATGAATTAATAAAAGTTGGTGGACCACGATTAATTGATGGAGCACTTTTAGTTGGTGAAGATTCAAAAGGTT
The DNA here is from genome assembly GCA_046308455.1 of Fluviicola sp. GTDB lineage: Bacteria > Bacteroidota > Bacteroidia > Flavobacteriales_D > Crocinitomicaceae > Fluviicola. The sequence goes on from JBKDZA010000344.1 coordinate 474, forward strand.
TGATTGAAGCTGAATTGATGGTGATCGAACATGAAGATGGTTCAATATCAGCGCAATATGTATGTGAGCGTGAAATTGATCGCGGAACGTTACTGTCGTTTAAACCGGATTTCCGTGAAACAGATGAATACATTCAGTCTCCTTATTTAGATAATCGTCTTGGAGTTTATGTTGCTTTGCAAGTAGCTGAAACTTTAGAAAACGGTGCGATTGTTTTTGGAACATACGAAGAACATGGAGGTAATTCTGTAGGAAACTGTGCGCGATACTTGTTAAACAATCATCGGGTTTTAAAAGCTTTAATTTGTGATATTACTTGGGTGACTCATGGAGTAACTCATGGCGGAGGAGTTGCAATTTCAATGCGTGACAGCATGTTACCAAGAAGAAAATATTTGAATCGAATTATCGAATTAGCAAAAGAATCAGGAGTTACTTTCCAATTAGAGGTTGAATCTGCTGGCGGAAGTGACGGCTCTGTTCTCCAAAAATCAGATTTGCCAATTGATTGGTGTTTTATTGGTGCACCAGAAGACAATGTGCATACTCCCAATGAAAAAGTGTTCAAATCAGATATTCAAACGATGATAGATTTGTATAAGTATTTAATGTTGAAATTATAGCTTTTAATGAATTCTAACCAAATATCTTGATTTTTGGAAAGTGTTTTCTTATTTTGAAAAGTACAAAAATCAAGATATTTGGATGGCTTAATCCAAACAATGACTACCAGCTATAAATCCAGTCGTCCAAGCGGCTTGAAAGTTAAAACCACCCGTAATTCCATCAATATCTAAAACTTCACCTGCAAAATATAATCCAGGGAAACGTTTAGCCTGCATGGTTTTCACATCAATTTCACTAAGATCAATTCCTCCTGCGGTTACAAATTCTTCTTTAAAGGTTGTTTTTCCTTTCATCTGATAAATATCATTCACCAAGGTTTCTTTTAATTTGTTGGAATGTTTATTCGTTAAATCACTTCCACGAAAATGAACTGGAATTTCAGCACGAAGCAATAAGAAATCCCATAAACGTTGCTTGATTTCATAAAGTGGAAGATTGGAAACTAATTTATTCGACTTCTTCAATTCATTGATGTGTTGCGAAACTTCATCAAAATCTAATTGTCCTGTCCAATTTATTGAAACACTTGATTCGTATATTTTTTCAGATAAATCTCTTGCTCCAAATGCAGAAGTTTTAAGAACTGCTGGTCCACTCATCCCCCAATGTGTTATTAAAAGAGGTCCATCTCCAGACCATTTTTCACCAACGATTTTCACCAAAGCTTTTTCTTTTACAATTCCCATCAATACTTTGATTTCTTCATCAGGCATGTTGAATGTAAACAAAGAGGGGACTGGTGGAACAATTTTTAAATCGATTTCGCCTAAAAGATCAAAACCTGAAATTTTAGGTTGACCACCAGTTGTGATAATTACTGATTTTGCACTGTAGATGTTATCATCAGTCTTGATAATCCAATTTTCGTTTTCTTTTCTGATTGAATCAACTCTAGAATTACACAATAAATCGACTTTATTTCTTTTTAATTCGTGTAAGAATAAATCAATAATTGTTTGTGAATCATTTGATTGTGGAAAAAAACATCCGTCTTCATATAATTTTAAAGGGACTTTTTTATTTTCAAGCCAAGAAACCATATCCTTACTAGAAAAGGTGTAAAAGGCTTTCTTTAAGAATCGTTCACCTCTAGGATAATTTTTCGAAAGTTCACTAGGTTCAGAAAGAACATTTGTCACATTACATCTTCCACCTCCTGATATTTTCACTTTAGATAAAGGTTGTTTTCCGCGTTCTAGAATTTTTATAGATGAATTTGGGAATTCACATGCTGCTTGAATTGCTGCAAAACATCCAGCGGCACCTCCACCAACAACATTTACATCTACCTTTTCCATACTTCAAAAGTACATAAAAAAGAAAAGGCTAGAATTTCTTCTAGCCTTCCCTCTATTAACCTGTAGATGTTAATAATTGATCCGTTAAATACATAAACGACAACTGTTTTAAAAGGTTACGTATTCTAGTAAAAAAATAGATTTTATTTAATGTAAAGAGAGTTATTTAATTGTTATTCAAGTTATTATATTCAATAATTATTTTAGAATTCATAAAAAATCAAAAAAGTTGATAATTAATGATGTTATTTTTTAACAATTGTATACTATATCACTTTAGTTTCTGTAACTTTGCGCCCCGTAGTTACATTTTTTTATGTCCAATTCAACAAAATACGTATTTGTAACCGGCGGTGTTACTTCTTCCTTAGGTAAAGGTATTATCTCGGCTTCAATTGCTAAATTGCTTCAAGCAAGAGGCTATTCAACAACAATTCAAAAATTAGATCCATACATCAATATCGATCCAGGAACTCTGAATCCATATGAGCATGGTGAATGTTTTGTTACAGACGATGGAGCTGAAACTGACTTGGATTTAGGACATTACGAACGTTTTCTTAATGTTCCAACTTCACAAGCAAATAATGTTACAACTGGAAGAATCTACCAAAGTGTTATTGAAAAAGAACGCAGAGGTGATTATTTGGGTAAAACAGTTCAAATTATTCCTCATATCACAGATGAAATCAAAGAACGTATTCAAGTTTTAGGAAAAACTGGAAAATTCGATATCATCATTACTGAAATTGGTGGAACTGTTGGAGATATTGAATCGCTTCCTTTTGTTGAAGCTGTTCGTCAAATGATGTGGGAGTTTGAAGATGATTGTATTGTCGTACATCTTACTTTAGTCCCATATCTTGCAGCAGCTGGAGAATTAAAAACAAAACCAACTCAACATTCAGTAAAACAATTATTAGAATTAGGTATTCAACCAGATATTTTGTGTTGTAGAACAGAACATGAATTGGATTTGACATTGCGTAAGAAAATTGCGAAATTCTGTAATGTGAGTATCAATGCGGTTATCGAATCACGTGATGCGGATACAATTTACGATGTTCCTTTGTTAATGCAAGCGGAAGAATTGGATAAAGTTGTTCTTGAAAAATTAGGTTTACCTTCAAGAAATATTCCTGATTTAACTAAATGGAAAGATTTCTTAACGAAATTAAAAAATCCAACTAAAGAAGTTGAAATTGGATTGATTGGTAAATATGTTGAATTAAAAGATTCATACAAATCAATTTCTGAAGCGTTTATTCATGCAGGTTCTGCAAATGAATGTAAAGTAAATGTAAAATGGATTCATTCTGAGTCTCTTACGAAGGCTAACTTAAATGAACAGTTAAGTGGTTTAGATGGAATTTTAGTTGCTCCAGGATTTGGATCACGTGGAATTTCAGGTAAAATTGAAGCAGTACGTTACGCACGTGAAAACAATGTTCCTTTTTTCGGAATTTGTTTGGGAATGCAATGTGCGGTGATTGAATTTGCTCGTCACGTACTAGGATTTGAAGATGCACATACAACTGAAATTGCTGAAGACACTAAATATCCAGTAATTTCCATGATGGAAGATCAGAAAAAGATTTCAAACATGGGAGGAACAATGCGTTTAGGTTCTTATAAATGTCAACTGAAACCAAATTCAAAAGTTTCTGCAGCTTACAATGAAGAAACAATTGATGAACGTCACCGTCACCGCTTTGAATTCAACAATGAATATTACGAAGCATTTGAAAAAGGAGGAATGATTGCAACTGGTAAAAACCCTGAAACAGGTTTGGTGGAAGTAGTCGAAATCCCTGAACACCCTTGGTTTGTAGGTGCACAATACCACCCAGAATATAAAAGTACAGTCGACAACCCTCACCCACTTTTCGTAGCTTTCGTTAAAGCTGCAATTGATAACAAGAAAAATTAATTATTGATGGATAGAAATTCAATCATTGGTCTTACGCTCATTGGAGCTTTATTAGTAGGATACACTTTTATGAGTCAGCCCTCTGAAGCTGAATTAAAAAAGAAAGAAAAGGCAAAAAAAGAACTACAAGCCAAAACAAAAGAAAAAGAAAAAGCAAAAGAAGGAAAAACTAAAACTATTGCTGCTTCTAAAAAAGAAGAAACTTCTGATAAAAAAGAACAAGACTCAACTGTTGTAAAAAGTGAAAGCTTTAAACCTGAATTTTTGTCTTTGAAATCTGACAAAATGGAGGTCGTTCTTTCAACTGAAGGTGGAAATGTTTCTTCTGTGAAATTGAATGATTTCTTGACTTATCGCGATAAATTCCCTTCTGATTCAATGAAAAAGAAGAAGAAAGACGTTTCTGGAATGTATTTATTCAAAGAAGGTGATAACAAAAATCAATTGCGTTTCACTATCAATGGTAAAAAATACAGCACTGGAAACAAAGAATTCAAAATCGCGAGTAAAAGTGATAAAAAAGTTGTTCTTCGTCACGAATTAATTGATGGTTCAATCGATTTCATCTACTCAATAAAAGGTGATTAAGATTTAGATTATACAATCCAAGTGAAAGATTTAAATGGAAAAGTGCTTCCAAGTTCAGTCTTAATGGATTGGAAAATGAACATGCGCCAAACGGAACGTTTACTTTCTGAACAACGAAAAGTATCTACGATTTGTTTCCAAAATGCTGACGAAAAACTGGATTGGAACAGTGAAGTTGCAGATGATTGGGCAACTGCTGAACAAAACATAAATTGGGTAGCATACAAACAATCTTACTTCTCGTCAATTTTACAACCAAAAGATGCATTTGAGAAAAAAGGAACGAAATTTTCAACTACAAATTTTGAAGTTGGAGACAAAGAATACTTTACTCACATTCGTAAATTTAGCTCTACTTTAAACTTAGGTTTAGAATCTGCGAAAGACGGGAAAGCTTCATTTAACTGGTATTTTGGACCAAATGAATTCAAGAAATTAGCTTCATACGATAAAGGTTATGACGATATTCTAAATTTAGGTTGGGGTATTTTCAGATGGATTAACTTATACGCTGTTCAACCTTTATTTACTTGGTTAATTGGAACAGGAATTCCAGCTGGATTAGCAATTTTGTTATTGACATTAATTTTGAAATTAATCTTGATGCCAATTCAATGGAAAATGTTTGTTTCTTCTGCGAAAATGAGAATTTTGAAACCTCAAATCGACGAATTAAATGCTAAATATCCAAACAAAGAAGATGCAATGAAAAAGCAAATGGATATGATGGCACTCTATCGAGAGTCCGGAGCTTCACCACTTGCGGGTTGTGTGCCAATGCTTTTCCAAATGCCAATTTTGTTAGCCGTTTTCCGTTTCTTCCCTACTTCATTCGACATGCGTCAAAAAGGATTCTTGTGGGCAGAAGATTTATCTTCTTTCGATTCAATCATGGATTTCGGAACTTGGATCCCTCTTTATGGTAATCACATTTCATTGTTTACGCTTTTGATGGCAGCAACTACTTTAGTGTATACGCACTTAAATTCTGGTCAAATGCAACAACAGCAACAATCTGGAATGCCAAACATGAAAGTGATCATGTATTTCTTCCCAATCATGATGATTTTCTTCTTTAATAATTACGCTTCAGGTTTAAGTTATTATTATTTCATCTCTACATTGATGACAATTGTTTTAATGTGGGTGATCAAGAAATTCTTCGTTGATGAAGAAAAATTGAAATTAAAAATGGCTGAATCACGTTCGAATTCTTCTAAAAAAGCAACGGGTACTCCAAAGA
>JBKDZA010000345.1:0-11637 GCA_046308455.1 Fluviicola sp.
GTGGTAATCATTGATTCGAAATACGACATTTATTATCCAGAACCAAAGGAAATCAAGTTAGAAGGTTTGCCTTTGAAAATCCGTAAAGACATCAATTTATTGCAAGATTCAATCGACAATTTACAGTTTGAAATCACTGAATTGAAAGATGAAATCGACATTTTGAACAATTCGAAATCAATTTTAGCAAACAATGGTGCCATTCGCGGAGTTGGAAAAGTAAACGATTCGATTCAATTATTGAAGGCTGCAATGGATTACTACCAAGTGAAAATGAATGAAATCAACAAGAAATTGCAATTGTTGAACAAGAAGAAAAAAGAAAAGGATGCGAAAATGGCAAAAATGAACCAACGCATGACTGACTTAAAAAATTACCAAGAGTCGACGAATCCTGACGAACCAAAAGGACCAATTCACCGAATTATTGTTACTGTTCAATCAAAAGAGAACGTAGCTGGAAAAATGACTGTTTCTTATTTGGTTTCAAGTGCATCTTGGGTTCCAACCTATGATTTACGTGCAGACATTATGACTGGAAAAGTGAATTTGACTTACAAAGCAAACATCACACAAAATTCTGGTGAAAAATGGGACAATGTCGCATTGACTTTATCAACAAACGATCCGTATCAAAATAAAACGAAACCAGAATTACATCCATGGTATTTGGATTTTTACCGCAATGTGTACAATGGAACAACAAATATTGATTATGGCCGAACGAATAAAATAAGTAATGCTCCAGTTTCTGCACAAGAATCTATGAATGATGGAATCACAAGTGCATATTCAAATTCTTCTACAAATCTAAATATGGCAGAGACAGCTGATTCATTTACGACAATCATCGACCGTACAATTTCTGCGGAATACAAAATTGATTTGCCGTATACAATTGAAGACGACGGAGAATCACATTTAGTTTTAGTGCGTAATATGGACTTGAATGCGAATTACCGTTACTATTCTGTTCCGAAAATCGATCCAAGTGTGTTCTTAGTTGCTGAGATATTAAAATTAGATGAATTGCAATTGGTTCCTGCTACGGCAAATATTTTCTTCGACGGTACGTATATGGGAGAAACATATTTGGATCCATCACAAATGCAAGATACATTGACATTGAGTTTAGGAAAAGACCCGAACATCCTAGTGAAACGCATTTTATTGAAAAAAGAATACAAGGAAAAAATCATTGGAAACGAGAAAGAACGTTCGTATTCATTTGAGATTTCGATGAAAAACTTAAAAGACAAAAACATTGAATTAATTGTTGAAGATCAATTTCCTGTAACCTCTAATGGAGAAATCGTTATAGAACCAATAAACTGGGACAAAGCGGATTACGACAAGACGAGTGGAAAATTGAAGTGGACAGTGGACTTAAAAGCCAAAGAAGCGAAGAAAGTAACGTTCAGTTACCGCGTAAAACATCTGAAGGACCAGAATATTATCGTACAATAGTTTATTGTTGTAATAGAATTTTTGTTTGAGACCCTCAGTTTAGGCTGGGGGTTTTTTATTTATAAATCTATTGAAAAAAGTCCCTAAAGAATTTTAAATATTACCAATATTTGGTAACTTTGATTCAAATTCAAGAAAATGAAAAACACATCAATATCACTTGGAAGCTATTTTGATCAATTCGTTAGTAGCCAAATAACTACTGGAAGATATAAAAATGTTAGCGAAGTTATACGTGCGGGACTTAGACTTTTGGAAGACGAAGAAAACAAAGCTATCGCATTGAAAGAAGCTATTAAAAAAGGAATAGATAGTCCTAGAATAGAAAACTTCGATTTTAAAGACAATTTAAAAAAGCTAAAAGCCGAAAAATCGAAAAATGGCTAGGGTAATATTAAGACAAGAAGCCATAAATGACTTAAATGATATTTGGAGCTATACGCTTGAAAAATGGTCAGAAAAACAAGCAGACAAATATTATTCGCTCATTGAGTTTGCATGTATTCAAATTGGAAACAGCCCTGAAATTGGAAAAGAATACGATGGAATAGAAAAAAACTTACTTGGTTTAAAAACAGGAAAACACATTGTTTTTTATCGCGTGATCTCCAAACAAGAAATTGAAATCATCCGAATTTTGCATGAAAGTATGGATTTGAAAAATTGGTTTGATTAAAATCTTGTAATTCAAATAAAAGAACACCTAATTTCATAACACACCAAATATCTTGATATTTATCCAATTCAAAGAATTCATAAACGATAAACCTTAGATTTTCTGGAATTTTACTATTTTTAGAAAATAACCTTTGAGTTTAGCTGTCGAATCATATATATAAACACAATAAATTTGGAGTTTTTAAGCGTATAAACAAGTTAGTAAAAAGCAACAAACAATACAAAATGACAAACAAATTAATCTACCCATTTTTATTGATAATACTTCTAGTATTATTATTTCTTGGTTTAGGAGAGAAGATTTTATACGCAAAATCAGGAATTGAGCGTGTAGTTCCATTTATCTTAATATTCGTAGGTATTCCATTTTGTTTTTATAAAAGTCTAATCTCTTTTTTCGACAAAAAACGAGCTTCCAAATTCACTGCTTTGAGTATTTTAATTTTAGGACCTGGATTCGGATTATGGAGTAAATATCTTTCAGAACAGGATTTCAAAAAATATGGAAAAGTTACATATGGTGAAGTAATTGAACGAGAATGGACAAGTGTAAAAAAACGTGGTCGGTGGACAATAACAGCTCAATTTGAGTATCATTCAAAGAAATTTACTACATTTTCTAAAGATGATAACGATAATCGGTTTCGGTTAAAAGATAAAATTCGAATTCGTTTCTCCACTCGGAATCCTGAAAACAATGAAATAATAGACTTGAAATAAAAGAATCTAGTACAAATAACAAAAGCGCAAAAAGTACAAGAAATATTAAATTTGTTAGTCACTTTTGCTATTTGGAAACCGTTAAGTCAAAACAATTCCATTCATTCTACCAAAAACAAAAAAAGTACAATCACCAAAACCAACCAAATATCTTGATATTTATCTCAAAGTAGAAGTTGAAAAAACTCACCAAATATCTTGATATTTAAACAGAACAAAACCAACCAAATATCTTGATATTTATCCATTTCAAAGAATTCATTAAACGATAACCCTAGAATTTCTGAAATTTTACTATTTTTAGAAAATAACCTTCAACTTAAGTTGAGTTTAGCTAGATAATTTTGTACAGATAAGCGCAATAAATTCTGATTTAGTTGAGGATATAAATAAGTTGGTGGCAATTTTGCCGAACCGCAGAAACAACTATAAAAATAATAATGACAGAAGCAGACAAATTATCTTTATTTTTTAGCAATGAATTTCCTTTTAATAAAGAAGGTTTAGAAGAATTTGTAAATACTTTTGTTATTAAATCATACAAAAAAGGGGAAATCATTTTGGAAAATGGAACTACAGAAAATGAACTTCGTTTTTTAGACCAAGGCATTATTCGGGAATATTATGCAACCAACAACAAGGAAAAAAATATAAATTTTTATACAAATTCAGGTTTTATAACCGACTTTTCTTCGTTTACACATTCGTCAGCAACAAGAAAGCATCAAGAATGTTTGACCGATGTAGATTTGAGAATTTTATCCAAAGAAAAATTCTTGACTTTTACTGACCAATATAAATGTGGCAAACTATTTATTGAAACTATTTTCCAAAGAATAGTTGTTAATAAGGAAAGTGAAGAGTTCAACCATTTTGTAAATACTGCTGAAGAATTATATCTCGATATTATGAAGACAAAACCTGATTGGTTACTTCAAATTCCACAATATCATATTGCTTCCTATTTAGGTATTACACCTGAAACATTGAGCAGAATTAGAAAAAGAATTTAATTTCTTGATTTCAATCAATGGAAAACATTATTACATTTGACAATTTTGCACTTTCAATTTAAAAATAAAGAACAATGAAAGTACATCATTTACGAAATGCAACATTGGTTATAGAAACTAAAGATAAAGTAATTTTAGTTGACCCAATGCTCGGAAAAAAAGGAACAGCAGGACCAACTTTTACGCTTTTTCGTTTTAAACCACAACGAAATCCAATTGTAGATTTACCAACCAATACAATGAATATCGTGGAAAAAACCACACATTGTTTAATAACACATCTGCATCCAGACCATTTGGATAAAGAAGCAGAGAATTTTCTTCGCTCTAAACAAATTCCTGTTATTTGTAGTATAAAGGACGAAGCCACATTAAGAAAAAAAGGATTAAGTGTATCTCAAACTGTTGAATATTGGAAAGAAACGAGTTTTTTAGGTGGAAAAATTCAAGGTATTCCAGCAGTACACGGTTACGGATTTGTTGCAAAACCAATGGGAAATGTAATGGGATTTTACATAGAATTACCTAATGAAAAATCTTTTTATTTAAGTGCAGATACCATTTATACTGATGACGTTCACAAAGTTTTGACACAATTGAAACCTGAAATTTCAGTTGTAGCTTGTGGAACGGCTCAATTAGATATTTTTCAACCTTTATTAATGAGAATGGATGATATTTTAAAATTTGTAAAAAACGCACCAAACCAAGTAATTGCAAATCATTTAGAAGCTGTAAATCATTGTCCAACAACAAGAAAACAATTAGAAGCAGAAGTTTCAAAAATTGGACTTATTAACAAAATATTTATTCCGAAGGACGGACAAAGCAGAACGTATTAATAAAACTGCCACCAACAGCGGTTTGCTTCAATGGCTACTTCCGGATTTTCCTACGGAAAATCCGCTGCTGAATGGAATGTTTTGTTATATTTGTAATGGCTTGGTGTTGGCTCAACGCCACTGAGAGCAAGCCGCAAAACGTTAAGTCAAACTAATTCCATCAATTCTACAAAAAACAAAAAAAGGCACACCTCTCGATGTACCTTTCAATTTTCAATTCATTTATTTTTAAAACAAATTCCCCAACTTCAAGGTCTTGTTCGTCAAGTTGATATTCAAACTAAAGCGAATGCGATCCGAATATTTTGCATTGTTTAGAGAGAATGCATCATTGATGTTGTCTGAAGCTACTAGTGGGAAATAAACAGCAAATACTTTCTTGATTTTAAAGGCTACACCAAAATCGTATGCTTGAATATTTCCTCCCGTAAATCCGTTTTCAAAAACTCCGAAGTCTGCAAATAACACAAATACTTTTGGTACATAAGGTAATTCTGTAACTACGTTGAATCCACTCATCCACGTGTTTGAATTTCCAAATCCTCCTTGCAATGGATTTCCTAAAGCAGTTTTAAATCCACCCCAATTGTCCATGCGTTGGTTGTCCATTCCTCCTGTAACTTCATTTCTACCAAAGAAATACTCTTCCGTAAACACATCTTGTGCACCATTTGCTCCACTCAAAGCGTACGTGTAATTTGCTACGTTTCCTGAATTGTACATGTCAAAATTGAAATATGAACCCAAGAATCCACGAAACTCAATCCAACGATCCTTTTTTCTCCAGTAACGCAATGCATAATCCGCTTCAATGTTTCCACGAGAAAATTGGTCTCCGTTAACTGCATTCGCCAAATAATCAAAGCGAGCAGTTGCTGAAATTTTGTGATCCGGACGTGTGTAATTCACCGTATATTTTCCAAATCCACCAACCAATTCACGTTGACTTGGTCCAAATACATCCAAACGATACATTCCTTGAACATACATGTCTGAACTTACTGGAGATTTTGCTTTACGATGTCCTAATTTCGCTTTCCAAAATGGCGAAGCTGTTACGTAGTAATCATCGTTTCCACGGAATTGATCATCTTGTTTGAACGAACGAACCGACAAACCAAATGTGCTCGATTTCAAATAGTTTTTTGGTAAAAAGGTACGCATGATATCTGCAATTCCTGAAACGCGTTTTCCACCAAATGAATACAAAGGTGTAATTTGAAACTGCCATGGACTCAATGGAATCGCAAAATTGTGGAACGTTGCACCCAACATAAATTTATCGTGTGTGTTCCAACCCATTGCTGGTGTCCAGAAAATATTTGAGCGATCCATTTCATTTTTACCAACAAAACCTTCCAACTCCAATTTCTCAAACTTACCAAACAATCCTGCTTGTTTCCACGAATTGTTGCGTTGATTGATTTCTGGAATCATTCCTGAATGGTTGATTTGAACTGCATCTACTTGTTCCGACCAAGTAATTGTTGTTTTATTTTCTGAAGGCTCAATCCATTGTGTTTTAACTACTTTCCCGTCTTTTAATCCAACCACTTCAATTGGTCCGTTCACCTGCCCTACATTTTTAACCGTGATTTCAGTTCCTGTTTCAGTAGCTTTCACTTTCGTCAACTTGTAATCGATGTGATTCGTAGTTGGAATAATTTCTTGAAATAACCAATCTAAGTTTTTACCTGAAACACGTTCCAAGATTGCTTCCATATCTTTTGGTTGTGGATGCTTGAAATGCCACTCATCGTAATACGCATGCATACATTTATCAAACAATTCATCGCCTAAATATTCTTTCAAATAATTGAAAACCAAACCAGTTTTCATGTACATTACTGCTCCATAATTCGCTGAAGTGAAATCTGCAGAATGTGTTTCCATTGGTTGATCCATTCCTAAAGCTGCTACTAAACGATAGGTGTAATCTCCTGAATGGTGGTGATCTAAATCATCAAAATGGAATTTTCCACCCAATACTTTATTCGATAAATACGTGTTTTCAGGATACTTCGTGTACATGTAACGCATTTCGTTCAAGGTATTCATTCCTTCGTCCATCCATCCGTGTACGCGTTCGTTCGATCCTAAAATTCCGTAAAACCAGTTATGCCCTACTTCGTGTACAATCACAACTTCTAAATCTTCTTTATTTCCAGTAGATCCAATAACAGTAATCGTCGGATATTCCATTCCTCCACCTGCTGAAATTGTACCGTCAACTGCAGTTACATTGTTGTAAGGATAATCACCGTTCCACAAAGAGTAGTAATATGTTCCATCGTTGACATATTCCAATGAATTTTCCCAAACTTTCGCAGAACTTGGAGTAAACATGGTCCAAGAAGTCACTTTTCTTTTTGAAGCTGGTAATTCCACTTCTCCTTTTTGAACCAACCAACGTTTGTCGGCAAACCAAGCGAAATCGTGTACATTATCTTGTGTGTAGCGAACTGTTTTCCATTCTTTTGAAGACTCTGGGAATTTATCTTTACCTCCTTTTTTCGATGGAGTGAAATCTTTAAAAAATTCTTTCGTAGAGGCAACTTTTTCATTTAAAAAAGTCATTTCAGATTCCGTTTGTAAATCACCTGTAGCTCCTAAAACATAGTTTTTCGGTAAAGTAATCGAAACGTCAAACGATCCATATTCTGAATAAAATTCACCTTGATTTAAATATGGCATTTGATTCCACCCATTTTGATCAAAAACTGCTGGTTTTGGATACCATTGTGTAATTTGATACGATTGTCCGATATGTCCTAAACGAGAAATCGAACCACTTGGAAGCATAACTTTAAAAGGCGTTTCAACAGTGATTTTCCCTCCAGCTTTTAATGGACTTGGCAAAAACAATTTCGCAATATCTGGATTTTTAGGATCCAATTCATAGCGAGCTGCAACTCCATCCACTGTGAAATTCAAGGAATCAATACCTCCACGCAATGAATCTGCTCCGAAAGTTAAATCTTCTTCACCACCTTCGTATTGTTGTCTTCCCAATGCAGTGTTACCATTGCGGTATGCATTTGGCCATAAGTGAATGTACAAAAAGTCTAAGGTTTGCGATGAATTATTGTGATACACAAAAGCTTCATGTCCACTAATACTGTGATTTACGTCGTTTAACTTGACAGAAATTTTGTATTCAACGCGTTGTTGCCAGTAGTTTTGACCAAAGGCACTAAAAAACAACGTCAATCCGACAAGTGATAAAAAGAATTTTTTCATAGAATTTTATTGAGCTACAAATTTAGACAAACTATTCCAAAAAAAGTTTCTCAAATTGTGAATGGAATTTTATGAGTATATAAGGTTAATTTTTACCTTTGACCTATGCGTTTTCTAATAATTCAAACTGCTTTTCTGGGCGATGTGATTCTAGCAACACCCGTTGTAAGTGAATTGAAACGCTTATTTCCTAGTGCACAAATTGATTTTTTAGTTCGAAAAGGAAATGAATCGGTTTTGGAAAACAATCCACATTTGAATCAGATTTATGTTTTAAATAAAAAAGCAGGTAAATTCAAAGAAATCAAAGGCCTTTCGAAAGTTTTTCGTGGAAATCACTACGATTATGTAATCAATTTACACCGTTTTGGAAGTTCTGGAATTATCACATGGCTTTCTGGTGCGAAGAAAAAAATAGGCTTCGACAAAAATCCATTTTCATTTTCATATACGAAGAAATTTAAACACGAAATTGGAACTGGAAAACACGAAGTGGAACGCAACTTGGAATTGATTGGAGAATTTGGTGCTGAAAAATTAGTTCGCCCTCAAGTGTTTCCATCATCAGAAAACTATCAGAAAATTGAAAGTTTAGAACTTGACAATTACGTTTGCTTTGCTCCTGCTTCGGTTTGGTTTACGAAACAACTTCCTGAACACAAATGGGTTGAATTAGGAAATTTAACTTCGAATGATACAACGATTGTTTTCGTTGGTGGACCTTCAGATGTTGAGTTGTGTGAACGCATTTCAAAACAAATATCGAATAAAAAGATATTAAATCTTGCTGGAAAATTGAGCATTTTAGAATCCTGTGCATTATTTGAAAAAGCGAATAGATGTTATGTAAACGACTCGGGTCCTTTGCACATGGCATCCGCAGTAAATGCCAAACAAACAGCTTTTTTCTGTGCTACAGTTCCAAATTTTGGTTTCGGTCCGCTTTCTGAAGATGCTCAAATATTGGAAACAACTGAAACATTGGATTGTAGACCTTGTGGTTTACATGGAGGGAAAGTTTGTCCAAAAGGACATTTTAAGTGTGGTGAAATTGACTTAAGTACAGTAAAATGAAAGTCGTTTTTCAATTCTTCATTCTATTGTCTTTCTTGAGTTCGTGTGGAATTTCCAAAACGCAAAGAGAATCAAAGAAATACGTTTTAGAAGAAAAAAAATTAATCCTCTCCAAATTAAACGATAGTTCATACGTTTTTACAACTTTTAATGTATATGAAGACGTAAAGTTTTCTGCAAACGGATTGATAAAAATCTGCTCTGATGGAATTGTTTTAATCGATACACCTTGGGATTCTACACAGTTTCAACCTTTGCTAGATGAAATTAAATTTCGCTTTAATTTACCAGTCAAATTGATTATTTCAACACATTCACATATCGACCGAACAAATGGTTTGGAATATTATTCAAAACTTGGAATTCCAACTTACACATCCCGTTCAACCTATAATATTTGTAAGGAAAGAGGCGAAAAACATTCTGAATTTACGTTCAGAAACGACACGACATTTCTTGTTGGAACTACAAAAATCGAGACCTTTTATCCAGGTGCTGGACATGCTCCCGACAATATTGTGATTTGGTTCCCAAGCGATAAAGTGCTTTTTGGTGGATGTTTCATTAAATCAACAGAAGCTGAAAACATTGGTAATCTTGGAGATGCAAATATTGGAATGTGGTCAATTGCTTTGAAAGCCGTAAAAAGAAAATACAAAAAACCCAATTTCATTATTCCTGGACATCAATCGTGGGAAAGCCTCGAATCAATTAAATATACTTTGAGTTTGTTGAAAAAACTCGGCAAAGAAAAAGACGAATAAAGACTGTTGCAAAAAACACAAAAAATAAAGTCCAAACAATAATGCCTGGACTTTACTAACGGATTAATTAGATGGTCTAATCCGGTTATTATACGATTTAAATATCTGTCACTAAATTGTGTTTTTCAATCAATTTTCTCAAATTAATCAATGCATAACGCATTCTTCCTAAAGCTGTATTAATTGAAACTCCTTCCATGTCAGCAATTTCTTTAAACGACAAGTCTTGAAAAATACGTTGGTCAATGATTTCACGTTGACTTTCTGGTAAATACTGAATCAAGTCAACCATTTGAGTTTCTAACTCATCACGCGTGATTTGTTGTTCCACATTTAAATCTTCCAATTTCAAAACTGAAAAAATATTGAACTCTTCACTTACAGAAGAACTTTCGTTAATCATACGTACACGAGAATTCTTACGGAAATAATCGATTACTAAATTTTGAGAAATACGCAAAGCCCAAGGTAAAAATTTTCCCTCTTCGTTGTAATTCCCTAATCTTAATGTATTGATTATTTTAATGAATGCATCTTGAAATAAATCATTCGCCAAATCGCGATCGCGTACTTTTAAATAAATAGCACGGAAAATTCTGTCTTTGTGACGATTCAATAAAACTTCAAATGCTTCTTCTTGACCTGTAATGTATAGGTGTACTAATTCTTGGTCATCTAACTGTTTAATAGCCATGGTTCTACTTTATTATATCAATAACAGGCATCAAATACTTGTTATCTATTTTTACATTAATTTTTAAAGTAGAATTTTTTCTATAAGCTCTTTTTTATCGTTAAACAATTATTATTCTAAAGGCGAATTTAAGTTAATTTTTCTTAAAAACAATACTTTAATGCAATAAAACGTAAAAGGTTGGAAAATGGTTGGCGATTTTTTGAAAAAAAATTCTCCTACGAAAACTGATTCCTCTATCAATTGTTATTTTTACAGTTGAAATCAAAATTTTAGTCAAAAGTTAAAATGAGCGAAAAATATATCCATGTAAAAGGCGCACGAGTAAACAACTTGAAAAACCTAGAAGTGAAAATCGAACATGGAAAACTCACTGTTATTACAGGACTTTCCGGTTCAGGGAAATCTTCGCTTGCTTTTGATACTTTGTATGCAGAAGGTCAACGTCGCTACATTGAAAGTTTATCTTCTTATGCACGTCAATTTTTAGGAAAATTAGATAAACCTGAAACTGATTTCATCAAAGGAATTGCTCCGGCTGTTGCGATTCAACAAAAAGTAATTTCTACAAATCCACGTTCAACTGTTGGAACTACAACTGAAATTTACGATTATTTAAAAGTCTTGTATGCGCGAATCGGGAAAACATTTTCTCCAAAATCGGGACTGCAAGTAAAAAAAGATACTGTTGCAGATGTGATGGATTATATCGCCTCTCTTGAAGATGGAATTCGATTGTACATTTGTTCCCCCATTCTTACAATTAAAAAATATGGAGCTGAAAAGTCTTTGTTCCTTCTAAAAGAACAAGGTTTTCGACGCATTTTGATTGACAACGAAGTTATTGACTTAGAAAATTGTGATGCTGAACAATTTAAAACTGATTCGCCAGTTTTCTTAATCATCGACCGAATTGTCTCTAAAAAAGATGATTCAGATTTAGAAGCTCGTGTTGCCGATTCGATTCAAATTGCATTTACTGAAGGTGGAAATACCTGTTTCATTATCAATGCTTCCGATTTTTCTCACAAAGAATTTTCTGGAAAATTTGAATTAGATGGAATTGAATTCGTTGAACCTTCCCCCTATTTATTTACCTTCAATAATCCATACGGAGCTTGTAAAACGTGTGAAGGTTACGGCTC
>JBKDZA010000346.1:0-11036 GCA_046308455.1 Fluviicola sp.
CTACAATGATCAATTCAAAATTTAAATTGAATAGTTTGGTTTTTCATGAATAAAGCTATTGAAAAGTTTAGTTTTTTTCAGTTTGGCAGTTCTGCATTTCTGGGAAATACAAGAATGTGTTCGGGTAAAAGGCAGAATTGCATTTTTCCAGAGTGGACACTTATCCGACAAAGTCATTTTTTTGCATTTAGGGGAAATTACCTACGATTAGGTAAAAAGGCCTAATTGCCAAATGTAATAGTTGAGTAATTTTTAAAATTCTTCAGTGATAATTCCTTTGCGCCTTAGGGTCTCCGCGGTTATTAAACTTTAGTTTACAAATATTTCAATTGTTTTGTATATGTTCTTTTACACTTTTGCAAAGTGGATAATTATCCTACAAAGTAATAAATAAAAAAAAGGTACTTAAAAAGCACCTTTTACAAACCAAAAACCAAAGTCGAACAAAACCATTTTAACCTAGTGGGTAACGTGCTTTTGTCCGCTTTTTGAAAACTAAATTCCCACAAAGCAAATATACTGTATAAGCTCTCATTCATATTGTCTAAAAAAACATTTATAGGTTTTCAATGAATATTTCGTAGTTTTAGATTAATTTTAAATTACTACATTTATTAGAATTCAAAAACTTGCTATGGAAATTAAAAGACTTTTCGATATACCCTTGTCCCAAAATGAATCGTATCCAAAGACAAAAATGTTTTCATGGAAGGAAAATGATTCATGGGTTTCATGGAGTACACATGAATTTATTGAGAGAGTAAACGAACTATCACGAGCACTTATTCATCTAGGTGTTGGGAAAGGTGAAAACGTTGCATTAGTTTCTCCAAATCGCGTTGAATGGAACTTGGTGGATATCGCAATTCAACAAACAGGAGCAATCGTAGTTCCAGTTTATCCGAATATTTCTTCTAAAGATTATGTGCACATTTTCAATGATTCTAAAATTCGCTACGCTTTTGTTGGAACGGATGAATTATATGATAAGATTTCAGGACTAAAAGATCAAATCCCAAGTCTAATGGAAATTTATCACCTAGAAAATAGTGGTGATCGAGTTGCTTATTTCTCCATTCTTCCAGGTGCTGAAACTGTAAGCATGGATCAATTAAATGAAATCAAAGCGACAATTAAAAACGAAGAATTAGCTACGATAATTTATACATCTGGTACAACAGGGAATCCTAAGGGAGTGATGTTGTCACACAATAATTTGTTGTCAAACGTTTTAACTTGTCGTGAGATTATCCCTGCAGATGGACAGTCGCGCGTATTAACTTTCTTGCCTTCGTGTCATGTATACGAACGGATGTTACAATACTTGTACATGTATTGTGGAGCAGAAATCTATTTCGCTGAATCGATGGATACCATTGGAGCGAACATCAAGGAAGTTAAACCTCATGTTTTCACTGCTGTTCCGCGTTTAATGGAAAAAGTATTCGATAAAATTATGATTACTGGAAATGCATTAACTGGAATTAAGAGGAAATTATTTTTCTGGGCAGTTGAACTAGCAGAATCATATTCTCCAAAAGGAAATTCGGCTTATTACAATTTTAAATTGAAGATTGCACGTAAATTGATCTTCTCAAAATGGCAAGAAGCTCTTGGAGGAAATGTTCATGCAATTGCATCTGGATCTGCAGCACTTCAACCAAAAATCGCACAAATATTTTTAGCTGCTGGAATTCCTGTTTTGGAAGGATACGGTTTAACAGAAACGTCACCTGTAATTTCAGTAAATTGTCTAAAAAAAGGAATCCGAATTGGAACGGTTGGTCCACTTATTCCTGGAGTAGAAGTTAAAATTGCTGAAGACGGTGAAATATTAGTGAAAGGTCCAAATGTAATGATGGGTTATTACAATTTGCCTGATAAAACGGAAGAGGTAATGGACGCAGATGGCTGGTTTCATACAGGAGATATTGGTACGTTTGAGGAAGATAAATTCTTGAAAATTACTGACCGTAAGAAAGAAATCTTTAAAACATCAGGTGGAAAATACATTGTTCCTCAAGCAATGGAAAATGTGTTCAAAGAATCTCGTTTTATCGAACAAATTATGGTCTTAGGTGAAGGTAAAAACTTCCCAGCAGCATTAATTGTTCCTGCGTATACATTTATTCGTGATTGGGCAAAAATCAAAAAGCTTGGTTTTGAGGACTTGTCAAATGAAGAGTTGGTGAAACAAAAAGAAGTCATCAAACGCATTGATGATGAGGTAGAAGAAATCAATAAGAAGTTTGGTAATTGGGAGCAAATCAAAAAGTTCCATTTGTTACCAAAAGAAATGACTATTGAAGGTGGAGAATTGACTCCAACTTTGAAACTAAAACGAAAAGTTATTCTTGAAATGTATAAAGAGATTGTAGATGGTTTCTATGATTGATTCAAAAAAAAGGAGGGACGCGATTAATCGCTTCCCTCCTTTTTTTTGATATGTTTTTTAGATACTGTCTTTTGTTTGTTCCATCATTTGCGCTAAGAAATCACGCGCTCTAAACAATTGAGCCTTCACCGTTCCTAAAGGAAGATCCAATTCTTCAGCGATTTCTTCGTAACTCAATTCTTCGAAATAACGTTTTTCAACTAATTCGCGGTAACGTGGTTTTAATTGACTCACCAACTCGCGCATGTGTTTCACTTTTTGATTGTGAATGATCGTTTCTTCTGGGTCTAAGGTGTTTGATTTCGCATCGTAACGAATCGATTCTCCATTGTCTTTCGTGATTCCAGTTTCCATGGATGTTAATTTCACACGTTTTTTACGCATAAAATCAATACAATTATTCGAAGCGATTTTGATAAGCCAAGTACTAAATGCAAAACTTGGAGAATATTGATCCAATCGAGAGAACGCTTTTCCAAAAGCCTCAATCGTTAAATCATCTGCATCGTCCGCATTGCGAACCATTTTCATCATTGTGAAATAGACAGATTCTCTGTAACGATCCATTAATTTCGCGAAAGCAGCTTGATCACCCAAACGCGCTTTGTCGACTAATTGTAAGTCAATTTTTGCTTTGTCGGATAAATGTTCATTCATTACTTCCATGTCGATCGCTTTTTTTGCATTATTGAGTAGTAGAAAAATGGCAAACAAATCACATAAATCAAGTCTAAAAATGGCAATAAACCTATGAAACTACTTGATTTCAATTTGGAAAAACATTTTCCTAAAAACCACCATTTCAAAAGTATCACCAAAACTAAACCAGCTGCTGCATGCCAACGCCATTCAACTTCTAACAACAAAGTAATAAAAGAAATCAACAGCATTAACGAGCTAGTCGGATAGATTCCTAACATTACTTTTTTAATAAACGAATACTTTGGAGATGTAGTGTAATGTCTAGCCTTTTGTGTGATGAAATCTTCCCATGTTTCTTTTGGGTCTGTTTCAACAAAACTTTTTGGGTCCAATTGAATGGTATAATTGTTTTTCTTGGCAGCTTCTTGTACAAATAAATCATCGTCGCCCGATGGAATTGAATAATGCGACTTAAAGCCATCAACTGATTCAAACAATGTTTTTGTGTACGCTAAATTTCTTCCAACTCCCATGTATGGAATACGATTAATTGCCATTGAAAAATAATTCACTGCAATCATCGTCGTATCAAAACGAATAACTTTATTTAAAAATCCTTTTTGTTTGGTATATGGACTGTATCCCAAAACAAGTTGTTTCTTTTCAGAAAAACAGCTCACCATACTTTGAATCCATTCATTAGAATTAGGTAAACAATCGGCATCAGTTAATAATAAATGATTGTATTGTGCTTTCTTGATTCCCAAAGTTAAGGGTAGTTTTTTACTTGGACGAATGTGCTTACTGCGTTCCATTTCAACGATTACCAAGTTTTTGCTTTCACGTTGCATCGCATACAGCAAGTGCTTGGAATCATCCACACTTTGATTATTGACAACAATCACTTCAAAGGGCGCTGGATAATTTTGTAGTAATATTTTTGGAAGCTTTTCATATAAATTATCAGCTTCATTTCGTGCGCAAATAACAATCGAAACAGGTGGAAATTCTGTTTTCTGAGGGCGAATTTTACGGAAAGCCAAACGACCGAAAAACAAACAAACATATATAACTTGGAAAAATACCAATCCGAAAAATGTCCAAAAAAGGACAAATTGATACATGTTTTCAGTTGTTGGGAATAATTTCATCATTTTTTACTTCTCAGGTACAAAGATGGGGCGCTTTGTGAAATCCAATTATCTTTGCAAAACTATTTTATTAACAGAATTATGCACTTTGAGTTAAAACATACAGATTCTCAATCAAAAGCAAGAGCCGGATTATTGCACACAGAACATGGAACTATTGAAACTCCGATATTTATGCCTGTCGGAACACAAGGAACAGTTAAAGGTGTACATCAATGGGAATTGCGTGAAGAAGTAACAGCTCAAATAATTCTGGGAAATACCTTTCATTTGTATTTACGTCCAGGTTTGGAAGTGTTGAGCAAAGCTGGCGGTTTACATCAATTTATTGGTTGGGAACGCCCAATTTTAACTGATTCTGGAGGATATCAAGTATATTCATTAGCAAAATCTCGAAAAATCACGGAAGAAGGAGTGAAGTTTCAATCACATCACGATGGAAGTTATCATTTCTTTTCGCCAGAAAGAGCAATCGATATTCAACGCATCATTGGCGCTGATATTATTATGGCTTTTGATGAATGTACACCTTATCCGTGTGATTACAATTACGCGCAACGAAGTATGCATATGACGCATCGCTGGTTGAAAAGATGTATTTCTCAAATGAACAGTACTGAACCACTTTATGGCTACAATCAAGCACTTTTCCCAATTGTTCAAGGTAGTGTTTATCCCGATTTACGTAAAGAATCAGCTGAATTTATTGCAGAACAAGGAGCAATCGGAAATGCAATTGGTGGGCTTTCTGTTGGTGAACCGGATGAAGATTTGTACTCAATGACT
The DNA here is from genome assembly GCA_046308455.1 of Fluviicola sp. GTDB lineage: Bacteria > Bacteroidota > Bacteroidia > Flavobacteriales_D > Crocinitomicaceae > Fluviicola. The sequence continues at coordinate 4,975 of JBKDZA010000346.1, forward strand.
GATTTAGTATGTAGTATTTTACCTGCTGATAAACCGCGTTACTTGATGGGAGTTGGAACTCCAGTGAATTTATTGGAAGGAATCGCACTTGGAGTGGATATGTTTGACTGTGTTATGCCTTCAAGAAATGCACGTCACGGAATGTTGTTTACTTCTGAAGGAACCATAAATATTAAAAATCAAAAATGGGCGTTGGATTTTTCTCAGATTGATGAAAATGGAACAGCTTATGTAGATAAAGTGTACACCAAAGCCTATTTGCACCATTTAATTAAAGCGAAAGAAAACTTAGCGATTCAAATTGCAACGGTTCACAACTTATCTTTTTATCTTGCGTTAATGAAAGAAGCACGAAAAAGAATTTTAGATGGTACTTTTAGAACGTGGAAAGATGAACAAATGAAAAAACTTGGTCGTCGTTTGTAATTTAGAACGATTAAATAACGTCAATGCTCAAAATACTCGATAAATACATCATTCGTAAGTTTTTATCTACTTTCTTCTTTATGTTGGGAGTGATTATGCTTTTGGCAATGGTATTCGATATTTCTGAGCGAATGAGTGAATTCATTCAAAATGATGCTTCACTTTATCAAATAATTGTTGGGTATTATTTAAATTTCATTGTTTATTACGGGAATACCTTTTCGCCATTAATTGTATTTATTTCGGTTATTTGGTTTACAGCGAAATTGGCTCAAGACACGGAAATAATTCCCATGTTAAACAGTGGGAAACCTTTCAATCGAATTCTACGACCTTATTTCATAGCAGCGACAATTCTAATGTTATTGTCTTTGGTGTTGAATCACATGATTTTACCCAATTCAAATAGACAGCGATTGGATTTTGAAGAACGCTATTATCGCGTTGGATTGGTCGTCGAAAATTACCAAGCAGAATATCCAAATAATGAGTTTGTACATTACGATCAATACATTGCTGAAGGGAATTTATTCTCCAATTTTGAGATTTTAAAATACAATAAAAACGATGAATTGATTGGATATTTGAGAGCACGAAACACGATGATCGATACGGTGAAAGGTACTTGGAAACTCTTGGATTTTTTCGAACGTAGAGTAACTCCACCGTCGTCTAAAAAGAACGCAATTGGAGAAATGGAATTGGAATTTAAAAATGATTTCATTCGTGAAGGACGTGTATTAGATACGAATTTCCAGTTTTCATTAAAAGACATTGCCATTCGAGATAATACAGTTGAAGCAATGGGCTATTCTGAATTAACTAGTTTTATTGCGAAAGAAAAAGCGAAAGGAAATCCGAATGTACCGAATTTTGAAATTGAATTGTACCAACGAACAAGTTTTCCATTTGCGACGTATGTGTTAACATTGATTGCAGTCTCTGTTTCAAGTAGAAAAAAACGAGGTGGAATTGGCGTGAATTTAGCAATCGGTTTTGTCTTTGTTTTTATTTATATTTTCGCGATGAAAGTGACAACTGTTGCAGCTATAAAAATTGGTTTTCCACCAATAGCAGCCGTTTGGATTCCAAATGTGTTCTTTGGTTTAATTGGTTATGTTCTTTATCGTTATGCGCCTAAATAGTTTCTTTCTTTTTGTTGTTTTAATGATTTCAAATCAAAGTTTACAGGCACAGATTGTAAATATTGAAAACCGCAGAATTTACGACGATACATCAGGTTGGTCGGGAAGTTTGGATGGAAGTTTTTCCATTCAACAAAACAGTAAGTTATTCTATAATTTGGGTTTTCGTCCACGTGCACAATTCAAAAATCGTAAAAATTACATTTTAGCAATTGGCGATGTAAGTTATACAGGTTCTCAAGGTCAAACCTACGCAAATTCAGGGATGATTCATTTTCGCTATGCACGAAGAATTAAAAATGGTCCGTGGAAATGGGAAAGTTATACCCAAACACAATACAACCAATTGTTGGATCAAAAAAACCGAACTATTGTGGGTACTGGACTTCGTTGGAAATTCGTTGATACCAATCATATTCGTGGATTTTTGGGTTCTTCCGTGTTCTATGAATACGAAGAGTTACGTGTAGAAAAAACCTTTCACAATGATGTGCGTTGGAGTAATTACATTTCTTGGTTTCTACCCATCAAGAAAATCATCAATTTCACAGGCACAACTTATTACCAACCTTTATTGAAGGATTTTTCTGATTTTCGTTTTTCAGGAAACTACGGATTATCAATTATTGTTTCCAAACATTTGGATTTGCGTTTTGATATGAATCTCTTCTACGATAGCAATCCACCAGAAAATGTATTGAATATTGTTTATTCAACTACAGTTGGTTTTCGCGTGAAACTAGGGGAGTAATTTCACCTAAAATTCATCCAAATTCTTCGTGTCTTTCAAAATTCCTTGCTTTGGTGAATCTTGTCGAATAATTAAACTGACAACAAAAAATAAAATTGTTAGCACTAATGCAACTCCGATGAATAATAACGCTTTTTCTCGTGAAAGCATAATTTTCATAAAGAGAATTACTGTAATAAAACTCGATAAGAATAAGGATGCTCCGTAAATTGAACCGTAATATCGCGGTCGCGTATTTCTATAAATTGTGGCAAAAAGTGTTGGAAGAAATAATGTTTCAGCGATTCCAAAAGTAACATATCCAAGATATTTGATGCTTGAAGTTCCAGTTGTTTCTAATAGAAAAAAGACGATTAAACTAATTAAGGCGAAAACACTCGAAAGAATCATCTTCAAGGAAGTGTTCATTTTGATGAATAAAAATAAAATGATTACTGGAAGTCCAATAAGTAAACCTTGATTCAACAATAAGTAATCGCCTAAGGATAAATTTTGTAAAACAACATATTCTCCAAATGATTTAAATCCACCTGAATTTGAAAGCAAAGAGTATAAAAGTGTAAATCCAATTGGAACTAAAATCAATCCAATCAATGTTAAAGCTCTCGATTTTGTAGGCACAACAATTGATTCTACCTTTTCATCAAAGCGAATGTTTTTAATGAAACATAAGGCAATTCCAATTAAAAGAGACAAAAAAGAGAAAATAGTAAAAGTAACCTGAAGACTTGCTAAATATTCCTCTGATGTAGGTTTTTCAGATAAATAGCCATTAGGATTGAAATTTGAATTGGTACTATAATCAATGTAAGAAGGATTATCCTTTTGAACTTGAAAACAATAAAAAGTAATTAAAGCCACAGCTAAAACCGCCACATAAGAGGTAATCAATAAAATTCGTTCATTGTAGATTGGTTTTTCAAAGTTTAATCGTCCTAAATGTGCATTCAAATTGGCATCAAAAAAACCTGCGCCCAATAAATAGAAAAACAAGCCAAGATCAATAACTCCTTCAGTGGTAGTAGTAAAACAAAAGAATGCTAAAGCAAAACTAGCCATCGAACCAACAAGTGACCATTTGGATGTTGTCACAAAATCACCAATGACACCTCCAATTACTTTGAAAAATGTTGTCAAAAAGATGATTTTCACGATGTATAGTGTGATTTCAGTTTGATCAAAATTAAAAGGGTCAACACCTAAATAGATTGGAATCAAAAAAATAACAATTATCGTTGCCATTTTTGCTATGGCGTTTGCACCAATTAGAAGTATGTTGTTTATTAAGTTACTTTGAATCATGTTGTTAAATTATTTTTCAGGTACAAATTGAAGCTTTTCAATATCGATTTTCATACGTAAATTCCCAAATACAACCATCAAAATCGGACCTTTCATTTCTTCAACCATTCCTTTTTGCTTGGTGTCAATTAATTGGACTTTAGAACCGACTTTTATTTTATCGCGTTGGAAAGTATCTACTTCATCCTCTGGCTTTTTCTTCCTTTTTGGATTTACCGTTGGTTTTGTTGTGCTCGCTTGAATCAACTGCGTTTTCTTTTTCGCTTCTTCCACTTTCGACTTTTCAACTAGCAAATATTTGCGAACTTCTTCCAATAATGCTTGATTGGCTGTTTTCTTTTTGGTCATTGTTTGATAACGGTCAATGAAGCCTTTCATTTTTTTACCAGCATTCAAAAACACGTTATTTTTCTCGATAAAATCTTGTTGGTTGTGCAAGCGATCTTCAAATTTTTCTTTTCTCTCTTCGTAGCTGACACGGGCTTTTTCAGCGCGTTCTTGCGCAGTTATATGTTCTGTTGTTAAACGCTCTAAATAGGTTTTTTCTTTTTGCAATTCGTTCAACAAGCGATCCATCTTCACTTTATTTTCATCCAGTTTTCCTTTTGCTTTTTCAATCAAATCAAGTGGAATTCCATTCATTTGTGCCACTTCAAATGTAAACGAAGAACCTGGTTGTCCCATGGATAATTTATACAAAGGTTCTAAAGAATCAGTATTGAACAACATACAACCATTGATTGCATTTGGCAATTGATCTGCTCGTAATTTTATGTTTGCATAATGCGTTGTTATTACAGCAAAAGGCAATTTCTTATACAATTCTTCGAAAAACACTTCAGCCAAAGCTCCACCTAAATCGGGGTCTGATCCGGTACCAAATTCATCTAATAAAAGTAAACTTCGTTTATTTGCAACTTTCAAAAAGTAGCGCATCCGTTTCAATCTGTATGAATAGGTACTTAATTCATTTTCAATAGATTGATTATCTCCAATATCGGTTAAAACTTGTTGGAAAAAGCATAGTTTACTATTCTCATTTACAGGGATTAACAATCCGCTTTGAAGCATTAATTGCAATAATCCAATTGTTTTAAGAGTAATTGATTTTCCTCCAGCATTTGGACCTGAAATTACGAGCATGCGTTGTTTCAAATCCAATGTTAAAGACTGAGCTAAAGTCGGTTTTTGTAAGAGTTTATTGTTGCGCCAAAGAATTGGATGGTAAGCTTCAATTAACTCGATACGCATTTGTCGAACTATTCCTGGAAGAACTGCATTTAATTCAAGTGCCATTTTCGTTTTCGCTTGAATAAAATCAAATTCTGTAAGAACATGTTGATATCCTTCAATCAGCGGGAGTTGGTGTGAAATATCACGTGTTAATTGTTGGAGAATTCGGAAAATTTCTTTTCGTTCATCGTCTTGCAACAATTCCAATTCATTGTTTAAAGGAACATTAACTTCTGGTTCAATAAAGGTCAATGAGCCTGTTTTTGAAGAGCCGACTACTGAACCACTGATTTTGCGTTTAAAACTTGAGACTACAGTCAACACACGTCGTTCATTGACATAGGCTTCTTTCGTTTCACCCAATAATCCTTCACGCAAGTATTTACGCATTTCTTTGTCGAAATTCTTATTGATTTGAGTACGTACTTTTGCGATATCCTGACGAATTGCGAATAATTCTGGCGATGCATCATCACGGATTTGTCCTCTTCGATCAAACACTTTCTCGATTAATTCAATCAATTCCCGTGTAAAAAATACAGGAGAAAGTATCTCGATTAGTTTAGGATAATCTTGTGATCTTTTATCAAAAAAAACGATAATATGATTGACTAAATCCGAGGCACGAACAATGCGCACAAAGCCTTCTTGTTGAAGAACAGCATTTTTAACAGGAAGAAGTTTTATTTCTGCAAGTAATTCGTCAAAATCCAAAGCAGGAAAAGATTCCCCTTCCACACGAATTGATTTGAACTCATTAGTACGATGTAATTCATTTTCTACAAAACTAAAATCATTGCTTGGAGTTAATTCTTCGAGTCTTTTTCGCGCAGTTGGTTGAAAGGCATAGCCAGATAACCACTCACGTAGTTGTAAAAATTCTAAATCGCGAATTGTTTGTTGGTCGAATCCTTTCATTATTTTAATCGAGTTGCAAAATTAAAAGAACTCTCTTTAAAACAAATCAAAACCATCAATTCTAGTTTTTGCACGTGAAATAAATTGTTGTAAATTTTCGAAATAGGCTTTTCGTTGACGTTGATTTTCAACTGAAACTTTCACGCAAGATTTTAGCATCGTCTGAAAAACAGCATATGATTTATTGACATAATCTTGATCGATAGTGTACAAATAGTTCATCATATTGTGAGTAATGTACAACATGCGATAGGCATTTGTTTCAGAAATAAAGGTATTGTCTTGAA
>JBKDZA010000347.1:0-32943 GCA_046308455.1 Fluviicola sp.
AAAAATACCTATCCAAATTGCAATAAAAGTTTCTCTTTCTAAGAAATGAAGTTGTAATGACATATCTGCATTTGATAAGAATTTAAATGCAAGTGCTAATTCTAACAACCCTAAAACAACTTTTACAGTATTTAACCATCCTCCAGAAGATGGAAGTGAATTTAACCAAGATGGAAATAATGCAAACAAAGTAAATGGAAGAGCTAACGCTAATGAGAATCCAAACATTCCGATTACTGGTGTTAAACCTCCTTGTCTAGAAGCTTCAATTAATAAGCTTCCAACAATTGGACCTGTACAAGAGAACGAAACTAAGGCTAAAACTAAAGCCATAAAAAAGATTCCAATTAATCCTCCTTTATCTGCTTTTGCATCCGCTTTATTTACCCATGAGGAAGGCATTCTAATTTCAAAAGCTCCCATAAATGAAACTGCGAAAACAATAAGAATTAAGAAAAAGATAAAGTTAAATGATGGAGCGGTTGACATTGCATTCAATGAATCTCCTCCAAAAATCCCTGTTACAATTGTTCCTAATGCAACATAAATACCTATAATTGATAATCCATAAATTATTGCATTTCTTTTACCTGTTTTTACATCCTTACTTCTTTTTGTGAAAAAAGTAACTGTCATAGGAATCATTGGAAAAACACAAGGTGTTAATAAAGCTGCTAATCCTGATAAAAATGATAGAATAAATATTGTTAAAATAGATTTTGAACTTTTCTTTTTTTCTTGCTTTTTAATTTCAGATTTTGAAGTCTTAGCTTTATCCTTTGTCTTTCCATTTTTAACAGATGTAACAGTAGTGTTTTCAGCTGTCAACGAATCTCCTGAACTACTTGTTTCTACAATCTCACAACCTTCAGCAGTACAGACTGCTTTTGCAGAAAAAGGCGGTAAACAATGACTTTCGTCACATGCTTGAAATTCATACGAAATATTGATTTTGACGGGTTTCGATGAAAGCGTTTTGAACTTTTGTTTGAACTGCATACGTCCTTCGTGGTAAGCAACATCTTCATCTGCAGCTTCGTCGTGTTTTGTAATTGGTTTAGGTTCTGTGAACTTGCCAATCAACTCAATATCTTTGTTCTTTTGCACTACAATTTTTGTAGGAAAACCAAAAGATTCAGCTGGCATATTAATTGGACAAAAATGCCAGTGTGGAGCACATTGAACATCTGCTATAATTGTTCCTTCGCATCCTTTTTGTTCTACTTTAAATTTCCACTTGATTTTCTCATCAGCAAATTCAATTTGTGATTGAACGAAAAAAGGAATGATTCCAATTAGAAAAAGAATCGCGGATTTTAATTTGTTTGATTTCATTGTTTTCTGTTATGCAAAATTTAACTTATTCTTATTTGATTTCTATACTAAAAGTCACATCTGAAGGGGGTAGACACATCGTTTCATTACAAACCATGTATTTTACAGAACCTTCAATTTTACCTTTGGTACCTTTTTTTAATTTTTGGACAAAAACTACTTTGTGCTTGAAAAAATCAAGATTCGCTTCAAAGTTCGGATCGTACTCTTGAACAGGCTTCGGCTCAATCACCTCCCCTTTTAATTGTTGTTTCGAAACTTCATTGAATGCAAAAGATGTTGGAACTGGTCCAATGTCATTGTTTAAATGCTGGGAATACATGTGCCAACCATCAGCTATTTCAGCTGTTAACTCAATCTGGTTTAACTTTGAATTATATGAAAATGTCCATTTAACCTTTTCTTGTGAGAAAACGCTAAACGAAGAACTTAAAATTAGCAATAAAAAAAACAGTTTATGCATTGTATTTTTCTTTCAAAGTTAACAGAAATCAAAACTACAAAAGCAAAACTGTTTATTAATTTAAGAATATGGAATACTCTTGGAGTGCTAAAACCTTAGTTCAATTTAAGAAAGAAACGAATATTAAAACTTCAAATCTACAATGTGATTAATTGGAATCCACATTCCGCCTTTCAAACAAATGAATTTTTGTCCTTTTGCCCAAACAGTGGTATTCACCTTTTTAAGTCCTTCATCATCTTTAAAAATGATGCTCACTTTCGTTCGATAACCATTTCCTAATCGAGTAGCTTCCTCCAATTTATGGTGAATATCTTCAGGTTGTTCCAAATCAAAAGGTAACTTAAAAGTCAAATCTTTAATGATCTCTTTTTCGATTAATAAGGGTTCCATACAGCTTTATCTAATTGGTTTGAATCATCAAGATAGAAAATATTTTTCAATTCAACAAAAAATTATAGATTTTTATTTTTCCAACGTAGAATGTACTGTTTTTCTGAATCAATTTTAGATAACAAAGAGCTCACTCCTATTCCAGGAATCCAAATTACCTCATCGTTCAAACTGACTACAGGATATTGATCTCTCCAATAAACTGGAACACCATTGTCTTTCAACAACTTAAATACTTCCGTCTTAAATCCTTTCTTTTGAAAGAACATTCCTTTTTTTGCTGTAGTGAAGCTAAACGAGTCAACATCTTCTTTTGAAATGCTTATTTCATATTTATCAGTATTCAAATCTAGCTTTTCAATTAATTCAAACTTGAATTCCCATTCGTTTTTATAAGGTGCAGTTTTTGTCCATGCAAAACCGTTTTTTGTCCTGAAAAACTCAGATTCATCAATTGTTTTACCTTGACTTAAGTTTCTTAATTCATCTATTCGATTGAAAACTGACAATTTCCAATTCATTTTTTTTGCGAATGCAAATTTTAAATCATTCGGTAATTCATCCCAATCTTCCCATGAAATTTGAGAATTGCACTTTTTAACTTGAATAAAATCGGAAATTATTTCCAGATGATGTTGCTTCTCTTCACGAAATTTCTCTTGTAGAAACAAAACTGAATTTTTTAAGCTCGGAATTGATTTTTCTAATTCCAGCAACAATTTATTTCTAAACAGATTTCGCAGGTAATCATTTTTAAAATTCGAAGAGTCCTGACGAAAAGCTTGACCTTTCTGCTTTAAATAATCTAATAATTCCGATTTATTTAGATTCAAAAATGGCCTAACTAATTGATTGTTTTTAAGTTCCATCCCAGCTAATCCCCAAAGTCCAGATCCTCGAAAATAGTTTAAGAAAAAAGTTTCCACTTGATCATCTGCATGATGTCCTAAAAGCACTATATGATTCTCCGATTTTTTTGTCCAATCTTCAAAAAGCATTCTTCGAAATTTTCTCGCTTCATTTTGTAGGTTTTTACCTTCCCCTTTCAATAAATCAATCGGACATTTTTCCACAAAACAACATAGATTATGATTCTCACAGAATTCACGCACAAATTGTTCATCCCCCTCACTTTCACTTCCTCTTAAACCGTAATTTACATGTAGAACTTTTGGTTTGTGATTTAATTCTAACAAAGCATTTAATAAAGCAATGGAATCAGCTCCTCCACTGCATGCAACAAGTAATTCTTTACTTGAAAAATCAAAATCACTTAATGCTGAAATCACAGAGGACATGTCCCAAATAAATTGATGATTTTACTGACTTTAGTTTTGCATTCTTCGTATTCTTTTTCAGCATCCGAATGAATGGTAATCGCCCCGCCAACTGAACACGTAACTTCTTTTTTATTTTTATTAAATACTAACGTTCGAATAATCACATTTAAGTCAAAATCACCATTCGAGTCCATATATCCAAAACTTCCTGAGTAAGCTTCACGTGAAAAACCTTCGTTTTCTTCAGCAAAATTCATCGCAGAAATTTTAGGAGCACCAGTCATTGATCCCATTGGAAAAGTTGCTTTGATTATATCTGAGAATGTTGTTGATGATTCCAATTCACAAGAAACTGTAGAAATCAATTGATGTACAGTTGGATAAGAATACAAACCACACAATTCATCTACTTGAACAGATGCTTTTTTCGCTATTTTAGACAAGTCATTTCTCACTAAATCCACAATCATAACATTCTCACTTCTTTCTTTGGGATCAGCTAATAATTGAACTTTTAATGCTTCATCTTCCTCTTTGGTTGTACCTCTTTTGGTAGTTCCTTTAATTGGTTGTGAAATTAGTTTCGAACCAGTTTTCTTTAAAAAACGTTCTGGACTAGATGAACAAAGTGCCCACTCTTTTGAATCAAAATAAAAGGAAAAAGGGGTTGGATTCTTTTCGTATAAATGATTGTACAATCCAAGGACGTTAAAGTCTAATTCTAACTCTGCTTTTAAATTCTGGCAGAAATTTATTTCATAAATATTTCCGTATTGAATGTGAGACTTTAAATAATTGACTTTTTCAATGTATTGTTGTTTAGTTGAATCCGTTTTCCAATTAAATTTCGGAATTTCCTTTTTATTTAAATCGTTCTTTCTTGATTCAAATTCTTCAAGAGAAATATTAACAAGTTTTAGTTTACCTTCTTTTGAAACTTCTACATATTGTTTTGGAACCCAAACACGAATTAATGGCAAAGTAGATTTATTTAAACGCTTGACAGGTAAAACTTCTTTTCCTAAATCATATGATAGAAAAACAAATTTTTGTTCATTTTCATTTTCTTTTAAGAATAGCTCCAATTCAGACCAATTAATAGCATCATTCACCTCATAAAGTGACTTTTCACCCCAAGCATAACGAATGATTCCGGAATCTGAATGAAGAATAACTGTTGACATAGAGCAAAATTAATCAAATCACTGCTAAAACCCTCCAAATATTAACTAAAAACTAACACATACTAATTTACACCAACAAATAAGGAAAACCACTAGAGAGAAGTAAATAATTAAAACTAAGTTTGTTTCAATACTAATTAAAAATAACTATTATGAAGAAACAGTTTTTAAGAGCTGTTCCTTTGTTGATTATTGGGCTATCTAATACTATAGGAGCCAATGCTCAACAAAACACAGTCTCTTCTGGTGGAATTGCTTCCGGAAGTGGCGGAACAGTCACCTACTCCATGGGTCAAGTAGCTTTTATAAGTTCTACTGGTTCAAATGGAAATGTCAATCAAGGAGTTCAACAACCGTATGAAATTTATTCTCTAGGGATAAATGAATCAGTGTTTTCTTTCGATTTATCACTATTTCCAAACCCTACTTCTGACATTTTAAATTTGACCGTTAAAAATTTTAATGGTGAAAATTTAAGCTATCAATTAGTTGATTTTAATGGCAAAATCATTCAAACCGCAGTCATTAAGAATGAACTAACTTCAATTAACTTGTCTGAATTACCAATGGCGAGTTATTTTATTAACTTATTAGAAAATAACCAAAAAGTACAATCATTTAAAATCATTAAAAACTAATCAATTATGAAAAAAATATTTTTAACCGTTGCAACTTTTCTTTTAGTTGCCAAAACTTTTGCGCAAGCACCTGAAAAAATGAGCTACCAAGCTGTAGTAAGAAACAGTGGTAATGCTTTAGTAACATCAGCACCAGTAGGAATGCAAATTAGCATTTTACAAGGATCTGCAACTGGTACATCAGTTTATACTGAAACTCAAACTACAACATCAAATGCTAACGGATTAGTAACAATTGAAATTGGTGCTGGAACAGTTGTAAGTGGAACTTTTGCATCAATTGATTGGTCAGCTGGACCGTATTTCATCAAAACAGAAACTGATCCAACGGGAGGGTCAACATATACAATTACTGGAACGACACAATTAGTTAGTACACCATATGCTTTATATGCAAAAACTTCTGGAAGTTCAACTCCTGGACCTCAAGGACCTGCTGGATCTGTAGGACCTGCTGGACCTGTAGGACCTGCTGGAAATGATGGTGCTAACGGAAATGATGGTGCCACTGGACCTCAAGGACCTGCTGGAAATGACGGAGTAAATGGAAATGATGGTGCAACCGGACCACAAGGACCTGCTGGAATTAATGGTGTAAACGGAAACGATGGAGCTACAGGACCTACTGGACCTCAAGGACCTGCTGGAAATGACGGAGCTGTAGGACCTGCTGGAGCAACTGGACCTACTGGAGCAACTGGACCTGCCGGAGCTACTGGACCTGCTGGACCTACTGGTGCAACTGGAGCTACTGGAGCAATTGGTGCAACTGGACCTGCTGGAGCAACTGGACCTGCTGGACCTGGAGTTCCTGTTGGAGGAACAGCAGGACAAGTGTTATCAAAAATTGATGGAACAAATTATAACACACAATGGATTACTCCTGCAGCAGGAGGTTTGACAGGAAGTGGAACAACTAATTACCATCCAAAATTCACCTCAGCTACAACATTAGGAAATTCATTAATTCAAGACAATGGCACTTCATTGTCAATGAATATAACACCTTCTGTAACATATGGTTTTTATCTTTATAAACAACAATTAACTGCAACAGGTGATGGTCAAAATTCATTTTATGGATATAGAACTCGAGATTCCCAAAACGATGGAACTGGTTATGGTGTGACTACAACAAATAATGCTATTGGATCAAATAATTTCTGGGGGGATTTATATACTTTTGGTGTAGCAGGTCATAGTTATAATGATTATTCAAGAACAGGTGGTGTTTTAGGCGCAGATATTTCTGGAACATACTGGGGATCATTAGGCTATAGAAGTTCAGGACTTTTAAATTACGGTGTATATGGATCTTCTGGTTATACAAGTGGTGCTGGATTCTTACCTTCATCAGAATTAGTTGGAATCGGTGGAGGTTTCTTTGGTGGAATCGTAGGATCAATGAGTTATGGTAAAGTAATCGGTCAAATCAATTCAGGTGAATTATTCGCTACATATAATTCTGGAAACACTTATACTACAGGTAAAAACGTAGAATTAGTTGGTGCTGAAGGAGCTGAAAAAACTCCTGTATATGCAGTAACAAGTGTTGATGCAACAATTTACTCTAAAGGAAACATTCAATTGGTAAATGGTACAGCTTATGTAGCATTTGATAATAACTACAAAAATTTATTAGGTGAAACTCCAGTTGTAACTGTATCTCCTAATGGTAATTGTAATGGTTTATACATTGCTTCTGTAGATAAAAATGGATTCACAGTGAAAGAATTGAATAACGGTTCAAACACTGTTGCGATTTCTTGGATCGCAGTTGGAAACAGAATTGACAATAGAATGGAAGAAGCTACAAGAATCGTTTCTGGAGCTAATTTCGATCGCAATGTTGAACAAGTTTTATTTGATGATGGAAACAAAGACGCAAAAGGTTCTGCTATTTGGTGGGATGGTGAAAAAATCCAATTTGGAAATTTACCAACTCATTTAGCAACTGTTAAACGTGCTGAGTCAGATAGAAAATAAATTTTATTTTTAAAATCAAAAGTGAAAGAGTTCTATTAATTTAGAGCTCTTTCTTTTTATAAAATAGCATGATACAATTTATTATTTGTTTCTTTTTAGTCTTAATTCCAACATTGACTTTTAGTCAATCTCAAAAGGATTCGAGTTCATTTTATTTAGTTAAAGAAATCATTACCGTTTTATCACATGATAGCTTAAAAGGAAGAGCTGTTGGATCAATCGAAGAAAAAAAATCACTTTCATATATTGAAACTAAATTCAAATCATTAACGAATAAAAAACTAAAAATTCAATCTTTCAATTTCATACTAGATTCAACAACAATCAATTCAGAAAACAGTTATTTTTATATCAATAAACACAAAAAACAAACGATTCTGATTAGTGCTCATTACGACCACATCGGTTTGGGAGGGAAATTATCATTAAGTGCACGAAAAGATCAAATACACAATGGTGCAGATGACAATGCTTCTGGTGTTGCCTTACTTTTATCTCTTGTTAATGAATTAATTCTAGCTAAAAATTCGAAGTATAATTATTTAATCGTTTTTTATTCAGCCCATGAAGTTGGTCTTTTTGGCTCTGAAAATTTTTACAACAATTTAATTGAATCTAAAAACAAATTTAAACCCATCTATTTAGCAATCAATTTTGATATGGTTGGAAGAATGGATCCAGATTTAAAAAAATACAATTGTTTTACCTCAAATGACTCAATAATCACTTCTAATTCAACTTTTTTAAAAGACAATGGATTTAATTTAAATATTACGAAAGACACCATCAAACTATCAAATTTAGATACCCATAAATTTATAGAAAACGAATTTAATTGTATGAATTTCACTTCAGGCATACATATCGATTACCACTCAGTAAATGACGATGAGAAATACATTAATTATGAAGGAATACTTCTGTTTAGAAAATATATATTGTCTTATATTTCGAGTTTATAATTTAAACAATCAAGAAAAAAAATTACTTGTTAAGCAAAATAAAATTCACTTTCTTTTTCCTCAATTTCTTGAAGCGTATCAAGAATTTCTTGCAAATCGAAAGAGGTAACTAATTTCGTTCTATAATCTTTGAAATGTGCAATACCTTTGAAATAATTTGTGTAGTGTCGTTTCATTTCGACAACTCCAAGTCCTTGTCCTTTCCATTCAACAGACATGTTCAAATGATCACGCGCAGCCTCAACTCGTTCAACAACAGTTGGTTTCGCTAAATGTTCACCAGTTGCAAAAAAGTGCTTTATTTCTCTGAAAATCCATGGATAACCAATTGCGGCACGGCCAATCATGATTCCATCGACCCCATATTTATGTCTGTATTCCAACGCTTTTTCTGGAGTATCAATGTCGCCATTTCCAAATATTGGAATTTTTATCCGTTGATTGTTTTTTACTTCAGCGATGTTTGTCCAATCTGCTTCGCCTTTGTACATCTGCGCTCGTGTACGTCCGTGAATACTCAATGCTTCGATTCCAACATCTTGTAACCGTTCAGCAACTTCATGAATGTTTATTGACGAATGATCCCAACCTAAACGAGTTTTAACAGTTACAGGAAGAGAAGTTGATTTCACACAAGCTTGAGTTAATCGCACCATTAAATCAATGTCTTTCAACACACCTGCACCAGCACCTTTACATACGACTTTTTTAACAGGACAACCAAAATTGATGTCTAATAAATCTGGTTGCGTAGCGTCAACAATTTTAGCGGAAAGCGCCATTGCATCTTCATCTCCTCCAAAAATTTGAATACCAATTGGTTTTTCGTAATCAAAAATCTCTAATTTTTTTCGACTTTTGATTGCATCACGAATTAATCCTTCAGAAGAAATAAATTCAGTATACATTAAATCGGCTCCATGTTTTTTACACAAAGCACGAAAAGGTGGATCACTCACATCTTCCATTGGAGCTAATAATAAGGGAAATTCACCTAATTCAATGTCTCTGATTTTAACCATGGTACAAAAGTAGTCAAAAAGCGAAAAATGTCCAAGTAGTCGTAGTTTAGCTAAATTACTTCACATAAACTCTTTTAATTTTATGTGAAGTACACGTGGGATACCTATCGCCTTTTACCGATACTTATCGTAGTTTAGCTAAATTGGGAAACGTCACGCCTTTTACCGATACCTATCGTAGTTTAGCTAAATTGGTATACCTATCGCCTTTTACCGATACCTATCGTAGTTTAGCTAAATTGGTATACCTGTCGCCTTTTACTGTTACGTGAGGTAATTTAGCTGGATTGCGAAACGTCATGCCTTTTACCGTTACATAAGGTAATTTAGCTGGATTACGAAACGTCACGCCTTTTACCGTTACATAAGGTAATTTAGCTGGATTGGGAAACGTCACGCCTTTTACCGTTACATAAGGTAATTTAGCTGGATTGGGAAACGTCACGCTTTTTACCGTTACGTAAGGTAATTCATCTGGATTGGGACAACTTTCGCCTTTTAACAACATCTGTCTTAGTTTAGCTAAATTACTTCACATAAATTCTTTTAATTTTATGTGAAGTACACGTGGGATATCTAAAACATTTATTCTTTTCCATAAATCTCAAAAAACTGATTTAAATCATTTTATTTCAAATCATTTTTTCAAAAAATTTGCCGTTATGAGCAATGCATCAAGAGACTTGGAATTATTACGCTTTGAATTACTCTCAATCGATAGAGCTGTAATCGCACTATTATCAGAGCGTATGCACCTCTCTAAGAAAATAGGAACGTGTAAAAAATCCTTGAACTTACCAATCGATCAACCTGATGTATGGGAAGAAATGAGTAAACATCGTTTCGAATTTGGAAAAGAACAAAAACTCACTCATGAATTTATAGATTCAGTTTTTAAAGCAATTCACAATCAATCCAAAATTGAGCAAAATCAATGATTGAAATGTAATTAATTTCACCTAAGGATACTTACAAATCTTAAAAACAACCGTCGAACATTATCCCGTAAATATTATACGTTACGATGAAGTTTCAAAGCTTTAAAAGAAACATCAAGATCTTTTTTGTCTGAATCTTCCTTTTACCAATACATACATATATTTTCCTACAGCAACTGTCCCACCCTCTTCAAATAAATGAATATCTTTAATTGTCTGATTGTTAAAGAAAACCGTTCCTTTTGTTCTATATGCGATATCTAAATATGCTTCATTCAATTCTGGTGTATTTCCACAAACGATTACATGAATCGGATTTTTAACTTTGTCCAATAGCGACATATCTCTGGGTGTCGCGATATTATCCGCAATCATCACAATACTTTTACAATTTGGAAAAGAACTTTCTGCTTCAAGAACTGCTTCAAGGTTATTTTCAGGCAAGTCACCACCACAACCTTTCGACATTGCTTTCATTATGGTTTCAAATACTTCTTCAGAATTTGATGTTGAAGCCTCATAAACACCACCAGTTTTCCCAATGTTTTTAGATTTATCATTTCTATTGTCACCATCATTAAAAACAACTACTCCTATAAATGAAGTGTCTTTTTCTCTGATTGCTTTACTAATAAACTCCAACATTTGAGCGGTATATGGAGCCATGCTTCCAGTAACATCACAAACAATAACCGCGGATGGATATTTCCCCTTATCTAAAGCATAATTAACTGTTTTACTAGCGGATTTCGCAGCAACAGCCATGTAATCAAATTCTTTTTCTTTTTCAGCAAACTCTGCAGTATTTGCTGCATAAATTTCCAAAGGTGAAGGAATAATACTTCCTCGCCCATTAAAATCTACTGATAAGGAAACCATGCAATCCGTTTCTTTCCCGCCTAATTTTCCTGGCTTCCAGTCTGGCATCGATTGTATAAATCGCTTCACTTCTTGTGCATAGGGCGAATCTTGACCTTTAGGGAAACCAATCTTACCAACTTTTCCGTTTTTATCAACTATAAAATTTACTCGCACAATTTCAGGCGAAGTTCCTCCACTTGGTTGTTTTAAATTTTTAGTGAAATAATCAATCCGAACCCTTTCTCCACCTGGAAACTGAGGTAAAATTGTTTTGGGTTCTTTTGAAACGACTACTTTCCCTGTTGAATCTGTAGAATAATATTTAGCTTCATTTGCCATATATTCTTTGTAAGCATGAGATGGGACTTTTCCCTCAAAAACATCTCGCATAAATGCTTGTTCCATTGCAGATTTTACAGCTGACACATCATCGCGAAAAGTAATTAAAACACCATGAAAATATCCTTTTCCTTCATCTGGTGATTTACATCCAGTTTGCGCCATTAATTTCCAATCTATACCCGGTTGTTTAAAGGTATTTGGTGCTAAAGTGAATAAGGTTTTTAAACGCTTTTTATTTAAGCCGTGTTGATCAAAATCTGCTTTTTCTGTATAAGTCGTATAAATCAATTCAATTTTTAAAATCACCTTATTATTCAATTCCTTGATCTTTATTGGATTTTCAAAATTGGCAGAATTGAAAACTGTAGCATAAGCAACAACATCTTCTTTTTCTTTAAAATTATACTTTGTAACCTCAATTGGTTTTAACTTCAAAATGGCTTCGATTTCCTCATCTGCTGTTTGAGAAAACCCGAAGTTAGAAAGCACTAAAAAGAGAAAAGTAAAACTGTTTTTCATATTAAATTTATAAGCCAATAAGCTAAAAAAGTTACAAGCTGAAGTTATAAGGCTAAAATTACTGGTTTACTTCCGTAATACATCGCTGTTAAAACTATTGAAGCGACAATAAATAGAAGGAAAATAGCAATTGCATAATGAACTGTTTGTTTGAAGAAAAGTGAATTAAAAGTAACTACCCACATGATCAATGGAACAATTAACCATTCCGTTAAACCTGTTAAAAGACAAGTCGTAAAAGCAATTGCGTTGATTAAATTCAAAATACGCATCAAACCTTTTAATTGAAATGAACACCAGATTTGCCAACCGAAAAGCACTACAATCGCAGCTAATAAAATCAAATTTTGAAAGTCTAAAATCGATTCACTTTTAGTCTCAAATTCCTGTTCACTATAAAAAAACTGTAAGACAAATTGTGAGGAAATTGCTACTAAAAAAGTCCAAATTAATAAGGTGATTTCCGCCAATCGAATTGATTTAATCCGAGGAATCAAACTAATTACTACAACGAAGAAAAGTGCGGGTTTAAATAAAGCCAAAGGCAATAAGAAAACACCATTTTGAAAGTAAATTCCAACAGCAAACATAATAAATGTAAGACTTGTTAAAGCGACTACTTTCAATGGAGTAACCCGACTTAAAGATGATTGATTTTCCAAATTAATTGATTTTGGATTGATTTATTTTTGTTTTGACAAAACTTCTTCAATAAAATCAAACGTAGATAAAATAACAGGTTCACCATCAACTACTGCAACATTGTGTTCAAAATGTGCAGATGGAAGTCGGTCTTTTGTTACAATTGTCCAATTATCATCTAATTGATCAATTTTTTCTGTCCCCATATTTATCATTGGTTCGATTGCAATCGTCAAACCATTCATTATTTTTTTTCCACGTCCACGCTTACCATAATTCGGAACTTGTGGATCTTCGTGTAATGTTTTCCCTAATCCATGTCCAACTAATTCACGAACAACACCATATCCATTCTTTTCAGCATGTGTTTGGATTGCCCAACCAATATCTTCCATTCGATTACCAACTCGCGTTTGGTCAATTCCTAAATAAAGACATTCTTTTGTGACTTCCAATAAGCGTTTTTTCTCATCTGAAATTTCACCAACAGCAAATGTGTATGCATGATCACCGTAATATCCTTTATAAATCGCTCCACAATCAACAGATACAATATCACCTTCTTTGATTGGAACATCTGTTGGAAGACCATGAACAACCATTTCATTCACAGAAATCAATAAGGTACTTGGACAACCATATAATCCTTTAAAACCTGGAAGTGAATCTTGTGAACGAATATAAGCCTCAGCCATTGCATCTAACTCATTTGGCGTAACACCTTGACGCATCATTTCTGCGACTTTTCCTAATGTGCGAGAAACAACTTGCGCAGCTTGACGCATGATTTCAATCTCTTCCTTTGTTTTGTAAATAATCATTGATCTGTTTAAAATACTCATGGATTGCAAAGATACTATTTTGTACCGAACTCTAAAACTGTAATCTCAGGATAAATTCCAACTCTTCCCGGAAAACCCAAGTATCCAAAACCTCGATTAACATAAAGAAACTGCTTGTTAACTTCATATAATCCAGCCCATTTTTTATAGCGAAATGAAACAGGACTCCATTTTATTCCGAAACGCTCAATTCCAAATTGCATTCCATGTGTATGTCCCGAAAGCGTTAAATGGATTGGTTCTCCAATCACTTCTTCATCAAAATGACTTGGGTCGTGACTCAATAAAATTTTAAAACTATCAACTGGAACTTGTCCCAAAGTTTCTTTTAATTTTCCGCTTTGACGAAATGGTTTAATCCCCCAATTTTCAACACCTAACAAATACACGTTTTCTTCGATTTGAAGCGATTCATTCAACAAAGGTGTAAATCCAATTTCTTTATGAATTTCCAATAAATCATTAAAATTTGATTCTTTTTTTGATTCAGAATCCCACGGAACATAATCCGCATAATCGTGATTTCCAAGGATACTATATTTCCCCTTTTTTGCTTTAATTTTTGAAAAAACAGGTTCCCATCCTTTCATTTCAGCAGCAAGATTATTCACCAAATCTCCTGTGAAAAAAACATAATCTGCATCTTGTTCGTTGATCATGTCAATTGCTTTTTCAACTCTTCCGTGTTTGTCGAAAAAACTTCCAACATGAATGTCTGAAATTTGAACAATTCTTTTTCCATTTAAACTATCTGGTAAATCATTCCAGTTCAATCGAATAGTATTAACTTTCCAATTCCATCTTCCATGAAGAATCCCATAAATTATACCTATAAACAATAGAAAACTCAAAACTAAACCTATCGTTAAAACTAATTTTTCAGGAACAAAAAAATAGGCGATTCCAAAAGGCAAAAAAGGCAAACTCGGAACTCCTGAAGCTATCATCACTCCAAAAGAATTAAACGCTGGTCGATAATTTGTTGTTTGCTTTCTTCTGAAATTTTTAAATAAGAAAAAGATTGACACAACAAAAACAAGCAATTGAAAAGCAGCAAGTTCTAAACCCAAAAGTGGAAAAAACGAATAGATTCCGTAGAAAAAAACGAACTCTGATAAAAGTATTAATGAAAGAATAAAAACAAAAATCATTGTAAAAATTTGGTGCAAAGATATTGTTTCAGTGAAGTCTCTTTGTTTTATTGAACTTTTTTTGATGAAAGTTTTAATAGTTTAACAAGTCTTTGTTAACAAAACGATTTTGTAATGTCATTAGAATTTATTTTCTTTGAACTTAAACACACACAATATGAGTCATAATTTATATTTAGTTCCCCACGATTTATCTGAAGTTGGAAATACAGCATTGGATTATGCTTTATTTTTAGGAACACACGTTCACGCTGAAATTTTACTTGTTCATTTGGTTGATAATAAAGCGAAAATTCAAGGAATTCAAGATAAATTAAATGCAATTATCGCAACTCGTACAATTCCATCTGGTACAATTGTTAAACCTTGCGTTGAAGTTGGTGATATTTTCACAGACATCAATAAAATTGCAAATAGAGAACATGCCCAATTAATTTTAATGGGAACTCATGGAGCAAAAGGTTTTCAAAAATTGACGGGTTCATATGCTATGAAAGTGATCACATCTTGCGAAATCCCTTTTATTATTGTTCAAAAAGAAACGAAACATACAGATATCCGAAATATTGTTGTTCCAATTGATTTAACGAAAGAAAGTCTACAAATTGTCAGCTCAGCGGGCGATTTAGCAAAGATGTTTAATGGTACTGTTCATGTTATTGGTGAAAAACACAACGATGAAGGCCTCTCTCAACAAACTAAGAATCGGGTTCTTTTGATTCGAAATAAATACGACGAAAAAGGTGTTGCTTGTCAAGTAAATCTATTAAAATCTGGTGGATCTTTTGCTAAGAAAGTATTAGAATATGCACGTGAACATAAATCAGATGTTATCGCAATTGCTTACCATTCAGAAAGTTTACTACCCCAATTTGATACCTTTGCTCAAGGATTAATTACGAATGAGGCGAAATTGCCTTGTATGATTATCGCTGCAAAACAATCTGGAAATTTATATTTCTAAGTCGCTTATTTCACTAACTTTGCCGTGTGAAAATAGGCATTTGGAATACACTTAGACTTGACCGATTCACTTCGGTTGGAGCATATTTAGTAGATGAGGAAGAAAACGATGTTTTACTTCCAAATAAATACATTCTACCAGAATTTGATTTAGATGACATGGTTGATGTGTTTCTTTACAAAGATTCGCAACAACGACTAATCGCTACAACACTCATCCCTAAGATGTTAGTGAATCAATTCGCATATTTATACATCGAACAAGTCAATCAGTTTGGTGCTTTTGCTTTTTGGGGAGTTGAAAAACACTTATTAATTCCTTTTAAAGAACAACCGAAAAAACTGGAAGAAGGAAAATCCTATTTGATTTACATGTTCTTAGACGATGCAACACAACGCTTAGTTGGATCTACTCGAATTGGTCTATTCCTTTCTGACGATACAAGCGCTTATTCCAAAAATGATTCTGTTGAGATTGTTATTTGGGAACATACTGATCTTGGAACCAAAGTTATTGTAAACGATGAAGTTCTTGGATTAATTTTCAAAAGTGATCTTTATGGTCGTGTACGCTTAGGTGAACGTATGAAAGCTGTAGTGAAAAATGTACGTGAAGACGGAAAATTAGATATCGCTTTATTACATGAAGGATACGATAAAATTGATCCTCTTGGGGAAGAATTGCTTGAACTTTTAAAAGAAAATGATGGATTCTTGGATCTTTCTGATAAATCTGACCCGGAAGAAGTGTTCCAAAAAACAGGTTGGTCGAAAAAAGTTTTCAAACAAGTAATCGGAAATCTCTACAAAAAACGACTAATTTTAATTAGTGAAAATGGAATCACTTTGAATTTAGAGAATAACGCTGATTAAAAATGAGTGCGCCTTTAGCAGAACGTATGCGTCCAAAAAACTTGTCGGAATATATCGGGCAAGAACATCTTTTAAACGAAAGTGGATCTTTACGTAAATCTCTAAATGCGAAAGTTTTACCTTCAATTATTTTCTGGGGTCCTCCAGGAGTTGGAAAAACAACCCTAGCAAACCTTATTGCTAAAGAATTAAATCGTCCATTTTATACCTTATCTGCAATCTCTTCTGGCGTTAAGGATGTGAGAGAAATCATTCAAAAAGTTGAAAACCAAGGAATTTTTAGTCAAGATGGAGCTTTACTTTTCATAGATGAGATTCATCGTTTCTCAAAATCTCAACAAGATTCATTGCTTGGTGCAGTTGAAAAAGGAACAGTAACTTTAATTGGCGCAACTACTGAAAATCCTTCGTTTGAAGTAATCTCAGCCCTACTTTCTCGTTGTCAAGTTTATACTTTAAACGAACACACTATCGAAGATTTGACATCACTTTTAAATCGTGCAATTGCGATTGATTCAGAAATGAAAAAACGCAAAATCACCTTGAAAGACACGAAAGTTTTGTTGGCTATTTCTGGAGGTGATGCACGAAAAATGTTGAATTTATTTGAAATCATCGTGAATGCTTTTTCACCGAATGAAGAGGTAATTATTACAGATGAATTAGTGCATTCTTTTGCAAATCAAGTCATTCGATACGATAAAGATGGTGAACAACATTACGATATTATTTCTGCTTTTATAAAATCGATTCGAGGTTCTGACCCTGATGCAGCTGTTTATTGGCTAGCTCGAATGATTGAAGGTGGTGAAGATCCAAAATTCATTGCACGCCGTTTATTAATTTCAGCAGCAGAAGATATTGGCTTGGCAAATCCAAATGCATTAATCTTAGCAAACACAACATTCCAAGCAATTCAAGTAATTGGATGGCCCGAAGCACGAATAATTCTTTCAGAATGCACGATTTATTTGGCAACATCTCCAAAAGGAAACGCAGCTTATCTTGCAATTGATGAAGCGCTAGCTGAAGTAAGGAAATCAATGAATTTATCTGTTCCACTTCATTTGAGAAATGCACCGACAAAATTGATGAAGGAGCTTGGTTATGGCGAAGAATACAAATACGCACACGATTTTCAAGGAAATTTTGTACACCAACAATATTTACCAGATGAACTTGCAAACAAAAGCTTTTTCCATGCTGGAAGTTCGAAAAAAGAACAAGAAATCAAAACTCAATTGAAACAATTGTGGCCCAATAAGAATATCGAATGAATGCTTTTTTCTATTATGTTTTTGTTTGGCCGCTCTCCAAAACCCCTTTGTGGATTTCTTACCGCTTAGCCGACTTTTTCTTCGTTCTATTGATTACAATTTTGCCGTATCGCAAGAAAGTGGTTACTAAAAACTTGAACAACTCTTTCCCGAATAAATCTCCCAAAGAAATTGCAAAAATCCGTAGAAGATTTTATTGGCATTTTTCAAATATGCTCATTGAAGGAGTTAAAAACTTAGGGATTTCTGAAAAAGAATTACGAAGACGCTTTGTAATTAAAAATCCAGAAGTGATGAACGAATTGTTTGATAAAAACAAAAGTGTTTTGTTGGTTTCAGCTCATTATTTGAATTGGGAATGGATGATAACTGGTCAAAATTTATTCTTCAAACATCAAGCAGTTGGAATCGGAATGCCTTTGAGCTCTGGATTTTGGGATAAAAAAATCAATGAATTGAGACAGCGTTTTGGAATGAAAGTTATCCATTCTAAAATAGTTCAATCTTCCTTCGAATCATACAAAGAAAATAAGGAAATCACCGCAACCTTAACTTTAGCAGATCAAAGTCCAGGTGACACGAATAAAAGTTATTGGACAAAATTTCTAAATCAAGACACAGCAATTGCTTTTGGTACTGAAATGCTTGCAAATAAATACGATCAAGCGGTTGTATTTTACCTTCCAAAAATGGTCAAAAGAGGTTACTATGAAGTTGAATTACAACTGATTTGCGAAAATGCTTCTTCATTAAATTTTGGAGAAATCACAGAAAAACACGTACATTTGTTCGAAAACAATTTGATTCAAAATCCTGCTCCTTGGTTGTGGACACACAAAAGATGGAAACGCACGCCTCCGGAAGATTTTGAAAACCTTAAAATGATTCAACGTGAAAAATTTAATACTACTTTTCGTTCTTCTCATTCAAAGTAATGTATTTGGACAAAACTCTATTTCCATCAAATCTACAGATACGCTTCAATTCGCACCAGATAGTTCTTATTCTCGTGCAATTTTAAAAGTTAAAAACTCACTTTATTTTGGAACTTCAAAAAATGGAGTAGTTAAATACGATTTAGAATCAAAAAACACGGAAACTATTATCCAAGCGAACGAAGGCGAATTTAGAGATTTAAACTTCTCGAAAGGAAATATCATTGCAATTGAATCTGGTGATAATGGTATCATTTCAACTTATCACGCTAATTCAGTTCAAAAAACAACTTTTGCAAAAGAATTTTTTGACGATATCTGTACCAATAAAAAAGGTACAATCATTTTAGCTGATCCAATTGGTGGATACTTTAAAATTCATTATATCCCAAGTAAAAAAGGAAAAAAAGCTCCAAAATTACCAACAATTCGCTGTTTCAAAAATGAAGCTTGCTTTGCTGCAAGTGGAACAACTGCTTCTTTAAACGGAAATCGCTATTCTTTTGTTTCTGGAGGTGGAAAAACTGCGAGATATCATTCGTTTATTTTAGACAAACCAGAAACTTACTTTTCGATTGATCTTCCACTTCAATTAGGTGAAAGTGCTGGTCCGTATTCACTTTTACAATTAGACGAACAAAACATTATTGTTGTTGGAGGTGATTATACCAAACAAAATGAACGTAAAGGTACGTGTGCAATAAGCGCTGATGGTGGAAAAACATGGAAAGAAAGTACTGAAAACCCAAATGGATACCGTTCATGTGTAGTTGGAACGAAAGATTTGTTATTCATTTGTGGAACAAACGGAATCGACTACAGTTTAGACGGTGGAATTACTTGGAAAAGCTTCAAACGTGGAAACTTCTGTGCGTTATTATTGGATGGAAAATCGTTGTATGCAACAACAAATAAAGGTTACTGTTTACGGTATAATTTTTGAGAGATAGATTTAAAAAAAATCTATGTTAAAACAATCTTATCGCATCATTTTATTCATTTTAATTACCTTCTCTTTAAATTCTTGTTCTTTATTGGTAGCAATTTTAACACCTACTCCAACGGAAGAGATTGTTAGAAATTTAGACCTTAAATATTCCGACTATAAAGGATTACTTGGAAATACAAATATTTCGGGACCTATAGAAAATAATAATTATGCAACAGTTTATGATGTCACAATAAAAGCTACAATTACAAGTCCATCTGGTAGAATTTCAACGCAAGAAATAGAAATAAACGCTGGAATTCCTTCAAATTCTCATATCGAATTTGTAGAAAAAATTAGTACTTATAAAGACGACAATGTTAAACTACAAATTAGTTATGCTCGATTTTAAATTTCAAACCAAGATTCAACCATTCGATCACTAATACCGTTTTCGTCTTTTCGTGTGATTTTACCAGTTGCAGGACTAAAATTATATGCTTCAAGATAGAATTCATAATTTGTGGCTATATCTTTAATCGATTCACAAACAAAAATCATATCCTGATTTGTCATCGTTGGATGAATAGACATTCGAACCCACCCTGGTTTATTCGAACAATTTCCTGATGAGATTTCATGAACCAATGCATGCGACAAATCAAAGTCAATGTTCAATAAATAATGTCCGTATGTCCCTGCACATGAACAACCACCTCGTGTTTGAACCCCGTATTTATCATTTAATAATTTCACCACTTTATTGAAGTGTAAACCATCAATGTAAAAGGAAAAAATTCCAAGGCGATTGTCTCTATTTTCGTTTGCTAATAAATGAAGATTCGGAATTTGATCAAAATAATTGAATACAATTTCTTTTAATTCCTCTTCCCTTTCTAACATTTTTTCGACAGTCATTTTATCTTTCAAGCGAATACACAATGCAGTACGAATTGTTTGCAAAAACCCAGGAGTTCCACCATCTTCTCGCTCTTCAATAGCATCTATATAAGAATGTTCTTTCCACGGATTTGTCCAGTTTACAGTTCCACCACCCGGATGGTCAGGAATAGAATTTGTGTATAATTGTTTATTAAAAATCAACACACCAGATGTTCCTGGACCACCTAAAAACTTATGCGGTGAAAAGAAAATAGCATCCAATTTTCTTGCGTCATTTTCAGGATGCATATCAATATTTACATAAGGTGCCGCACAAGCAAAATCAACAAAACACAAACCATCATTTACATGCATAACTTCTGCAATACCATGATAATCAACTTGTATTCCTGTTACATTCGAAGCGGCTGTTACACTAGCAATTTTGACCTTACGTTTCGAATACTTAGCTAAAAGTTCATTCAAATGATTCAAATCTGGGTTACCATTCGAATTCGGTTGAATTACTTCAACTTCAGCAATTGTTTCTAACCAACTCGTTTGATTAGAATGATGCTCCATGTGCGTAATAAAAACGATTGGAATATCACATTCTTCCAGTTGAATTTTAGCTTTAAAACGTTCGTGAACTTTGAATCCTAAAATTCGTTGTAACTTATTAATTACACCTGTCATGCCTGAATCTGCAGTAATAATTACATCATTTCCGTCAGCATTCACATGTTTTTTGATAATATTTTGAGCAAAATGATAAGCGTGAGTTAGTGCTTGTCCAGTCGAATTTGTATCTGTATGTGTATTAGCAACAAATGGGTAAACTTCATGAATTAATTTTTCTTCAATCTCTTTATACATGCGACCAGAAGCTGTCCAATCAGTGTAAACAATGCGTTTTTGCTCACCATTTGGTAAGCTAATCATACTGTTGTTTCCAATAATATTTTCTCTAAATTCTTGGAAATAAGTTTCCAAATTTGATTGATTCAAAACTTCCATTCACTTTTTATTTACACGAATGTAAAGTGAATAATATTCATGAAAAAACCGACATGTTTATAAGCTTGTAAGCCTTTAAAATCTATGTAAATTATAGAATAAGTGATTTTAAGAATGTTTATTTCGCCTTATTTTCGAGCATTGGAACAAAACTAAAATCACCAAAAGTTTCTTCCTTGAATTCTGTTTCATTAATTCGTGTACTTCGAATCATTTTTTGAACTGCACCTTCTCCAACAGGAATCACGAGCATCCCTCCTACTTTTAATTGTTCAACAAGAGCTTGAGGAATAAAAGGAGCGCCACAAGTAACTAAAACACGATCATAAGGTGCGAAAATTGCTTTTCCTTCATATCCATCTCCAAAATAAAGCTTTGCACGGAAACCCATGCTTTCAATCAATGGTTTTGTTTTTAAGTACAATTCTTTTTGTCGTTCAATACTTACAACCTTCATTCCCATTGCACTCAAAATACATGTTTGAAAACCTGAACCTGTACCAATTTCAAGTACATTCATTCCTTTTTCTAATTCCAACAAAGTAGTTTGATAGGCAACAGTTGAAGGATGTGAAATTGTTTGATCTGCACCAATTGGAAACGCAACGTTACTGTATGCTTGTAATTCAAAGACTTTGTCTAAGAAAAAATGTCTTGGAACCTTATCAAAAGCTTGTAAAACTTCTTCACTAGCAATTTGTTTTAGTCTCAATTCGTCAATCAATTGTTTTCTTAAACCTTTGTGTCTATAATTATCAATCATAAATGCAAAAATAATTGCTTATGAATTAAAAAATGCAAACGAATGAGATTTCTATCTACAGTGAATTGTGTATATTTGAAACGCTATAAAAAATCGAAGAATGGCTATTGGAGCAAAAGAATTAGAATTCAATAAAAATGAGGACGTTATGCGACTTAAGATTTCCAAAATGGAAGCTGAGTTAGCAAAAGTCTACTTAGGTGGAGGTCAAAAAAGAATTGATTCACTTCACGAAAAAGGTAAAATGACCGCGCGTGAACGAATTGATTTATTGTTAGATCCAAATACTCCTCGTTTTGAAGTTGGAGCATTCGCAGGAATGGGAATGTATAAAGAACATGGAGGTTGTCCTTCTGGAGGTGTTGTTGTTGTGATTGGATTTGTTTCCAAAAAACAATGCATTGTCGTGGCAAATGACGCTACGGTAAAAGCTGGAGCTTGGTTCCCCATCACAGGAAAGAAAAATTTACGCGCTCAAGAAATTGCACTTGAAAACCGTTTACCTATTATCTATTTAGTTGATTCAGCTGGAGTTTATCTTCCAATGCAAGACGAAATTTTCCCGGATAAAGAACACTTTGGACGAATTTTCCGAAACAATGCAGTAATGTCATCGCTTGGCATACCCCAAATTGCTGCTGTTATGGGAAGTTGTGTTGCTGGTGGAGCTTATTTACCAATTATGTCTGATGAATCTTTAATTGTTGATAAAACAGGAACGATTTTCTTAGCAGGTTCATACTTGGTGAAGGCTGCAATCGGTGAAAGTATTGACAATGAAACATTAGGTGGAGCTACAACTCATACTGAAATTTCAGGTGTATGTGATTACAAAGTTGCGAATGATACGGAATGTTTAGAAACTATCCGTAAAATGATATCTCAAATTGGAGCTGCTGAAAATGCTGGCTTTGATCGCATTGAAACAGTTCAACCAAAACGTCCCTTGAAAGATGTGTATGGAATTTTACCTGAAGAAAGACACAAACCTTATAATGTTCACGATATCATTGATTGTATAGTTGACGAAGGAAGTTTGGTTGAATACAAAGCTGATTATGGAAAAACAATCGTTTGTACGTATGCGCGTATCGACGGATGGAGTGTTGGAATTGTAGCAAATCAACGTGAATTGTCTAAAAACGCGAAAGGTGAAATGCAATTCGGAGGTGTGATTTACAATGATTCTGCCGATAAAGCAGCACGATTCATCATGAATTGTAATCAAAAAAATATCCCATTGGTCTTTTTCCAGGACGTATCCGGATTTATGGTTGGTTCAAAATCTGAACACGCTGGAATCATTAAAGATGGGGCGAAAATGGTGAACGCAATGGCAAATTCAGTTGTACCAAAATTCACTGTTGTACTTGGGAATTCATATGGTGCAGGAAATTACGCCATGTGTGGAAAAGCGTATGACCCACGTTTAATCGTTGGTTGGCCAACAGCTGAAGTCGCTGTAATGTCTGGAGCTTCGGCAGCTAAAACATTATTACAAATCGAAGTAGCTTCTTTAAAATCAAGAGGAGAAGAAATAACTCCTGAACGTGAAGCAGAATTATACAACACCATAAAAGCGCGTTACGATGAGCAAATTTCACCGTATTATGCCGCTTCTCGAATTTGGTTAGACGCAATCATTGATCCAGCAAAAACGAGAGAGTTTTTATCTATTGGAATTCAAATGGCGAGTCATAAAAAGGCTGAAAAACCATATAACGTTGGAGTAATTCAAACATAAATAAAATACCAAAAATAAACAGACATCAATTTTAAAACATTGTTTTTTCAATTGATAATTGATAATTGATAATTGATAATTTTTATAACATGCATTTAGACTGGCAATTTAAACCTTTCAAAGAATTAACATTAAATGAGTTTCACGATTTGATCGCATTGAGACTTAAAGCTTTTGTAGTTGAACAAAACGTTACTTACCTTGACTTAGATGGGAAAGATAAAAAATCGTATCATTTACTTCTTCGTGATGGAAAAGGTGATGTAATTGCAACTGCTCGAATCATTCACCCAGGAATTTCTTATCCTGAAGTAGCAATCGGACGTGTTGTTGTTCATCCTGATTTTAGAGGTTCTGGTATCGGACTAGAATTAATGGAAAGATGTGTGAAATTTGCGCACGAAGAATTTGGACTTGTTCCAATACGTTTATCAGCTCAAAAACATCTAGAAAATTTCTACAATAGAACTGGATTTATTTCAACTGGAAAAGAATACTTGGAAGATACCATTCCACACGTAGAAATGCTTTTAACTCCTCAATAATTTTTCAATTCAAACAATAAATGAAAAAAATAATTTATTCTTTTTGTGCATTAAGTCTTTTAGTAGCTTGTAGCCCAAAAGGTCCGAAAGATAACGCTGTTTCAGGTAACACTAATGGTTTAGTTCTTTCTGACAATAAAATAGAATCATCTACAATCGACTTAGAAAGCATGGACAATGCTGTCCGTCCACAAGATGATTTCTTCACTTTCGCTAATGGAGTTTGGTGTAAAAACAATCCTGTTCCAGCATCTGAGTCTCGTTGGGGAAGTTTTAATGAGTTGGAGAAAAACAACAATGTTATTTTAAATAAAATATTGAAGTTAGCGAGTGGTTCAACGGATAAAAAAGGTTCTCAAAATCAACTTTTAGGTGATTATTATAAATCTTACACGGATTTAAAAACTAGAAATGAATTAGGAGTAAAACCTTTATCAGAAAGACTTGCAGCGGTTAAAAACATCAAGTCAAGAGAAGATGTCCTAAGAGTTATTGCTGATATGCATAAAGTTGGAATCAATACTTTTTTTGCAATTGGTGTTGGTCAAGACTTAAAAGATGTCGATAAAAACGTAGCATATTTTGGAGTAACAGGAATTGGTTTACCCAACCGTGACTTTTATTTTGAAGACAAAAACAAAGAAATCTTAGGAAAGTATAATCGTTTCGCTAAAAATGCATTCATGACATTTAAAGGTAACGAAACTGAAGCTCAAAATGCGGCTCAAAGTGCAATTAATTTCCAAAAGAAATTAGCGAATTTAATGTGGAAACCTGAAGAAGAAAGACAACCAGAGAAAACATATAATCCAACTTCTTATGGAGATTTTAAATCTGCTATGCCAAACATTGATTTTGATGTTTATTTGAAACGCGTTGGTTGTCAAAGTATTGATACAATTGTTGTTTCTGAACCAGATGCACTTCGTCAAATGGATGAGATCTTTATGAAAACATCTATTGATCAATGGGTAAACTACCTTTCATGGTGTATGATTAACCATTATGCTGATTTATTGGATGAAAATTTCATGAAATTAAATTTTAGTTTTTATGGAACTGACATGCGTGGAATGACTGAAATGAAACCAATTGACGAGCGTTGTATTGATGATTTAACTGGTTCTCCAATTTCAGAACTTCTTGGAA
Organism: Fluviicola sp.; assembly: GCA_046308455.1. Taxonomy (GTDB): domain Bacteria; phylum Bacteroidota; class Bacteroidia; order Flavobacteriales_D; family Crocinitomicaceae; genus Fluviicola. The sequence continues at coordinate 25,635 of JBKDZA010000347.1, forward strand.
AAGCTTTCGTTGACGTTGCCTATTCAGATGATGCGCAAAAACGTGTAAACAAAATGGTCGACAATTTATTGATTGTTTTCCGTGAAAGAATCGCTAAGCTTGACTGGATGAGTGACAAAACAAAAGGTGAAGCGATGAAGAAACTTAATTCAATTGGACGAAAATTAGGATTCCCAAGTAAGTGGAAAGATTTTTCAGGAATCGATTTGACTCCTAACAATTTTGTTCAAAACATCGACAATTTATCAGCTTATTCAGTAAAAGATAATTTCTCAAAATTAAATCAACCCGTTGATCGCTCAGAATGGGGAATGCCAGCACATTTAGTAAATGCATATTACCATCCGTTGTTAAACGAAATCGCATTTCCAGCTGGAATTATGCAACCTCCATTCTTCAGTAATCAATACGAAGACGCTGTAAATTATGGTAGAATTGGAATGGTAATTGGACATGAATTCACACATGGTTTTGACGATCAAGGTGCACAATTTGCTGCTGATGGATCATTTACAAATTGGTGGACCGAAGAAGATTTGAAATTATTCAGCTCTAAAACAACCACTTTGGGTGAAACATTTAGTGCTTTTTGTCCAATAGATGGACATTGTGTAAACGCAGAATTAACAATGGGTGAAAATATTGCTGATTTAGGTGGATTGACAATGGCATATTATGCTTATACATTGACAGATGAATTCAAAAAAGGAGAAGTAATTAATGGATATACTCCAGCTCAACGTTTCTTTATTGCCTATGCACAATTGTGGAAAATCAATTACACGGATGCAGAAATGAAAAACAGAATCGCTACAGATCCACATTCACCTGGTATGTACCGCGTAAATGGACCTTTGAAAAATTGTCCCGAGTTCTTTGAAGCGTTCAACGTGAAAGAAGGAGACAAAATGCGTAATCCAAAAGATAAAATTGCAAAGATTTGGTAAAAAAACAGAAGACTAGATATCTAGTCTTCTATCAATTTTTCCACATAAAAAAAAGGATGTTTTCGCATCCTTTTTTTGTTTAAACTTAATTTAAAGTAACCAATACTTTAGATTTTTTTCCTTTAATTCCTTGGACAGATTTACTGTATGCAAGTAATTGATTTACAACAGCTGCAGAAGGAGAGCACTCAATTGGAGATGTTGTTTTTACGAAAGTTGGGTATTTGTTTACCATAGGCCAAAACTGCTTTTCTCTTAAGAACGCAAAACCTTTTTTTTTATTATACAGAGCGCACATTTTTTTTATCTTTTTTAAATTTTAACGGAATGTTATCCACATAACGCTTCACACTAGATTTTCGTTACTATATTTGAAGTATGAATTGGGCACATCCAGGTTTTTTAATTGCTCTAGCAGTATTAATCATTCCACTGCTCATCCATTTATTTCATTTTAAACGGTACAAAACCCTTTATTTCTCAAGTTTAACTTTCTTAAAATCAATTGAACAAGAACAACAAAGCATCCGAAAATTAAAACAATGGATTATTTGGAGTTTACGTACACTTGCTTTTCTTTGTATCGTTCTTGCTTTTGCTCAACCTTTTTTGTCTAATAAAAAAGATCAAAAAACAGGCGTATCCGTAATTGGAATCTATGTTGATAATTCTTTTTCCATGTCGCGAATCGGACAAAATGGAGAATTAATCTCTCAAGCTAGAGATTTAGCAAAATCAGTTATTAACGATTCACCGCGAAATACGCAATTTGTTCTTTTAACAAATAACCTTGGCGGAGAAGAAAAACGCTTGTTGACAAAGGCTCAATTACTCGAAAAAATTGAACAATTACAACTTTCACCTCTTCCCCGTTCAACAAGTAATGTGTTGAAGTATTGGAAACAATGGAACATTGAAAGTGAGAAAAATCAAGCAATCGCAAGTTCTCAACTACTTTTCCTGTCTGACTTTCAAAAATCAACTTTTGGCAAATTGGAGAAAATATCAGATTTCCCTTCTAAAGTTTATCCAATTGTTTTAAAACCAAGTAACGAAGGGAATTTATTCATCGATAGTGTTTGGTTTGAAAATCCATCACAACGCATTGGAATGAAACAAATCGTTTATGCTTTAGTGAAAAATGAAAGCAAAACGAACTTAAAAGAAATCGATATCAATTTTCAATTGGGAAGAATCAACAGAAGTGTTTACGCTGATTTACCTGCCTTTGGATCAGATACAGTTGAATTAACTTATTACAACCAAGAACCAAAACGTATTACTTGTTCCGTTACTGTTAACGATAAGCAAATGAACCAAGATGATTCGTATTATTTTTCATACGATGTGGTCAAAAACAGTAAAGTTCTTGTAATCAATGGTGAAGATGCTGTTTCTAATATCGGACTAGTACTTAGTTTAGAATCCTATTTCATTGTAAACGAAAAGAAAGCTTCCGAAGTTTCTACTTCAACGTTGAAAGAATACGATGCTGTTATTTTAAATGGAAACAATCAAGTATCCTCATTTCTAATTAAGTCTTTGGTTGAATTTTCTAATGAAGGAGGTGGAATCTTATTATTCCCAGGTTCCAATGCTGCTATTTCTGGCTGGAATGATTTATTGGAACGCTTAGAAATGCCTACGATTTCTGGACTACAACAAGCTGGATTGACAATCAAGAAAATCAATACATCTGATTCCTATTTCGACGGAGTATTTGAAAAAAGAGTCGACAATATCAATTTGCCAAATGTGAAAAAAGCATATCGCTTGAACGCATCTAAAAATGATGCAGCCATTGGTTTATTGACGTTTCAAAATGGATCTGACTTTTTTATTCGATCTACAGGTAAACGAACTGTTTTTTTTTCAAGCACTTCATTAAACGAAGAGTTCAGTAATTTCACTTCGAATCAATTGTTTTCGACATTAGTTCTTCGTTCCGCAGAATTGTGTAAAAAGCAACTTCCATACTCACTTTCAGTTGGTGAATCTTCGTATTTCCCAATTACAAAAACGGGAACATCAGACGCACCAATTGTTTTAAAGAACGACAAAACAAGTTATTTTCCTGTAGTTTTTACAAAAGAAGAAAACGCTTACATTTCCATTCAAGGACAAGAAGCAATTCGTTCATTGAAAGCCGGAAATTATTCAATTGTTTCTGAAGATAAAGCTATTGGTTCTTTATCCGTAAATTATCAACGAAAAGAATCAAAAACAGCCTGTTACACTACGGAAGAAATAAGTGATTTCCTTGCAGATGCATCAATTCCTTTCGATCAAGTTTCTGATGGAATGAATTGGACGGGAGCATCTTTTTTAAAATTAGAACAAGACAAACCATTCTGGAAATGGTTCCTTATATTCGCACTTTTATTTTTAATTGCTGAAATGCTAGTTGTGGCATTTTTCAATTCTAAACAAAGAACTAAGAAATGAAAATTATACTCAAAAACGTAACAATTATTGATTCTCAATCTCAATGGAATGGTCAAACTAAATCCATTCTAATTGAAGACGGACGCATTCAAAAGATTGAAAGTTCAATTGAAGATCAAACTGCAACTGTGATTGATGCTTCAAATAGCTACGTTTCATCTGGTTGGGTTGATTTAAAAGCTCATACATGTGATCCAGGTGAAGAACACAAAGCAACTGTTCAACAAACATTAGACGCAGCTTCATCAGGAGGATTTACACATATCGCTGTACTTTCTTCAACAAAACCAGTTATCGACAATAAAGCAATTGCTGAATACATTTTACGTTCTGGTGAAAATCATGTGACATCTATTTATCCAAGTGGATGTATTACGAAAAACAAAGAAGGTGAACATTTAGCAGAAATGTATGATTTATTTCAATCTGGATGTCGCCTTTTCACAGATGATTTAACGCCATTATCAAGTGGAATTTTATACCGTGCACTTTTATACACGAAAAATTTTGGAGGAACGATTGTCGCTTTTTGCCGTGATAAATCAATTTCTGGATATGGAATGGTGAACGAAGGACTCGCTTCCACTTTAACTGGATTAAAAGCAGACCCAAGTATTTCAGAAATCATTCAATTGGAAAGAAATATTCGTTTACTTGAATACACAGGTGGAAACTTACACATCACAGGTGTTTCATGTGCTGAAGCTGTTGAATTAATCCGTAAAGCAAAAGAAAATGGATATAATATTACAGCAGATGTTCATGCACAACATTTGATTCATAACGAGTCAGCTGTTTTGAACTTTGATGCGAATTATAAATTAATGCCAGTACTTCGAAGAGAAGAAGATCGTAAAGCTTTATGGTCTGGATTGAAAGATGGAACAATAGATTCAATTGTTTCGGATCACCGTCCAAATGACACAGAGGAAACTGATTTAGAATTTGATCATGCAAATTTTGGAAATAGTACACTACAGACTTTATTCTCTGAATTAGTCGCTTGTCCAGAATTTGATTTAGCAACTGTTATTCGTGCTTTAACAATCAAAAATCGCACATTGATCGGAAGAGAAAATCATTCCATTGAAGTTGGACAACTAGCTGATTTAACTGTGTTTTCACTTAAAAACAAATGGACATTTGATGCATCAACAAATTTAATTGGAACAACAAACAGTCCGGTTTACGGAAAAGAATTAACAGGAACTATTCTTGCTGTTATTAATAATGGTAAAATAGCTATGAAAGAAGAAATCTATGTCTAAAACAGAATCATTTGTAAAAAACTTTTGGAAAGAGAAAAAAATGGTTGGAGCTATGAGTCCCAGCTCACGTTTCTTGGCTAAAAAAATGTTGGAAAACATTGCATTTTCAAAAGTTAAAACCCTAGTAGAATTAGGTCCTGGAACAGGTGTTTTCACGCGTGAAATAGTTAAACATATGGCTCCTGACGCAAAATTATTGGTCTTTGAGTTGAACGATAATTTCATGAAACGCCTAAAGAAAGAATTTACAGATCCAAGAGTTATCTTAATTCACGATAGCGCTGAGAAAATTGGTGAATATTTATCGAAATATGATTTAACATCAACTGACGCTGTAATTTCTTCGTTACCCTTAGCAAATTTTCCTACAGCATTGAAATCCAAAATCCTTAAAGAGAGTTTTGATCGATTAAATGAAAATGGAACTTATGTTCAATTTCAATATTCTTTGAACGCTAAAAATTTGATAAAGTCTCAATTTCCGAAAGTTAAAATTGCTTTTACACCTTTAAACTTCCCTCCTGCATTTGTTTACACATGTAGAAAAAACAAATAACGGTTGAAAAGCTATCAATTTTATAAATAAAAGTATAGATGGAAACTATCTAAGTAGTGATTAAATTTGTCCATCAATATAAATACAGAACAAAAACAAATAGTAAAAAATATGAGTGCTGAAAAAGTTAAATGCTTAATTATTGGATCAGGTCCTGCAGGTTATACTGCTGCAATTTATGCTGCTCGTGCAGAAATGAAACCAGTTATGTATCAAGGAATGCAACCTGGAGGACAATTAACAACAACAAATGAAGTGGAAAACTTCCCAGGTTATCCTGACGGAATTTCAGGTCCAGAGATGATGGTTCAATTAGAAGCACAAGCAAAACGTTTTGAAACAGATGTTCGCAATGGTTTTATTACAAAAGTTGATTTCTCTGGTGATGTTCATAAATGTTGGACAGAAGAAGGACATGAAATCCACGCGGAAACAGTAATTATTTCAACTGGAGCTTCCGCAAAATACTTAGGTTTACCTTCAGAACAACATTATTTATCAATCGGTGGCGGGGTTTCTGCGTGTGCGGTTTGTGATGGATTCTTCTACCGTGGACAAGAAACAATTATCGTTGGTGCTGGTGATTCTGCATGTGAAGAAGCACATTACCTTTCTAAATTGTGTAAAAAAGTTACCATGTTGGTACGTACAGATAAATTCCGTGCATCTAAAATCATGGAAGAGCGTGTGCGCAACACTGAAAACATCACAATTATGCATAGCACTGAAACTGTTGAAGTTTTAGGAGACGGAAATGGTGTTACTGGTGCAAAAGTTAAAAACAGTGTAACTGGCGAAGAAACAATTATTCCTGCAACTGGATTTTTCGTGGCAATTGGACATAAACCAAACACAGATATTTTCAAAGATTACATCAATTTAGACGAAACAGGTTACATCAAATACGAACAACCGGGATCGTCAAGAACAAATGTTCCAGGAGTATTTGTAGCTGGTGATGCTGCTGATAGAACTTACCGTCAAGCAATTACTGCTGCTGGTACAGGTTGTATGGCTGCTTTGGATGCTGAACGTTATTTAGCTGCAAAAGGACATTAATCTTTTATAAAATTAGTACGGAACTCTGTTGAATTTCAGCAGAGTTTTTTTTATTTTAGCCTATGAACTCACTGAAAATAATTCTAACATCCATTCTTCTAGCAATTATTTACGGAATAATTCACGATTTAATTACAACTCAAATCTGTATTGAATACTTTACAATCACACATCCAAAGATTATTGAAAGTCAAAATCCAGTTGCACTTGCGTTTCTGTGGGGAACAATCGCTACATGGTGGGTTGGATTGATTTTCGGACTTTTAATCATCTTCGCAAATAAATTTGGTAAAAGTAGAAGTTTGCAATTGAAAGAGCTTTTCCCACTGCTTTTAAAATTCTTTTTAATCCTTTTCGGATTTGCTCTTTTAGCAGGAATAATTGGCTACTTTTTAACCGAAATGAAGGTGATTCATTTAGTAGATCGTTTAAAGAATCAACTTGAAAACGTTGATGAAAGTCGGTTTTTAGCTGTTGGGTGGGCACACGGTGCTTCTTATATAATTGGAAGTATTGGAATCATAATTCTATCATTTAAGATTCTTTCCGTAAGAAAAAAAATACATGTCTAGATATCTAGACATCTAGACAACTAATTAAATTCAACCATAAAAAAGTCGTAAGAAACATCTTACGACTAATACCAAATAACAATTTTATTAAATTACATCTTTTCAATCACTGAAAGCAATTTTTCTTTAGATTGTTTACCAACCACTTTTTTCACAAGTTTTCCTTCAGAATTGACCCACAATAAAGTTGGATAAGCTGTAACTGAATATTTCTTCGCGATTGAAGGTCCATCCTCATCTTGTTCTGCATCAATTTTTAAGTTAATAAACTTATCGTTAAACACTTTTGCCACTTCCCCATCTTGAAAAGTAGTTCGTGCCATTTCTTTACAAGGTCCACACCAAGAAGTATGTACATCAATAAAAATGATTGTCCCTGATTTTTTTGCTTGTCCCATTGCCTTACTCATGCTCATTTTGGAGAATTTAATTCCTCCAGAAAGTTTATTCGCAGCACTTGAA